>CAWBIS010000261.1:0-38551 GCA_963788485.1 Terriglobia bacterium
GACGCATCGCTCAGCCATCTCGCGGACCCGCTCGAAATCCCGGTCGGAGAGTGGGGCGATATCGGCCAGAGATGCCATAAAGCTCAGTTGCGGTAACGCAACGAATTCACGTCAATGATGAGGCCGACGCGGCCGTCGCCGAGGATGGAGCCTCCCGAGATCGCCGGCACGTCCCGGTAAGTCTTTCCGAGTGATTTGATGACGACCTCCTGCTTGCCGATCAACTGATCCACGGCAATGCAAAAGAGTTGGCCGCGTGCCTCGGCCACGATCAGGACGCCGCCCGGGCGGTCTTCGGCCCGCGTCTCGAGGAGCCGGGAAAGCCGGACGACCGGCAGCAGTTTATCGCGGAACAATGCCGCTTCAGCCCGGTTCTCCAGCGTCACAAAGGTACCAGGCCCCGGCGAAAACATTTCCCGCACGGCGAACATCGGCAGAATGTAGCGCTGGGCTCCCACACCCACGACGAGGCCGTCGACGATCGCCAGCGTCAGGGGCAGGCGCAGCACGAAGGCGCAGCCCTCGCCCGGCGTCGAGCGGATCGCGATCCTGCCTCGCAACTTCTGCATTTGTTTTTTTACGACATCCAGACCGACGCCGCGCCCCGATAGGTCGGTGACTTTTTCCGCAGTCGAGAAACCGGGTTCAAAGATCAGCCTGAAGATTGCCTCTTCATCCAGATGGTCGTTTTCGCCGGCGAGGCCCTTCTTCCTTGCTTTCTCGAGGATTCTCTTCGCATCCAGCCCGCGTCCGTCGTCGGATATCTCAATGACGATATCGCCGGCGTCATGGGTTGCCTTGAGCCGGACGGAGCCGCATTCCGGCTTGCCCGTAATCTTCCGTTCCTCAACCGTCTCGATGCCATGATCCACCGCGTTTCGGATCATGTGCACCATCGGATCCACCAGATCGTCCACGATGCCGCGATCCAGCTCCACCTCATCGCCGACGGTGATCAGTTCGACCTGCTTGCCGGACTTGCGGCTCAAATCCCGTATGAGCCGGCTCATCTTTCGAAATAACGTGCCAACCGCGACCATGCGCATCGACATCGAGGTCTTCTGGACCTCGGCGACTACCCGCGCCAGCTGCGTCAGATTACGCGAGAGCAGGGCATCCTGCGTTTGCGAGATGCGTGGATCGTGCCGCACCACCGATTCGGCAATCACGAGTTCGCCAACCATGTCGATCAGATATTCGAGTTTCGACGCATCGACCCGAAGCACATTGGCTTCGACGCTGGGCGAGGTTGAAACGGCCGGCTTACCTTCGGAGACGTCGGGGCCGGGAATGGTCCGTGCGGTTCGTTCCCCTTCGGAACCAGCGGGGATCGTTTCTCCGAGCGCGAGCGCCGCGAGGTTGTCGAGCAGGCCGTCGCCGCAACGGGGAATTTCCGACAGTTTGCAGGTTGCGGCCGCGTCGAGACATTTGGTCAGTTGATCGGCCGAGAACAGGATCAGATCGATGATTTCCGGCGAGAGTGCAAGCGTCCCCGATCGCGCGAGATCGAGGACGCTTTCGGTTCGATGGGCAAGCTCCTGAATTGCCGCCGCTCCCAGAAAGGCCGCCAGACCCTTGATCGTGTGAAAGGCCCGGAACACCGCGTTGAGGGCCTCGGCGTTATGAGGTTCCTTTTCGAGTTTGAGCAACCCCGCTTCCACACTGGACAGGTGCTCGCGCGATTCGACGAGAAACTCCTGCACGAGCTCCGGATCCTCGGCGAGCTGATTGGCGGCCGCTTCGAGTTTTCTTTCGGTATCTTTTCTTTCGGTATCTTCGTCGCTCAGATGGTCGTCCCGGGCAACTTCACCCCTGTTGCCAAGCGACTCCCGGAGATTTTGGAGCGCTGCACGGAATCGCGCATCGTCGCCGGCCGCCAAACTTCCCGAGCCGGCGATGGAAAGAATTTCGGAAAGAAATGGTTTCGCGCGGGAAGCGGCACAATCCAGGTATTCGTTCGCCAGGGCGGAGAGCTGTCGCAACGCCGCCGACGCCTGCCCGCTGCCGTCGTACAGCGATCGAATCCGCAGCGCTTCATCGATTCCAAGCCCCAGTTGTTCTTCGATACCGCTCATAATTCCCGTCAGGAGTCAGATCGGCTTCGAGGCCATTTGCCTGTAGGCCGAAAGAAAACTATTCGAGCGTCAACAGGCGCGAAACCCTGGCAATCAGGCGCGTCTCCCGGGTGGCGAGTCCGAGTGAGGAAGCCACCGTTTCCGTCGACATGCCCGATCGCAGAAGCTGGATCGCCTGCGTGCGCCGGGACCGCGGAAGCGGTCTGTCGCAAGCGTCATCAAGAGCCCGGCGACTTTGTTCAAGGGCGTCGAGGCCGCGGTTCAGTTGCGCGACCTGCTGCGCGCTCTCCTCGCGCTGCCAATGCAGCATCGCGAGCAGCTCCGATCGATTCTGCTCCGCCGCCAGAGCCTGATTCCGCAATTTCCGCAAACAGACGACCGCGCTGAGAATTGCGAGCGACGCCAGAACGCTCGCGAGGGCAGCGGCGACAACTCCGGCGATGGCCGCGCTCAGGTGCATAAGCCGGTTTTGTGCATGGCCTGGGCCATGCCGGAGCGAAGCCGCTCGTCGCGGGTGGCCAGTTGATTGATGCGCACTCCGTAGTTGCCGTCCACCACCACCACCTCGCCGCGGGCGATGACGCAGTCGTTGACGATTACCTCGACCGGATCGGTTACGAATCGGTCCAGTTCGACAATCGATCCCGTATTGAGCTTCAGCACTTCCCGAATCTGCAGGGAAGTCCTGCCGAATGAAACGCTGACCGGCAACGCGACTTCGAGCAGGAGATCGAACGTTTTGGATGAGTTGTTCTCCCGGACGACGACAGGCCGAGCTTCTTCGGAACGGGATTCTCCCAGCGTGGTCAGTTCGGGAATCCATGCGGCTTTGAGACTCCACGTCTTGCCGGCGCCGTCGTTCACCGAAAAATAAATCCACGGCGCGTCCGGTGGTTCCGTTTCGATCTCGGCGCCCTTCGTCGGGGTGACTTCCCTCGCCAGGTCGGCGGTTATCCCGGCGGCGATGCCCGCTATAGTCTGGTTGACGATCTCCTGCCATGTGGAGTGGCAATCGGCCTCGGAAACTTCCTCGAGGCCGGCCGCTTCGAGCGTGACGCGCCCCAGCGTCTCCCATAGATCCTTGCCGGCCACGATCCAGAAAGACGGCTTATCCAGCCCCGAAAAGGATTGCTGCCAAACGATCGGGGCGGCCAGCTCCCCCGCGGCTCCGGTGGATGCGCCTTCCTGGACGGACACACTGAAGGTCTTGCCGGTCAGACTGGAAACGGCCTGACTCAGAGAATTTTCTACGTACTGAAAGAGCTTGAGCGCCATACTCGCCTCAGGAGCGCACACCTGGCCAGCGCTTCGCGAGCGAGGTGCGAAGCCTGAGGATCGCCTGCGATTTAATCTGTGAAACGCGCGAAAGATGAATTCCCATCACTTCGGCTATCTCCCGTAGAGTCAACTCTTCATAGAAGTAGAGACTGAGGACGGTTTTCTCAGCTTTGGGAATACGATCGATGGAAGTTGCGATCAACCGCTCCAGTTCCGCGCGCTCCAGCGTGACGGCCGGAGATTCTTCGTCGGGCGACGGGGTGTATTTGAGCAGGACCGGGCTTTCCCGCTCATCCCGAAGGTATTCGAGCTCGCCGACATTGAGAGCTTCCATCTCGGTCAACCGGCGCCGGTAATCCTCGATGCCAAGATTCAGTTCGCGCGCGATCTCGGCTTCTTCCGGGGTGCGGCCCAGCTTCTGCTCGGCTCGCGCGATGGCCGTTTCGAGTTCACGCGCCTGCCGGCGTTTGAGACGGGGCGCCCAATCGATATCGCGCAGGCTGTCGAGGATGGCGCCGCGAATGCGGAACTCGGCGTAGGTCTTCAACTTGACGCCCTGGCGCGGGTCGAAATGATCGATGGCCTGGATCAGCCCGATCACTCCGGCGGAGAGCAGGTCGTCGAAACAGACCGAATCGGGCACCCGCTCGTGGATCTTGCGCGCTACCAGACGCACCTGTGGGAGATGTTCGAGGATCAGGCTTTCCCGCTCCTCCTCGGACAGGGTGTCGGGCGGATAGTAGTAGGCCGCTGCCGACAATGTATCCTCTCAAGCCGCCGCCAGAACGAATCTGGGGCGGTCGGCGACCGAAGCGGCGGTTTCGCCGGCGAATACGGACCGGACGGCGCGCGACGGAATCAGCTCCGTCAGGTCGTCCGGTATCTGCTGGCCAGTACCGGCGAATGTCGCGGGAATGCCGCTCCGGATCAGCGTCTCGATCATCGGGGCCGCGCTCGACGCTTCATCGAGGCCGGTGAAAAGAAGTCTCGTGGGCGCCAGGACGGAAAAGCGTGAAATCACATGAAGCATATCGGCGGAAGTTGCATCCGCCCTTAGGACCAGGTGCCTCTCTATATGCGTCCGCGCCTTAAAAAACCGCGCCAGTTCCGCCAGTTCGTTCCCCTCGGCCGGGGCTATGCCGGGAGTATCGACGAGGACCAGGCCCTTCCACGGATCACCATTCAACGCCAGATCGAGGCTGGCGAGCGATTCGCAGGCTTGCCATGGCGTTCCCAGAATTGCCGCGAACCGGGCCATCTGCTCGCGCGCGCCGATGGCGTGCGCGCCCGCGGTGTAGATCCGCACGGGAATGCGCTTCGATATACCCGAGTTCATGGCGATTTTCACCAGGGAGGTCGTCTTGCCGCGTCCCGGCGGTCCAACCACGGCGATCATCCGGCTTTCCGTCGGTTCGGCAACCGGAATACGACGGGTCAACTCGGCCACGGCAGCCGTTTCCGGATCGGCCATGTTCCCGGCGGTTCCGGCGGCGATCTCCTGCGCCATGGCGCGAGAGAAACCGCAGTCAAGCAGTTTGGCGGCGATCCAGTTGTCGTGACGCGGCTCGGGGGGAATTTTGCCACCCACGGCCAGTCTCAGTTCCGCCAGTTGTTGCCGGATTTCATCGATCTGGAAAGCCGGGGGCTTGTGCTGGAGATTCTCCTCGGATACGGGTGCCTGCTCCGGCGGATTCCAGGCGAAGGCGACTTCGATACGGCCATATTGACGCATATCGGGCGGCGTGGGTCTCGAGCCTACCAGCATGGCGTCCTCGCCCAGTTCCTGCCTCGCCACTTCGATCGCTGCGGGAACGCTGCTGGCAAAATAGACTTTGGTCTGCATCTACTGAATAACTCCTTGTGAAATGACTTTGATCCCGGCGGGAATTTCGCTGTGCGCCAGGAAAAACAGATTCGGAATGGCGGATTCGACCGCCTGCCGCAAAAAGTAGCGGCAAGAGGAACTGGTGATCACCACCCGGGGCGATTCGAGCGGCCCGACCCCGCGGTTCAGGCGATCCAGCAGATCGCGCAGCGCCACCGGCGCGAGCGCGAAGGTGCTGTTGGATTCGCCGTGCTCGACGCCGCCCTCGGCGAATCGCTCCAGTTGCGGCTCGAGAAAATGGGCGGGTAGATCTCCATTGCCATTGAGATACGGTTTGACGACGACGCGGCGGATGGCCTGGCGAACATAATCGGTCAGGAGCACCGGATTTCGCGTGGCGGGTGCGGCTTCGCCCAGCGCTTCGAGGATCGAGACCGCGTCGCGGATGGAAACGCGCTCGCGTAAAAGGTTCTGCACCACGCGCTGCACGGTCGCGAGAGGCAGCAGTTTCGGCACCAGATCTTCCACCACTTTCGCGTTCTCCACGCTGACACGGTCGAGCAGCTTCTTCGCTTCCTGACGGGAGAATAATTCGTGGGCGAAACGCTTGATCAATTCCGAAAGATGCGTGCTCATCACGCTCAATGGGTCGATCACCGTATAGCCCATGGCTCGCACCTTTTCCGCGCTGGATGCGGGAATCCACCACGCGTCCACGCCGAATGCCGGATCTTTTGCAGGCCGGCCTTCCGGTGGACGCTCGGTAGCCGTCAGTGCGATGGCCAGTTCGCTCCCCTGGGGAAGCTCGAAGCGCGTGACTTCAATGCCTTTGAGGCAGATCGAATATTCGCGCGCCCGCAGGGAGAGATTGTCCGTTACGCGCACGGAAGGAATAATGAATCCGAGGTCGGTGGCAAGCTGTTTCCGAATGTTGGCGATGCGCCGCAGCAGCGGGGAGTTGGCCCCATCGGCGATGAAGGAGATCAGGCCGACGCCGACTTCAATCGAGAGCGGCTCGACGCGCAGCAGATCGTCCAGGTTCTCGCGCGCCGGTTTGGCGGCTCCGCCCTGCGCCACGGGTAGACGGGCTTTGGCCGCGCGCTCTTTCATGCGCCAGCCGACGGTGCCGAGACTGCAGCCAAGCAGCAGGAACGGAATCTTCGGCAAACCGGGAAACGCGGCCAGCGCGACGAGTACGCCGCTGGCCAGGAGCAGCGGCGGGGCCGCGCCGAAAACCTGCTTCTGAATCTCCACGCCGACGCGATTTTCCGAACTGGCCCGGGTAATGATCATGGCGCCCGAGATGGAAACCATGAGCGCCGGGATGACGGTCACGAGGCCGTCGCCGATGGTCAGCACCGTGTAGGTTTCAAGCGCGCGCAGGATATCGACGCCGTGCTGCAGAACGCCGATCAGCAGGCCGGCGACGATGTTGATGCCGGTGATCAACACTCCCGCGACGGCATCCCGCTGCGTGAAACGGCTGGCGCCATCCATGGCGCCGAAGAACTCGGCTTCACTGGCAAGCTGTTTGCGGCGGCGGCGGGCCTCGGCTTCGTCGATGAGCCCGGCGTTCAGGTCCGAATCGATCGACATCTGTTTGCCCGGCAGCGAGTCGAGCGTGAAGCGCGCCGTCACTTCGGAGATGCGCACCGCGCCGTGATTGATGACGACATATTGAATTGCAATCAACACGAGGAAGATCACGGCGCCGATGACGTAATTGCCGCCGACCACAAAGTTGCCGAAAGCCTGGATCACGTCGCCCGCGGCCGAAACTCCGGTGTGGCCGTTGAGCAGAATCAAGCGGGAAGACGATACGTTGAGCGCCAGGCGGAACAACGTCAGCATCAGCAGCATGGTGGGGAAGACGTTGAAATCGACTGGTTTGGTGATATACATCGCGACCATCAGCACGATCACGGACATCATGATGTCGGTGACGATCAGCAGATCGAGCAGGAAGCGCGGCATCGGCGCGATCAGCGCCACCACGATGGCGAGCACCGCCGCGGGCACAGCCAGTTCGCTGAGCGTCTTCAGGGAGACCTTCGTGCCCCCGGATTTGGCCGCGACTACCGGAGCTACGCGGGGCTGAGCGATGTTTGCCGTCATTTTCTCGCCATGAGTTTGAAGATGTAGGCCAGAATCTCGGCGACCGCGCGATACAGATGCGCCGGAATCTCCTGGCCGACGTCCACAGATTTGTACAGTGCCTGCGCCAGCGGCGGATTCTCAATAATCGGCACCTGGTTTTCGATCGCCCGCTGACGGATGCGCGCGGCGAGATAATTCTTGCCTTTGGCGACGACCTGCGGCGCGGCCATGACGCCCTGTTCGTACATGAGCGCGACCGCGTAGTGAGTGGGATTGACGATAACGGCCGTCGCTTTGGCGACGTCCTTCATCATGTTTCGGCGGCGCATATCGCGCTGGATGCGGCGAATACGCGCCTTCGTCTGCGGATTACCGTCGTTTTCCTTCGACTCTTCGCGAATGTCCTGTTTGCTCATGCGCATGCGTTTCCCGTAACGGCCGCGCTCGCGGATCAACATCACGACGCCCAGCAGAGTCAGCACGAAAGCCGACTTGCTCAGGGTGTCCTTGAGAAGCATGCCGGCCATCGCCGCCGCGCTCGCGACCGGCAGCAGCGGCAGGTGCATCAGTTCCGGCAGGCGGCCGCGTACTAGAGACCAGGTCAGCCAGAAGATCACGGGCATCATCACCAGCGCCTGAAAAAATGCCCAGAGATTGTTCCCCGGCATGTCTTTCAATTTCTGGACTACGTTCAGGCGATTGAAATTCGGCGCGAGGCGCGCGAAACTGAAGCCCATATTGGTCGATGCCATCTGAAAGAGGATGGTGACCGCCAGCATGGCGAGGCCGAGGAACGCCAGGGGACGCAGCACGGCATTGGAGAGCCGCAGCATCATCAGGATCAAATCGCCCGGCATCAGGTCGGCGGGGCTCGCACCCGCCGGGAAAGCTTGCCGCAGTCCTACTCGCATGGCGGTCTGGACGCTTCGCATCCATCCCGGAAAGTAAGCGCCGGCAAGGGCGATGCAGGCGTAAAACTGGATAGCCGAAACAAACTCGCGCGCGGCGGGAAATTGTCCTTCCTTGCGAGCCTTCTTTAGCCGCTGCGGCGTAGCTTTTTCGGTTTTTTCCGAATTGTCGGGCATCAGTGAGCGCTCCGCAGGATGCCTTCCACCAGCCGCGCCCATGAAGTCATGAGCGACTCGAACAATCCCGGTTCGAGACCCAGCACGACCGAGAGAATCAACATGGTAGCGGCCAGCTTGACGGGCATCGTCAGGTGGGTTACGTGCAGCTGCGGCTGCGTGCGGCTCAGCACCGCGAGCGAGGCGTCTCCGAGCAGCAGAAGTGAGACTACGGGCGCTGCGAGACGCAGGCCGACGCTGAAGATTGAGCCCGCAAATTGAATGATTGCGGGCGCCCACTCCCGGTTCAGGCTGAACGATTCCGGAGGAACCAGCCGGAGGCTTTCGGCGAGCGCTTTTATGAAAAGACGGTCGGCGCCGGAAACGAAAAAGAATAATCCCGCGGTCAGTTCGGCGATGACAAGCAGCACCATGGAGTCTGCGCCGCTGCCGGGATCGATCATGGAAGCGTAGCCCAGTCCCGCGGGCAGACTAACCGCCTGCGCCGCCATTTTGAAGACTTCGATTACGATTGCGAGCGAGACGCCGATAGCGAGTCCAAGCGCGGTTTCTCCGGCCAGACCGGCGACGAGACGACCGGTGGAAGCTTCAATTCCCGCCGGCGCTTTCCAGTCGCCGCGGAGCATCAGAGTGAGGGCCAGTGAAAGTACGATCCTCGCGGTCTGCGGCGTGGCTGGAAAGACGGCCAACGGCATAAAGGCAAACACCGCCGATATGCGTGCCAAAGCGAAGAGGAAGCCGAAGAGCGTCGCGTAACTGAACCACTCAACGCCCATAGCGGCTCAGATTTCCCAGAATGTCGGTCGCATAAGCCATGGCACGATGGACCATCCAGGGCATCATCAGCAGACTTCCACCCAGAAACGCGATCAGGCGCGGGATGGAATTGAATCCGCTGTCCTGAATGGAGGTGAGAACCTGAATCAGGCTGATTACGATCCCGGTGGCGAAGCCGATGGCCAGCAGCGGCGCGCTGATCCAGAAAGCGGCGACAAACATCTGGCCGACGATGTGCGCCACGCCGTCCGGTGTCACGCGAAAAATCCTTTCATGAGCGAGCCAACCGTCAGATTCCATCCATCCACCAGCACGAAGAGCAGCAGCTTGAATGGAGCGGAGACCATGGCCGGCGGGAGTTGCACCATGCCGATCGAAAGCGTCACGGAGGCCACCACGATATCGATCAGCAGAAACGGCAGAAAGATGACCGCGCCGATCTGAAATCCCGCGCGCATCTCCGAAAGAATGTAAGCGGGAGCGAGCACTTCGAGATCCAGATCGGCGGGCGTGCGCGGTGCGGGAGAGTGGGTCAGGTCGAGAAAGAGCTTCACGTCCTTCTCGCGCACAAAGCGGCTCATGTATTGCGCCAGGGGCTTGCGGCCGGCATCCCATGCCTGCGCCGGGGTGATCCTGTTGTTTTCCATCGGCTCCCAGGCGTCGTTGTAGATGGTTTTCGCGAGGGGCTGAATGGTCACCAGCGTCAGAAAAAGCGCCAGGCCCGTCAGCACCTGGTTGGAAGGCGCGGTCTGCGTACCCAACGCCTGACGAAGAAAGTGAAGCACGATCGAGATGCGCAGGAACGGCGTGATCGACATGACGATCGCGGGCAGGAGCGTGAGCAGCGTCATCAGAATGATGATCTGCATGGGCGTGCTCAGCGAGTTCTGGCCGGCCGGGAGGAGCGAAGGTAAGGCCTTCATGCTTGCTCTCCGGCGGCGATAGCGTAATCCAGAACCTGGCAGGAGGATGGCGCCGTGGCGATAAGGACTAAGCGGTCTCCCGCGCGCACGAGATGCAGAGCGTGCTGCGGGCTGAGGGTCAGGCGTTCGATGACTTCCAGACGGCGCAGGCCCGGTATCGGAGCCGCGCCTCGCTTCTTCAGCAGGAGCAGCAGGCCGCCGAGCAATGCGCCAACGAAGACGATCGCCGCTAATGGTTGAATCAGATCCATAGTTTCTTCTTTGCGAGCGCGAACCGCTACAGGTTTCAGCGTTACCGCCGCGAGGGTCAGGAGGATTGCCAATCCCCCTAGCGCTCGACGTTGAAATCCGTGATCCGCACTCCCATAGTGGTTTCGATAATGACAATCTCGCCGAATGCCGCCAGTTTTCCGCCAATGAAGATGTCGATGTTCTCGCCTGCGGAGCGGTTCATTTCGACGATGCTGCCCTCTTCGAGGTTCAGAATATCCGCCAGCTTCAAAAATCGGCGATCGAGCTGAACTTCCACCTCGATGCGCACGTTGGCGATATGGCCGACTTCCTCGAGCGGGGTCATTTATCCGGTAATCAGAGCCAGAGTCGCCTGGATGACCTCGTCTTCCGTTGTGATCGCTTTCGAGTTGGCCTGGTAGCCGCGCTCATACTGAAGCAGGTTAGTGAACTCGGAGGCGATATCGACCGTCGAGGTTTCGAGTGCGCCGCCCGAAATCGATCCCCTCGCTCCCGTCGAGGGCGCGCCGATGACCGGCGTGGCGGTCTGGCCCGTGACAGCGAAGCAATTGCCGTCGTCTTCCTGCATGGTGCCTGGATTGAGGACCGATGCCAGCGCGATCTGGCCCACGTTTTCCGTGGCGCCGTTGGAGAAACTGGCGACCAGTTCGCCGTCATTGCCGATGGCCACGCCGGTCAGCGAACCGGCCGCGGAGCCGTCCTGAGATGTCGAGAGGGTCTGCGAAGCCTGAGCGTTTTGCGAAATCGTGGGATTGCCGGAGGAATCGTACAGGTTCCAGGTCAGCGTTCCCGCGGGGTTGCCGATACTGGCTCCGTCGTTCAGGGTCAGTGTTATCGGAAGGCTGCCGGCGCCCGCCGCGGGCGTGAGCAGGTTTCCGGAGCCGTCGAACGTGAGGGTCCCCTGTGCTCCCGAGGTGATGGTTCCGTCGGCCGCCGGCATGGTGACGTTGTAGCTCCATGTGTTGGCCGCCGTTTCCGTGTACGTGACGGTCAGCGTGTGCGCGTTACCCTGGGCGTCATAAACCTGAATGGGTGTGCTGAAGGTTCCGTCCGCCGCGCCCACGGTGGCGTTTGCGTCGAGATTGACATCCGCGGAAAATTGCGTCGTGGGAACGGGCGTCGATGACAGCCCGGTAGGAACGACGAGGTTCGAGGTGATTCCATTGGTGCTGAGCGTCCCGTCGACGGCATTCCATCCCTGCACGTACTGGCCGGTCGATGTCACCAGGTCGCCTTCGGCATTGACCTGGAAGTTGCCCTGGCGGGTGAAAAGTTGCTGGCCGGTGGACGGATCGTTCACGACGAAGAAGCCGCCACCCTGAATCGCGGCGTCATACGCGCCACCGGTGGTGGTCAGAGTCCCCTGAGTGAAGTTTTCACTTGTCTGCGCCGTGGTTGAGCCGCTGATCGCGGTGGCGTTGCTGAAGCCCGACAGGCTTTGATTGACCAGATCCTGAAAGGAGACCTGCAGATCTTTATAGCCGGTCGTGTTCAGGTTGGCCAGGTTTTCGCTGACGACATTGATTGCCGTGGCGTCAGAGGTAAGTCCCGAGAGTGAACTCGCGAATGAAATTGACGACATATTTTATGAAGCCCCCGTGGTTGGTGTAGTGCTCGTGGTAGTGGAAGTTGTGTTCTGGTCCGCCGCCGCGAGCGTGTCGGTGTCGGAATGAATTCCCATTAGTTGTTCGAGCTGGCTGTACTGCGTTAGCTGCGAGACGAACTGCGTGCTGTCGACAGGATTCAGCGGATCCTGATTCTGCAGTTGCGAAACCAGCAAAGTTAGAAACGTCGATTCGCTGGCCAGCGGATCGGCGGATGCCGATGACGACGTGGAGCCGCTGGTCGTGGGAGTTGCCGTGGAACTGGTGGTTGGACTCATGAAATCTCCTGATTGGGTTGCTGCATCATGGCGCCGAAGTCTTCGGCCGCCTCCTTGTTGTCAGACTGCGGATTCCGTCTGGACTCTTCTTCGGCGTTGCGCTCATGCTGGCGGCCCTGGCTGGAAGTCCACGCCTCAGCCTCGTATCCGGCGCCGGCCAGAGTGCCGACCAGATCGTGGACGCCGTCGGCGAGACGCCCCGCAAATGCGGAATCCGCCGAATGAAGCGAAATGTGGACATCGCCCCCGCGTTCAGCCAGGCGTACGCGAACATCCTGGGCGCCGTCCGGCGCGAATTCGATCGAGATGGATCGCATCGCCTGCGGGGTCTGCTTTGGCTCGTCAGGCAGCGGTTCGGCGAAGTGAGCGGCCGGGGCCGGCGTCTGCTCGGGCCTTGCGTTTTGAACGTGGGGCAAAGTGGCGGGCGCAGGGGCGGCGAGCACGCTCGCGTTCGACTGCGCGGGCATTGCCGCCGCGGGGGCGGGAATTTCCGTTGAAGAGGAGATGGGTGGGGTCGCGGGCGCATGCGCCGGCGGCTCGGTTCGCGGCTGGGGCGGTGTGATCTGTGTTTGCGCGGATGCCGGGGCATCGGCGGCCTGTTCCTGTGTCTTGATCTTCAGCTCGACCGCAGCCGGGGCAGCGTGAGGCATGGTTTCCGCTTGCGGCGCGGCCAACTGGCCGGCGTCGATTTGCGGTTGGGACGTTTCTTCCTGTGCTTCCTCACCGCGCGCCTTGACCGGCAGTATTTCGATCGGGACGGGCGGCGTAACTGAGACCGGGATGTTGTCGACGGCAATTGACGACGCCGGTTTGTCAGAAACTTTGGCCGCCGAGGGCTTCGATGGGTGGGCGGTCGCTGGTGTTACGGTTGCCGCTGCAGCTGGCAGCGGAAACCGTGCCGCGGGCGCCGATTCGAGGTTAGTTGCGACCCGCGCATCATTATTCGTTTCGGAATTGTTATTGGTTTCTGGATTATTGGTTGCCGGATTGTTTGCGGGAGGCGTCGCTGGGGCCGATGGCCGAACGGTTGTGTCGGCGGCAGGTTCGGGAAGCGCGGTCGGTTTCACCACGACCGCCGGGGACTTCGGCTGCTTTGCCGGGGAAGGCAATTCCGGAGGCGCAATGGCCAACGGCTTCGAGGCTCCTGGAGCCCGCGCTGAAACTGCAACATTCTTTACCGGACTCGCGGGCCGGGGCTGAGAACTCGGGACTCCGTGTCCCGCTGTTTGCCGCTGGCCCGCAGACTCGTCGGCGATCTGCTGAATGAGCTGCGAGAACTCGGAGGGCGTCTCGCCCTGCTCCGAATCGCTCGCGCTGCGCTGCACCGGGAGACCCGAGTGCAACGGAACCGATGGCGCACCTTCGAAATCGCGCCCGATTGCCAGGCTGATGCTCACGCCGCTGTTATGGCAGGCTTGCCGCCAAATTGCGGGTGTCGATTATCAAGACCTTAGCGCAAAGCGGGGCGACCGGTTCTTGCCGATTCTCCCGAATACGCCAAAAATTTGCCGTAATCCGCACTCGGCCTCGTTGGACATATCGGCGCGCCGGGCCTGTTTTTGAAGAAGTTATCGGATTTCTTCGTTTCGGCCTCATGGCTGCATTCTCAGCGGTGAAGGAAACCACCATGGACGCCATCTCAGCTTCGGCGGCGAGCGGCATGCAGGCGCGCATGCAATCGCTCGAAATGCTCGCCAATAACCTCGCCAATATCGAAACCGGCGGCTACAAAGCGGACCGCGAGTTCTACAGCGTCTATATCGGCGACGACGCCACGGCCGATCCGCAGACCGGGGACATCTCCACAATGCCGGTCATCGAGCGTCAATGGACGGATCCGGCGCAGGGAGTGTTGCGACAGACATCCAATCCTTTGGATTTCGCCATTGACGGCGACGGCATGTTCGCCATCCAGACGGCAGCTGGCACTCGATACACACGCAATGGCAACTTTCGTCTTTCGCAAGGCGGCGCGCTGACCACGAGCGACGGCAGTCCGGTCCGTGCCGCCGGCGGAGGACAGATTCTGCTGCAACAGAATCTTCCGGTCGAAGTGCTGCCGGATGGCACCGTGCAACAGGGCGGACAGACCGTGGGCCAGCTGGAACTGGCTTCGTTCGATCAAAACGCGCTGGATAAAGAAGGTCTGAATTACTTCTCGCCCGCTTCGGGCGCGGCAGCCAGACCGGCAACCGGCGTGGTACTGCAGGGCAAGATCGAACAATCGAACGTGGGGACCGCCGAGTCTTCCGTCCGCCTGGTCGCGTTGATGCGCCAGTTTGAAATGCTCCAGAAGGCAATGAGCCTGGCCAACGACCTCAATGAGCGCGCCATACAGGAAGTGGCGCGGGTTGTGTCCTGATTGGAAAAATCGCGGAGGGAAAAAAATGATTCGAGCTTTATACAGTGCAGCCAGCGGCATGACGGCGCAGGAATTGAACATCGACAATATCGCCAATAATCTGGCCAACGCCAACACGGTGGGCTATAAGGCCCGGCGCGCGCAGTTTCAGGACCTGATGTACCAGACCATGGTTCAGCCGGGCACGCAGTCGGGGGCGACGACCGTGGTGCCGTCGGGCCTTCAGCTCGGACTCGGCACGCGCACATCGTCGAACGAAATCATCTTCTCCCAGGGCGCCTTCACCAGCACCACCAATCCGCTCGACATGGTGATTCAGGGCAGCGGCTTCTTTCAGATCAAGACGCCCAGCGGCGAGACGGCCTATACGCGCGCGGGCAATTTCCAAATGGACGCTTCGGGCAACATCGTCGACTCCAACGGCAATCCGCTGATTCCGCAGATCACGATTCCCTCCGCCGCGCAGGCGATCAATATCGCCGCCGACGGCACGGTCAGTTACACGCTTCCGGGCCAAACGGCGGCTCAGGTTGCCGGGCAGATCACGCTGGCGCTGTTTCCGAATCCCGCCGGACTCAACTCGATGGGCCAGAGCGATTATATGCCGACTGACGCTTCGGGCGCGGCCGTGGTCGGCCCTCCCGGCAGCACGGATGGCGCGGGAACGATTCTGCAGGGCTACGTCGAACAATCGAACGTCAGCGTGGTGGATGAGTTCATCAACCTGATCGCCAGCCAACGCGCCTACGAGGCGAATTCGAAGGTGGTGAAGGCCGCCGACGACATGTACTCGCAGGTCAACAATCTGACCAAGTGAGAGCGGTGATGCCAGCCCGCTTTCTTCTTTGCCTGCTGTCTGGGAGCTTCGCTTTCGCCGGTTGTCTTCCCGTGACCGGGAGCCGGATCCTCGCGCGCGATCTCGCGCTGGCCGACCCGCAGTTCTCAGCCATACCGTCGACTCTGGTGGTCGGGTTTGCGCCCGCGCCAGGAATAAAGCGGATCTATCCGGCGGCCGAACTGGAACGTATTGCCCGAGCTAATGGCGTCAGCGTGCGCGATCCCGCCGATATTTGCTTCGAGCTCCCGATGCGGCCAATCGAGGAGCAGGACGTGGCGGCGGCGATGCGCCGCTCCCTGCCTGCCGGCGCGGAGCTGAAGATCGTCGAATTGCAAAAAAATCCGGCGCCTGCCGGACAGGTGGAGTTTTCCATGGACGGTCTCGAACCTGCGACGCCGACGTCCGCAGGGACCCAGCTATGGCGGGGAAACGTCCGGTATGCCGAAACGCTCAAGGCGCCGGTGTGGGCGCGTGTTTTAATTACCGCCAGGGTCACCACGGTTGTTGCAGCCACGGATCTGCCCGCGAACAGCGTTGTCGATGCCTCCTCGTTGCGCGTCGAGACTCGCATTGGTCCGATTGAGCGCGAGAAGACCGCCTCGCGCATCGAAGACGTAAGCGGGCGTATGCTCACGCGCGCCTTGAAAGCCGGGACGCCCGTTCCGGTTGCATTACTGGCCGAAGTTCCCGCGGTCCGGCGCGGAGATCAGGTTGAGGTGGAGGTGCAATGCGGCCGCGCCCATCTCCGCTTCGAAGCCGTGGCCGAAAGCGCCGGCAGCGAGGGCGACACCGTCGAGCTGCGAAATCCCATCAGCGGCAAAACATTCCGGGCCAGGATCGCTCCGGGTGGCAGGGTCGTTTTGAATATCGGGGCGGGACAGAAGTTATGAGACGAATACTGGTCGGCGGTCTCTTCTTATGCATGTGGGGTTACGCCGCGGCGCCGCCGGATGCGAAGAAACAGAAAAAGGTTCCCGAGCCTTCGATGCTGGACAAATATCTCAAAGGAGCAGCCGCCAACTCGGACGACGACATCCCGGACGGCTCGCCGGGCTCGATCTGGTCGCCTTCCGGCCGGTTGATGGATCTCGCGCGCGACGAACGCGCAAGCCAGGTCAACGATGTGGTGACGATCGTTGTGACGGAAACGATTAACGCCGCATCCACAGGGTCCAGCGTGACCCAGCGGCAGACGGCCGCGTCGAGTGCGATTACGTCGCTCATGGGCGTTAAATCGTCCACCGGCGCGCTGGCAAACCTGCTGAATCAATCGGGGAATCAGCAATTGAACGGCACGGGCACTACGACACGCGTCGCCACTCTGGACGCGACCCTGACCGCGCGTGTGGTCAAGGTGCTGCCGGGCGGACTTCTTTACATCGAGGGATCGAAGGATCTGCAGGTGAATTCCGAGCAGCAGGCGATTACGGTCCGCGGCATTATTCGCACGGCCGATCTGACGACGATGAACCAGATCGGCTCCGCCCAGATCGCGGACATGGAAATTCAGCTGAATGGAAAAGGCGTTGTGGGCGACGCCATTCGCCGCCCGAATGCCCTCTATCGGTTCCTTTTGGGACTGCTTCCGTTCTAGCCATGCGTATTCTACTTTCAACCCTGCTTGGTCTCTGCCTGGGGCTGCACGGTCAGGCGGCGACGCGGCTCAAGGACCTCATATCGATTGAAGGCGTGCGCGACAACCAGCTCATCGGCTACGGAATCGTAGTGGGTTTGAACCGCACGGGCGATAAACAGCAGACCATATTCAGCACACAGAGTCTGGCGAACATGCTGGAACGGATGGGTATCGCGGTCAGTTCCACCACCATCAAGGTTGCCAACACGGCAGCGGTAATGGTAACCGCGACGCTTCCGCCATTCGCTCAGCCGGGTACCAAGATCGATTTTACGGCCGCGGCGATCGGCGACGCTTCGAATCTTCAGGGAGGCCTGCTGGTAATGACGCCCCTGCGCGGCGAAAACGGGCAGGTGTACGCGATGGCTCAAGGGCCGGTGGTAACGGGGGGATTTGTGGCGGGCCGGGGCGGAGTCAGCCAAACCGTTAATCATCCGACCGTTGGACGGTCACCCAATGGCGCGACAGTCGAGCGGGCCGCGCCATCCGTGGAACCGACGCTCCATGTCCGCTTGCAACTGCGCAATCCCGACTTCGCTACCTCGTTCCGCGTTGCCGATGTAATCAACAAGCAATTTGGCGAGGGGAAGCAGATTGCGACGGCCGCCAATCCGGCGCTCGTCGACGTCAGCACCCCCGAGGAATGGCGCCCGCGCATGGCTGAGTTTATCGCCGGCGTGGAGGAGTTGAAGGTGGAGGTGGATGCCATTGCCACGATCGTCGTCAACGAACGGACCGGCACCATCGTGATGGGGAAGGACGTTCGCATCGCACCGGTGGCCATCCTGCATGGCAACCTTTCCGTTGAGATTCAGACGCGGCTGATGGTCTCGCAGCCGGGACCGATGTCGCAGGGAAAAACCGAGGTGGTCCCGGAGCAGACCGTAGCGGTCAAAAATGAAGCGGCGAAAAACGTGGTCTTAAAAGAGGGCGCGACGGTGGAAGAACTGGTGCGAGCGCTGACAGCGATCGGATCCACCGCGCGCGACATTATCGCCATTCTGCAGAACCTCCGGGCGGCAGGAGCGCTCGATGCGGAGCTGGAGGTGATTTGATGAATACCGTAATGTCGTTGGGCGCACTCGCGACGCCAGCCTCGGATTTCAGTCAGGCTGGCGCGACCACGCAGAAGGCGGATAAATCAGCGAAGGATTTCGAGGCGCTGCTGATCGGCCAGATGCTGCGCTCGGTGCGTGAGGAAGGCTCCGGTTGGCTGGGGACCGACGGCGACGACGCCGATGCGACAGCCATGGGCCTCGGAGAGGAAGAACTGGCCAAAGCGATGTCCGCGGCGGGCGGGTTCGGTTTGGCGAAGGTGGTTGCATCCGGCCTCGCCGAGCGCCCGTCGAACTCTGAGCCGGAAGCGCCCTGACTCAGGCGCTCATCGCGTAGTTCGAGACCCCGGCTGGCTTCTGCCCTTCCGGAGTCCACGCCCCGGAAGCGGCCTCATGGCTCACTGCACTCTTCGGCGCTAATTCCGCCGCCGCACCAGCCCATGCCTCCGCCAGGGTTGTCAGCAATCCGAGCACCTCAGCCAGAGGCTCATCCTTTTGTTGAATGTTCGCTTCGAGCAGGCGGCGCTGCATGTAATCGTAAAGGCCGCCAAGACGGCCGCACATTTCGGGTGCAACCTCCGGGCGCAACGACACGATGAGCTCGGCGATCGCGGCGTAGGCACGCGTGATCGCGGAGGATCTTTCCCTGATTCTCTTATGCTGCAAGTGCTCCCGCGACTCTCTGACGCATGAGATCGCTCTCTGGTAAACGAGCCTGACCAGTTCAATCGGCTCGGAGTTGAGGATCTTCTGTTCGTAGTAGGGGTTCATCATATCCTTATCGGGCAGGCATGCCGGTCCTTATCGGCGGGGATGCCGGAATATCACCTGGTGTTTGTTCTCTCGGCTGCGAGTTGCAGCAGGTATTCGGGCGGCCACTGGGTGATGACTTCTTTGGTGCTGGTGTCGATCACCTTGATAACCGTTTTCCTGGTGGACTGATCGATGGAGAAAGTGACCTCCCGGCCTTCCCCCGCGTATCCAGCCTCGTTCAACTTCCCGACCGCCGCCGAGATCGCCCGATTGAGCGATCCACCTGCCGCGGCAGGTATCGCCGCCTGGGTCGAAGGAGTTGCGGGGATCGATGTCACGGAATCGATCGATGTCAGGCCCATGTGTTTCCGCCTGTTTTTCTTATCGGCTGATCGCATTAGTTTGTGAGAAATTTTCGCCCGCGCCCGGTTCCCTCTTCGCTCCGCCGCCCGGGAACACGCGCAAAACGCGTAGCATGCGCGCTGCCCGAAAGTGCCCTTTTACGTTCTGGCGGAACAGGACGGCACCCTTTCCGTTCCTAAACTTCGGGCGCCGCTCAGCCGATAGTTTTACGGGAGGAAGCCAGGTGACAGCTACTGTGCCCTTGGATGTACTTATCGTCGACGATTCGGCAGCGATCCGGAAAATTCTGCAGCGGGTTCTTCGCCAGACCGATCTGAATCTGGGTGAAATCAAAGAGGCCGGCGATGGTACCGAAGCCGTTGAGATCCTCAAGGGCCGGACGTTCGGCTTGATCCTGTCCGATATCAACATGCCGCAGATGGATGGCTTGCAACTGCTGGCCAGAATCCGGGAGATGGATCATCTGAAAGGAGTTCCGGTCATTATGATCACCACCGAGGGCGGCCAGGGGCGAGTGATGGAAGCGGTGCAGCTCGGCGCTACCGGATACGTGCGGAAGCCGTTCACCGCGGATCAGATCAAGGAGAAGCTCGCCGGCGTTCTGCTTTAGATGAGCAGACGATTACTGGGCGAGCGTGAAGTTGATGTCGATCGTGGTGACAACCTCGACGGGATTTCCGTTGAGCAGCGTCGGCTCGTAGACCCATTGCTGAACCGCTTGCGTGGCGGCCTGCACGAGAAGGGGCGGTCCGCTCAGCAATTCCAGGTTCTGAACGGTTCCGTCTTTGCCGATGGTGGCCTCAAATCGCACCGTGCCTTGCACGCGGGCTGCTTTGGCCAGCGGAGGATAGACCGGTGTTACGTTCGTGATCAACTTCGTCTCCTGGGCATTTCCGCCTACGTGTATGGATTCAGTTGCCGGAGGGGCCTGAGGCCGCGAGTGGACGGTGATTGGAAGCGCAAGGGTCCGGCCAAGCGAGATGACAATGGCTGAACCTCCAGCTGGGTTCGGGATACTGATTGCCTGCAGGTGGCTGTCGAACGCGTGAACCGTCCGCACCAGTTGAGCGAAGTTATCCGCGGTGAGGGTGTCGCCCTCGTGCACTGGCAATTGAGCCTGAAGCTGCTGCCGTGCCTGATCTGTCAAACCGTTAATTTGAATGCTTTCCACGATCCGATTCGCAGCCAGCGCCCGCTCGCGTACCGTCGGCTGCACTGTCTGACCGGCATCTGCGGGCAGGACGAAGGTGGCCGTCACTTCTTTTGTGCCTCCGGCACCGGCGGCGGGCGTGAAGTGCCAGTTGAGAACCGATTGCAGAACCGCTTTGCGCAACTCCTCCGGTCCGCTGACGATGGTGGCGTCCGTTACGTTGCCCGCGGAATCGAGCTTCAAACTCGCCACTACGGTGCCCTGGACGCCCTTTGCGATCGCTTCGCGCGGGTATGTCACCGGGTCCCGATGCAGCAGATCCGCGCCACTCGTATCCACCGAAACGCCGGCTGCGTCGGGCGGGATTTGCGGCGCGGCATGCAGCGGTAAGGCGCCGGTGATGAACCAGCAGGATGCGGCGAGCAGGGTCAGACTCGCGCCGAAAGCGGACACGGTTTGGGTTGTTGACATGCGAACCTCCTTCAGGATGGAAGCGACTCGTTGCTTCAGATGTCGTTTGCGCAGGAACGGGGGCGCCGGGGCGAGATCGCTTTGAGGCGCGCCGGCGATGACCAGCAGAGCGTCGATGTACTGATCGCGAGACCTGGTCATTTCCACGACTTCACGATCGACCGCCTGCTCGCGGGCCAGTTGGATTTCCCGGAGCAGCCACCAGATCGCAGGATGGAACCAGAACAGGGCCCGGATGAATTCCCCGCCGACCGTGAGAACCCAATCGTGACGGCGGACATGCAGAATCTCGTGGCAGAGTATTGCATCCTGCATCCCTTCAGCAAGCGAGAGGAACCCGGGCGGCAGCAGTACAAGCGGTTTGCGGAACCCGAAGGTCACCGGGCTGACAATTCCTTCGGCGATGCGGAGGTCGGCTTCGACTCCCCACGGCGAAGGGGGCGAGAGTGGTTTCGAATCGAGCCGGTAGCGGCGGAGGCGCAAAGCGCCGGCGAGCAGCAAACCGAGCCGGACGAGGATTCCCGCAACTGCAACGAGGAGCAAAAGCACGGGTATGGAGAACGGGAAGAAGCTCCTCGTGGCCGGCGTGGGCGCGGTCGCAACGATCGCGGTC
Source organism: Terriglobia bacterium (assembly GCA_963788485.1). Taxonomy (GTDB): domain Bacteria; phylum Acidobacteriota; class Terriglobia; order Bryobacterales; family Bryobacteraceae; genus BOG-234. Next base: position 21,436 of record CAWBIS010000261.1, read on the forward strand.
GAGACGGTAACGGCGCCGTCGACCAGGTCCCGCTTCCATGGACGGATGGCGGGCAGGATCAAAGAGGTCAGCAGCACGAGTTGCCAGAACGCGAGCCTGGCTTTGGGGATTTTCAGCGCGAGGAGCGGCGGCAGGAGCGCCGCGATTCCGATAAACAGCGCCATCTGGGCGCACCAGAGCAGAATATCGTTGAGCAACAGCGAAGCGGTCATGATTTCCTCCGCATACGGGCGATCTCTTGGAGGTCTTCGCGGGTGAGATTGTGTTCCTCGACCAGGTGTACGAGGAGGGGCTCGGCCGATCCGTTGAAGACGCGGTTCACGAATTCGCGGACCATGGCGCCGATTACTTTGCCCTTCGGCTGGGCGGGCGTGTAAAGCCACGCGCGGTCGGCTTTGGTGCGTTTGAGATATTTCTTGCGCTCGAGGATCTGCAGCATGGTCATTACAGTGGTGTAGGCCACTTTGCGTTTTTCGAGGAGCGTTTCGTAGACGTCGCGCACCGTGGCGCTTTCGCGCTCCCAGACGATTTTCATGATTTCGAGTTCCTGGCCGGTGAGGGACGTGCTTCGCGGTCGCATACTAATTAATTAGTACTATTTCGCCGGGAATGTCAAGCGGGAAGTTATCGGGAAGATATCGGGAAGTTATCGAGGATCGCTACCGGCTGATTTCCGGATTGGAAGGCATTGCGGCGCGTTGAGCAGCGCGCCTTCGCGTTCCGCCTGCTCGACGTTCGGCCCGGGCGGCGTCTGCTGCGCGAGCAGCGTGCACGCCATGAGGGATATCATCGTCTTCATTCGGAGAATCGCCTCTCGAAAATACTATCTACGATTGGATGCTTCCGATGAAGACGAACCTCCTCGCAACGCTCCTGCTTCTGCTTCTCGCTGCTATCCTGCCGGCGCAGGAATCCGTACCTCAAATTCCCTTCGAATCCGTTCCCGACTTCCTGAAGCTTCCGCCTGGGATGAATTTCGGCGAGGTTCCCGGAGTGGCAGTCAATTCGCAGGGACACGTGTTCGTGTTCACCCGCTCGAACAGCGCGACCGGCCCCGCCTATGGCGCGGCCGCGGCGCAGTTACTCGAGTTTGACGCGGAAGGCCGGTTCGTGCGCGAAATCGGGAAGGGTCTTTACGCGTGGTCGGAAGCGCACACGGTTCGCGTCGACAAAGACGACAACATCTGGGCGATCGACAAGGGCTCGGATATGGTGATCCGGTTCAACCCGGAAGGGCGGGTCGTTATGGTGTTCGGACGGCGCACCGAGGCGGCGGATGAAGGCGCGAAGCCGTGGGCGCATCCCGATCCTCCGCTGCCGCCTGTCGATGGCCTGTTTCGCCAGCCCACCGACGTGACCTGGGATTCCGACGGCAACATCTATATAACCGATGGCTACATCAATTCGCGCGTCGCAAAGTACGACAAAAACGGCGAATGGGTCAAGTCGTGGGGCGAGAAGGGCGGGCGTCCGGGTCAGTTTCGCATCCCGCATGCCATCGTGGCGGATCGCAACAACAACCTCTATGTGGGCGACCGGACCAATCGGCGCATTCAGGTATTCGATACCGAAGGCACGTTTCTGCGCATGTTCTCGATCAACATTCCTCCAGACCCGGCATCGCATCCGGTCTATGGCAATACACCGACTGGCGAACGTCTGGCCGCGGTGATCGGCGCGCCCAATTCGATCTGCATCACTCCCGGTCCGAACCAGGTGCTTTACATCGGCGAGAGCACTTTCCCCGGAAGATTATTCAAAGTGTCGCTCGATGGCGAGGTGCTGGGGATCATCGGCAAGTCCGGCCGCTTGCTCGGGCAGTTTTCGGGAATCCACCAACTCGCATGCCCTTCGGAAAATGTCGTGTATGCCGCGGAAACAGCCAACTGGCGGGTGCAGAAATTGATCCTGCATCCACAGGCGAAATGACGTGACAATGAGCCACACGGATGAGTCGGGGGGCCCGCCCGGCCCGGCGTCTTTTGGCGACAGCCTCGCATTTCCGCCTCTCAGGAACCTTGTGGAAGGGTTTCAAACAGCCGCGTTTACGTGCGGAGTCCAACGGCGGTTATGCATGATAACCTGAAAACCGGGCCGAGGGTCTATGGGTTTGCGCGCGCCCTTTACTTCAGCGTGTTTCTGCCTCGCGGCGATTGGCGCTGCATTTGCCCAGTTACGCCCGTTCCGTGAATACCCCGGCGTGGAGTACGAGCAGTTTCAGCTGCCGCCCGATTACCGGCAGCCGGCGGAATGGGTCTTTGCGCGGCTGATGTATCCACCGTTCGCGGTGCAGGAACCGATCCCCGGCTATCGATACAATTACCGGCGCCGTTACGGCAACTGGAAAGAAGGGCGGTCCGCATGGACCACCGACTATCCGCGTGCCGACAGGCATCTGGCGGTGGCCGTGCGGCGTTTGTCGCGCATCGATGTTCGTTCGGTCGAGCAACCGGTCGACCTCGACGATGATACCGACGTCTACAACTATCCCTGGCTCTACGCGGTCGAAGTCGGGCAATGGGACCTGACGGATCAGCAGGTAAAAAAGATGCGGGAGTATCTCGATCGGGGCGGGTTTTTCATGTGCGACGATTTCCATGGCACGGCGGAATGGGCGGTCTTCGTCAGAAGCATGCGGCGCGTGTTTCCCGATCGCGATATCGTGGACATTCCGGACCGGGACTCGATTTTCCACGTCATCTACGATGTGGACCAGCGATACCAGATCCCCGGCGCGCAGTATCTGCGCAGCCACAGGCTTTATGAGGTGGATGGCTTCAAGGCCGAGTGGAAAGGCATCTACGACGGCAAAGGGCGTCTGGTGGTGGCCATCTGCCACAACATGGATATGGGCGATTCCTGGGAGTGGGCCGACGATCCTCAGTATGACGAGAAGTTTTCGGCGCTGAGCTTTCGTATCGCGGTGAATTACATTACCTATTCGATGACGCATTAGCACCGGAAGTTTGGTGTCCCCTTCCGGCGCCTCCTTGCGCAACTCCAGTTGACTCCCCGAACAGGGAGTTCGAAATGGAGAATAACAATGCCAGTTGCAGAGCATTTTCAGGGAACGTTCGGATTTGCGGATCCGCGCGCGTTTCTCATACGAAACGGCGCCAATCCCGCTCTTCTTCAGGACGACGACCCGTTCACCGGGATCTTCGATGACGGAGCGGCAAAGAATACAGCGATCCGGCTGAGGTCCAGCGGCGTCCAGCAGGGCGACCCGGCCGATCTCTCGGGACTGATCAGGTTTGTTGACGTCAACGGTCAGCAAGCCCCGGTTCTTTTTCTTTTCCAGAACGCAAATGGGAGCGAGGAGTGATTATGACCACCAAAACAAAGTCCGCTCTGGTGGCGGTAATGCTGGGCGCGCTGGCGGCACAGGCCGGCGCTCAGGACTCGACGCATCCGCTTGCGGCCACAGCGTTCTCGAACACTCAGCCAATCGATCTCAAAATGAACAACCAGCCGGCCCAGACCGTCTTTTCCGTCATTGCCAGACTTGCCGGATTGAAAGTCACTTTCGATCCCGCCTTCGATCAGGTGCAGGCCGGCGCGCTGGTTTCCGTGTCCATTCACGCGCCGAATGTGGCGGCTGCACTCGACGCCGCTGCGGCGCAAACGAACGCATACTGGAGACCTCTGGGACCCGATTCGTTCCTCGTCATGCCGTATGAACCGGGCAGGGATCGCGCGATTCGGGCAGCCCCGCAGCCACCGGCGGTAAGCAGCCGGATGCTGGTTGTAGGTCCACCGAAAGTGTACGACGACTTGTATCTGCAGAACCTTCTGGCCGGACTGCAGAATCAGCTGGCTTCGGTGAATGGCGTGGATCAGGCCACACTGCTGAGCCACATCGGTCAGGCTCAGGGATTCGACCTGCGCCAGTCGAGCGTGGCGCTGTCAGCCTCGGGGCCGGCCACGCCCTCTACCTCCACGTTCTCTCTGGCTCCGGGCGTGCCTGCTTTCTCATATCCGCCAGGATATGTGTTCACCCCTGCGGGTACTTTGCCAACCGGCGTGGCGACGGCCACAACTCCGGGAACGACGACCACAACCAGTTCCCTGATCCCGACCGCTCCCACGCCGGCTGCGCCAACGCTGACCCCGCCGACAACCGGTCAGTCGTCGCTTGGCGCCTATAACGAGTCGCTCCAGCTTTCGTACGAGATCATGAACACGCAGCTGCTGCTGGACGGGGCTTTGAGCGACCGCCTCCAGACTGACGGGAAGCCGAAGACGACATTCACTATTGGTTTCCCGATCACGATTGCGCCTCCCAATCCGGCGGATCGCAATCTACAGAACGCAACGGCCGAGATCGAAGTCTCGTTCTGCGCGAATTCGCTGCAGGAGCCGGCGGACATCGTCACACTCCTGCCCCGCGATAGAAGCTACAACGTGGCGAGCCTGGTGGACAGGTCGTTCCTCGGCAGCATCAGCGGCATCCTCGGCGGCGTCGCGAACATCGGAGGATCGTTTCTCTGGTCTCACAAGACCTACTATCTGGTGGAGCAGCAGGAGACGGTGGCTCTGCTGGATGCCGCAGGCAAATGCGGGGGAGCGTCTACGCCGACCGCTTTCAAGTGGCAGATCAATCCGGTGCTGGGGAAGGCTTTCGTCCGGCCCGGCAGTTCCATCAATTTCGTGCAGATTTCCGTTCCGCAAGAGGTGCTGAATACCCTGCCGAGTCAAAAACTCGGTGACGCCTGCGTAACCGTCCGATGGCTTAAAGGAGACAAGAAGGGCAACTATGTCGGGGACCAACTCGATGCCTCCGGCCCGACTTGCTATCCGGTCAACTATTACACGACTACCCAGTCTCCCCAAAACGTCCTGGTGACGGACGTTGGACAGGGCAACGTTCATGTGCAGGTCGGCGGTACTTTTCTTCCGGGGACCACCGTTCGCATCGGGAATGCGTTCCTCAATCCATCGACGATCACGGCTACCCACGACGCTCTTACGTTTACGGTAGCCGCCAAAGCTTTGGCTGGCGCCGATCGGGCCTATATTGTCGGGCGCGATAACCGTGAAGCGGAAGTGGTGGAACAGGAGTCGAAACTACCGACAATCCGGCTTCACATTGACAAAGTCGACATTCAGCCTTACTCCGATTCACTCAGTCAGGTGGCTATCAATTTCACACCTCCGGACGATGGAATCGCACTTTCGACCGACCCCGCATTCTACCCGTGGGTTGTGGTGATCGGGGACAAGGTCTTCGGTCTCAGCGATGCGCGTTTTCTCACGCAGAGCGCTACCTCGATGACGCTCCTCGCGCCGACGGATCTGCTCCGCAACTCTCCCACCATTCAGGTCAGGAAACTGCTGTGGCGAGATTCGTTCTACCGCGACTATTACGCCATTTCACAGGACAACTTCACGAAAAGTACGCCGGTCGTTTCGAAGGTCAACATCATCTCGACCCAGAAAGGCCTTCAACTGGGCCTGAGCGGCAGCGGCCTGAACGGACTGCAACTGGTGTTTCCGGCCTGCAGCGGATGCGAAGCCGAGCCGGCCGGTAACAGTTTCGCGACTGTGACCATCCCGAAACCCGATCCACCGAAGAAGCTGGCGGCGAAGCCGACAACGGCAAAGAAGGGCGACCAGCCACCTGACTCTCCCGCGCCGATCGACCCGACCGATGGGCTGAAGCAGATTCTCGTCTGCAGAGGAGCCCAAAACGCACCGGTCCCGCCATCTGCCGCGGCGCAGGGTGGGGAGTCCCTGGAGACTGCGATTCAACCGATCTCCTTTCAGCAATGCGATAAGAACTACCCCGTCGTGGCGGTGGATGTGCCGAAGATCGACGCGCCCACTCCCAAACCCGCGCTGGATAAACACGATCCCCTGGAATTCGGCACGGCGCAGATCACGATCAAAGGCACCTTGCTGGATCAGGTCGTCGACATAGAGGACGGCAAGCAGCCGCTCAAGTTCATGTTGTCGACAGATACCGCACCGACTTTAACCATCAACCTTCCGGACACTATCGCGAAGGTCGCGGGCGGACACACGCTGCTCGTAACCTTTGCCGATAAAACGACCGCCGCATACGAGGTCACCGTCAAGCCTGCCGCCAACTAACCGGTTTCGGCGAACGGCAGAGGGGCGCGGATTCAAACCGAATCCGCGCCCCTCTCTTTTGTGCTCGGGCGCATTTCCGGCGCGGGCTCTGACATAATTATTTGCCGGAGGCGGCCATCCATGACGCGGCGAATATTCAACAGTGCCATCCCGGCGATTGCCGGCGGCCTGGCAGTATCGAAATTCGCGCCTGCGCTGCGCGCTCAATCGCTGGCAGCGAGGGCCGGCGCGGCGCGGCCGCAGAGTCGAGCGACTCCCGGTCTTCACCGGCTCATGCTGCGCGACGACCGCGATGCGCTTTTATATATTCCGGAATCCTCGGCGAAGTGGGAAGCGGCGCCGCTGGTAGTTTCACTGCATGGCGCCACGCGCAATGCGGACCGCGGTATCGACCTGCTTCGCTCGCTCGCGGATGAGCATGGATTCCTGCTGCTCGCGCCGGCATCCGCCGGCACGACCTGGGATGTGATCGAAAACCGCGCGTGGGGTGCGGATGTCGACTTCATCAATCGTTCGCTGGCGCGGACGTTTGAGTTGCACGGTGTCGATCCGGCGCGCATCGCCATGGCGGGTTTCTCCGACGGAGCTTCTTACTCGCTCTCGATCGGCCTTGCGAATGGCGACCTCTTCGCCGCCGTCTTCGGGTTCTCTCCCGGTTTCATAGTGCCGGGAAAACGCGAGGGCAAGCCTCCGGTCTTTATCTCACACGGAACCATCGATCAGGTGCTTCCCATCGACGAATGCAGCCGCCGGATCGTGCCGCAACTGAAAGCGGACGGCTACCGGGTTACCTATCGCGAGTTCGAAGGCAAACACACGCTGCCTCCGGATGTCGCGGCCGAGGCCATGCGATGGTTTATGGAAGGGGCTCAAACAACGGCGTAGCGTATTGATATTCTGGAACGCGGAAAACCTGGAGGGTTTATGAAATTGACGGCAGTACTTGCGGCGATGGCGCTGGGCGTGGTCGGCGCGACGATTGTATTGAGCCAGGCGCCCGACCCTGCAGTGAACAAACAGCCACCGGATGTACAGGCCCCGCAGGACCCCAAAGAGCCCGAGGTACTGGCTACATGCAAGACCCCGCCCCCGGCGCGAGGCGGCGCGCGCGGTGGTGGACGGGGTGCGGGCCGCGGCAGAGGTCCCGCTGAGACAGGTCCCAAAGACTACACCGTCATGGAGATTCCCGGCGTCATCGCCGCGGGGCAAAAATGGACGGTAGTCTGGGAGGCTTCCGGCAATAACTCCGACGGCATCATCGGCACGAAGGATGGCGGCATTCTGATCGCGCAGAACAACAATGGCAACATTGTGAAGCTCGACAAGGATGGAAAGGCCTCGATCGCTTATTCGGGCCTTAACACGAGCGGCGCGGTCTCGATGAACAAGAAAGGCGCGCTGTTCGTCAATCAGCGCGGAGTAAGGGCCTCGATTCTGGAACTGGAACCGAAGCGCCAGACACTAGCCGATAAATATAACGGCGACTCTTTCGACTGCATCGGCGGCGTTCTCAACGATCTCACCGCCGACAGCAAGGGTGGGGCGTATTTCTCGATGGGCGGCGTCTTTTACGCCAGCCCCAAGGGCGTCGTCACGAAATACGGCGACGTTCGTGGCTCCAACGGGATTATCCTGAGCGCCGATGAGAAAACGCTTTACGTGACCAACGGGCCGGTGCTTGTCGCGTTCGACGTGCAGAAGGATGGCTCGCTCACCAATCAGCGCGATTTCGCCAAGTTGGAGGGCGGTGGGGCCGGCGACGGCAGCACGATCGACTCCATGGGACGTATCTACGTCAGCACCAGCGCTCCCGGGATACAGGTCATCGGCCCCGATGGCAAGTATCTCGGCATCATCCCGACGCCGCGCGATGTGATCAGTGCAGCCTTCAGCGGCCCGGACAAGAAGACGCTGTATATCGTGGGCTGGGACGCGGCGCAACAGCACGACTGGATCATGAAGATCCCGATGATCGCGCAGGGCTACAAAGGGCGCGCCAAATAGCATAAACAGGAGTTGAACATGTATCGCCGATTTGTATTGATGATGATGGCGGCTGCGCTGCCTGTGTTGGGCCAGACGCCTCCGTCCACGGCCGATCCGTATGCGAACAACCCCGACGCGGGCAAGTTGAAGTTCCCGCTAGCCGCTCCGGCGGGTAAGGACAGCGGCGCCCTCAACAAAGCGCTTCCCGGCGCGGTCAATGCGGGGAAGATCGATCCGGCCACATGGAAGTACGGCCCGGCATACAATCCGCCGCCGGACGCGAACAAGATCTGGAATCCGGTGAAGCTGAAAATGATGCGGGGCGAGAAAGTGACCGGCGGCACGGTCTTCAGTTCCGACAGTCCGGAAACTTATTGCGCCATGGCCAACGCCGGGTACGATTTCATCTGGACCGAGATGCAGCACGATTCGCGCGACTGGGAGGCGGTCGGCCGCATGTGGAAGGCGTGTCCACACGCCAAAGCAGTGCCGGGCGTGCGCGTGGCCTACACCGATGAACGCGAAATCCAGCACGCAATGGACCTGGGCGCTCTGGTGATTGTGGTGCCCACAGTGCGTTCTCTGGAAGAGGGCAAAGCCGCGAGGGACTGGGCCTTCTTCCCGCCAATGGGCAAGCGCAGCCTGGGCGGCGGCCAGGCCTTCGATCCGGATATGTGGGGCAGCGTCCCGGGCGGGTATCGCAACACGATCAACCAGAACGTAGTGCTGATCGAGATGATCGAGACGCTCGACGGCGTGCTGGCAGCGCCCGAGATAGCCTCGCTCCCGGGCGTCAGCGCGATTTTCGCGGCCAGCGGAGATCTGGGCAATTTCTCCGGCTATAAGCAGGGCACGCCGGATTACGAGCGCTTGATCAACGCGGTGCACGATGCCGCGCTGTCGGCGGGCAAGCGGTTGTGCGGCCCGTTCGCCTGGCGCGACCGGCCCGATTTCACCTGTTTCCAGAATGGCAGCGAAACCGCGGCAATCGCGCGCGGTGTGGCGGCGGAGCTTGGACCTCTGAAGGATACGCAAGCGAAGCCGGAAGTCGGGCCTTACGCACCGAAGAAGTAGCCAGGATCAGATTCAGACACCCGCGATGGTGCCGGTGCTGTCGCCGAATTTATCGCGTTCCACGCCGATTTTCTGCAGCAGGGTCAGGTGGAGGTTCGCGATCGGGGTACGCTCCGGCAACACGATGTGTTGGCCGCCGAGTTTCATTTTGCCGGCGCCACCTCCGACCAGGATATTCGGCTCCGGATAGTTGTTGTGCAGATCGCTGTTGCTCATGTTCGATCCGTACATGAAAATCGCGTGATCGAGAAGTGTTCCCTGACCATCCGGAGTTCCGGCCAGTTTGGCAAGGAATTCCGCGAACTTTTCCGCGTGCCATGTCTGGATCTTGACCAGCTTGTTGATTCTGTCGATATCGTTGGCATGGTGCGATACCGGGTGAAACGAATCCGGGACGCCGATGTGGTTGTAAGTCCGGTTCGTACCTTCCGCGACCATGATGTAGGAAGCTACACGCGTGAGGTCGGCCTGATAAGCCAGCGCGAGGAGGTCGAACATCAGCTTCACCTGTTCGGGGAAGGAATCGAGTTCTCCGGCCGGAGCCTCCGGAATGGCTACTCCTGAAAGATCTTTGGCTCCCGCCTTCTGCGTACGGCGCTCGATCTCTCGGACGCTTTCGAGATACCTGTCGAGAACCGCTTTGTCGCCGCTTCCGAGGTCGCGTTGCAGGCTCTTTGTGCCATCCATGATCAGATCGAGGAGGCTGCTCGTCTCATGGCTGATGGATGCGCGCTCCTGCGGTGTGTCGCCCTCGCCGAATAACTGCAGGAAAACCTTTCGCGGATTGGGCTCCATCGGCAGGGGCGATTCCGCGTCGCGGAAAGACAAAGTCGAATAATTGCCGCCTCCACCCGCCGCCGACTGAACGATGGTTTCAGAGGCGACTTCGAGCGATGGCAGCGGCGTGTCCTGGCCTATTATTTTTGCGATCACCTGGTCCAGAGTCGTACTCATATGCGCGCGAGCGCTGCCGATGTCCGGGCGGGTAGCGCTGAGCCATGTGGCCGGAGTGAATGCGTGAACCGAGCCCGCGGTGGCGGCATTCTCCAGATTGCCGAAAGACGAAACGTACTTCTTGTAAGGATCGAGCGAGGCCAGGATCGGGCTGAGCTTGAACCCCTCGCCGGCGCCGGACGGCGTCCACCTGTCCATGGCCGCGCCATACTTCGTGTTGGCCATAATCGCCCCGTGAGGCAGGTAAAAGAAGCCAGTCCGCAGCCTCGGCACGGCGGCGGTCTGGGCGAGAGCTGTGGATGCAGGCACCATCGCATCCAGAAACGGCAGTCCCAAAGTCACCCCGGCAGCCTTCAGTACCGCCCTGCGATTGATGTGCTTCTTTGTGATGAACATGTTTCTCTCCTACCGCACTTTCCTGGTGGCTGTACCTTGCCTGCGGAAAGCGTCGCTGTTGACTATTCCCAGCACGAGCGAAGAAAGCTTGTAATTATCTTTCGCCGCCCCACGCACGATCGCACGAACCTGAGGCATATCGAAATATTCCAGCTGGCGGTTGACGCCGTACATCATCAATCGCTCCGTCACAGTCCGCGCGAATGTCTCGGGGTGGTTGACCAGTTGCTCCCTCAGTTCCACGACACCATTGATCGGGATTCCGCTCGGCAGCACCGTGCTCGCATCGATCGGCGCGTTCGCCTGGGTATCAGTCGTCCGCCATTGCCCGATCGCGTCGAAATTCTCCAATGCCAGGCCGGTCGGATCGATCACACCATGGCACATCCTGCAACTCGCCCTGGCGCGATGCTGTTCGAGCCTGGCGCGGACCGTCTTCGGCTGCTCGCCGGCCTTTTGTGAGAGGTCCGTCGCGGTATCCGGCGGCGGGGGCGTCGGCGGGGTGCCGTTCAGCTTATCGAGGACCCACGCTCCCCGCAGCACCGGCGAAGTGCGGTCGCCGTAGGAAGTCCGCAGCAGCATCGCGCCCTTGCCCAGCAGGCCCCAACGGGCTTTTTCCGCGTCCTGGGCGGAAAGCGTGACCTTACGGAATTGAGTTCCTGTCACTCCGGAAATACCGTAATGCCGCGCCAGCCGATCGTTCAGGAACGTATAGTCGGCGGTCAGAAGTTCCAGAACGCTCCGGTCGTTCGAAAAGATGCCGGCGATGAAATCCTGCGCTTCCGTTGAGAAATCCCGCCGCAATTGCTCGTCAAATCCGGGGAACAAGACCGGGTCCGGGATCACCTGTTCGAGATTGGTCAGGTTCAGCCATTTCATGGCGAAACTGGTGACAAGGCTGGAAGCTCCAGGATCCGCCAGCATACGCTTCACCTGTTTATCCAACACCCCGGGTCGCGTCAATCCGTTCGCCGCGGCGAGGGTCAGCAGTTCCTCGTCAGGGCCGGTGTTCCACAGGAAGAACGAAAGGCGGGACGCGAGTTCGAGATCGGTGAGAGCGAATTCAGCGTCGGGTGCGGTGCCGTTGGGTCCTTTTATCGCGCGATACAGGAACTGCGGACTGACGAGAACCGCGGCCACCACCTGCTCGACGCCCTGGTCGAATGTGCCGCTGTCCCGGCGCCCCGCTTCGTAGAACGGCATGAGGCGCTTCATGTCTTCGGCTGTGACCGGCCGGCGGAATGCGCGTCTCGCCAGGGTTTCCGTGATCTTTCTGGCGCAGGGGAGTTCCTGGTCGTGCGTTTTGGGATCGCAAACGAAGATGAGGGCTCGGCTGGGTGTTCGCGAAATGCCTCGTGGATTGAATGGACCGGCTACCTCCACGCCGTCGCGAAGATGCGCGATGCGATCGAGCGGCGCCTGGCTGCCCGTCAAGCCGTTGTAGCCTTCGGGCTTTTCGTAATTCTCGTCCGACTCCACGTGGGAACGGTCGATGAATGCCACGACCACGTCGCGGACTCCGGCTTCGACCTGGACGGGAATCTTCGCAAAGCGCTGCATGATCTGAGCGCGTCCGGTGCCCGCCTGGCGATCGTCGAGAGCCTGATCCTGCGGCCCGCCGATCGGTTTGCGAAACGCGATACGGCCATCGATCGTGATGACGAGCGTGCTCGCGTTCTCCAGAGCCGCGGTGTACGGGCCTACCGCAAGGTCGTTAATAGTGATGCGATACTCGCCGTCCGCGGGGAAGTTGTGTTTGAATCTGATGCCGCCCCGTGTGCCGGGAGGAAGTGGCTCCTCGGGATTCTGGTTGGCTTCGATTGCGTACTTCACACTCGAAACATGCGGGTTGGGGCTGCCGACCGCGAGCCGCGCCACGTGCCGCGCCGCGGTCACGTACTGATCGAGGAACGCGGGAGACACGGTCAAGGCAGCCGCGATATTGTCGAATCCCTCGACCTGGATGTCCTGCGGCAGCACTTCCTTCGCATTCACTTCCACGCCCACGAGCGCCTTCACTGTCGCGGCGTACTCGGTACGGTTCAGGCGCTGGATCGGCACGTAGCCAGCCGTCGGATTCCTGACGTGCGTATCCAGCGTGTTCTCCATCCACACGACAAACGAATCCACTTCCTTCTGCGGCGGTTGCGGACTGCCGGGCGGCGGCATCTGATGTCCGCGCAACTTGCGCAGGGCCTTTTCCCAGATCTGCGCATCATTCGCCGGAGTTGTCAGGTCGAGTCCGTCCAGCGCGAGGCCGCCGGTCTTGAGCCGCGCGTTGTGGCAGGTGACGCAGTAGGTGGTCACCATGGCGCGATGCGGGCCCGGCGCGGGTTCGGCCAGGACTCTGTCTCCGGGGATCGGGAGAAGCGCGATCGCCACCACAACAGCACTCGCGGAAAGGAAACGCTTCATGGGTGGCAATCTACGCTCGATCAAAGATTTACAGAGATTCCGATGGGCGACCGATCCATTTTTATCACAAATGTCAAAGGGCCGGAAGGGGCTCCGACAGGGGCTCCGACAGAGCGCGACGCCAACGGCCTTCAGGAAGCAGGCTGCGGGTGCCTTGCGCGTCGCGCCAGGCAATGTCGATCCGGAGCCTGCCGGACCAGCGTTTTGATGACTGGCTGGCGGCTCGAAGCTATAAATTGAGCCGTGAATTCGGCGCAGCGCTCGTCGTCAGACCCGGACGAGCCGTTCGGGAAACGCGGGGAGGTAACCTCGTTCCTATGGACATTCACCCTCCCTCAGGCCCCGTCGAATCGATTAAAGATTTCTTCACGCATCTTTTGATCGTGACGGTAGGAATTCTCATTGCGCTCTCGCTTGAGGGACTGCTGGAATGGCACCGCCACCGGGAGCTGGCGAACGAAGCCAGGACCAACGTTATGAGCGAGATTCGGGCCAACGAGAAAGACCTCCAGACGCTCTTGAGTGCGGTCCCCGAAATTCGCAAGAACCAGATGACGGTCCTTGACGCCGTTCAGGCGGTGCTTGCGCGCGGAAAGAGCGACGTACCGGTTCCACCGCTTTCGTTCAGACTGGCAGAACTCAGCAACACCAGCTGGACCACTTCGCAGACGACAGGCGCACTGGCGTTCATGCCCTACGCCGAGGTCAAAACATTCGCCGGCGTCTATCAGTTACAGGATGAATTTCTGCGTTTGCAAGTGCGCACGGAAGACGCCGTGGTAACCGCTCTTTCTTTGCTTGCCGTGAACACGAACCCCAGCAGTCTTTCGAAACCGGAACTGGACGCGGAAAGAGATCGGATACTGGTCTGCCTGTCGGCTCTGACGGCCGAGACCCAGGTCGGCGAATTCCTCGAGAAGGCTTACGCAGAGGTTGCGAAGCCCTGAATTGCAGATGTTCCGGTTTGCGCGCGGAACGCCGAAGCCGTTCGCTACGGCTGCTTCGTATCCGCGGCGAAGCAATAGAATAACCCCGCGCCGCCCATTGTCTTCAAACTCTCCTGGCTGCAAGCGCGGCTGGCATGCGCCGAGTTCCACGAAGTATTGGGGCCGCCGGTGTGATCGGGATGACCGATCTGCGCGGAGCCTTCGCCGTCGCTCGTCCAGTTATGACAGGTGTGGTCGGCGCCGTCCGTAAACGCCGTCCCGTCCGATTTCGAGCCGGTCAGAATATCGTGGCGCTGATTTTCGTCCGGCGGCCCGGCGATCGTTTCGCCCTTCTCGGTCAGCGCGGTGATCTTCGTCAGGCTGCTTCCGATACGAGCCTCCTCGATAGTGTCCCCGTGCAGATCGGAAAGTCCCTTCGCGATGCGAGCGCCCTTCGAGTTGTACCAGGGACCCTGGCCGATGCGGTCGCGCGCGTTGACAGCCGGATGGCCGTCAGCCGCCTGCGTGCTCAGATAGGCGTGCCAGGTATGATTGCCGGCGCCGGCCGCGGTTGCGAGTCGCTGGCAAATGCTGTCGGCTCCCGCCAGACCGCCGAGGTTAGCGCCATCGCGGGAACCCTGACTGGTCACGAAAAAAGTCATCGGCTGCTGCGGTCCTCTCTGCGGCGCGGCCGGCTGTTGGGCCATCATCGCCGAAGTGCCCGAAAGCAAGACCGAAGTGCTCGAAAGCAAGAGAATTGCCCACTGAAATCGCATTGAACTCCCCTTATATACTGGCTGTTTGACACTGTGCCGGGTGCGCGATAGCATGGCCGACAGATTATCACTGGAGAGTATATTGCAATGAAGCATGGATTTCTGGCAGCGCTGGCGGGTGTGGCGCTGCTCGCTGCCGCACTGCCCGCTCTCGCGCATCATTCCTTCGCGGCCGAGTACGATTCGCATAACCTGATCACCCTGACGGGCGTAATCTCGAAGGTCGAGTGGACCAATCCCCACACCTACGTCTACGTGGACGTGAAGGACGCTTCCGGCAAATTGACTACATGGGCGCTCGAAGGCTATCCTCCGAACACCCTCAAGCGGACGGGCTTTGCGCGGGCCTCGCTCAAGGAAGGCGACACAATCACAATCACTGCGTATAAATCCAAAGACGGGTCGAATACAGGCGCGGGCCGCGAGATCACCTTCTCCGACGGCTCGAAGAAGTTTCTGGGTCCGGAGGGACGGTAGACCGTGCGAACCATCCTTGCTTTAGCGGCCGCCGCGCTTTTATCGGGAACAGCCCAGAGCCAGGGACCCGGACCCGGAAGCGGCGGTCCGGCCGCGGCTGTTGCCCATCATCCGATTCCCCGCACAGCCGACGGCAAACCGGACCTGAGCGGGACGTGGCAGGCGGGCGGCGTCAGTATTAACGGCGAAGCCGGCGCACCGCCGATTCATCCGCTCCCGCCCATCGATCGGCACCCGATCAAGCGCGAGCCTCTGGTCTACAAGGCGGAGTATGAGGCAAAGAGGAAATCGCTGACGACGCTCGACGATCCGACGCTCAAATGCCTGCTGCCGGGCGTTCCGCGTATCCAGACCGAGCCCATGCCGCTCGAAATCGTCGAGACGCCGAAAGAGATCGTAATTCTGTACGAATCTTTTCGCGCCTGGCGGAGAATTCCGATCAACGATAAACTGCAGCATCCCGACGATCTGACGCCCACCTGGATGGGCGATGCCGTCGGCCGGTGGGAAGGCGACACGCTGGTGGTGGATACGATCGGATTCAACGATAAGACGTGGATCTCGGGAACAGGCACCATCCATTCGGAGAAGATGCACGTGGTGGAGCGCTATACGTTGAACACGGATGGCAGCCTGAGTTGGCAAGCCACGGTCGAAGATCCTGTCATGCTGGAAAAACCTTACGTGACGGGCGCTACTTTCCGCGCCCCGATCGACGTGCGCGTCGAGGAGTACGAGTGCATCGAGAACAACCCCGATCTGATGCACATGGAAAAGGCCGTGGAACTGGAGAAAGCCAAAAAGTAACCGTTCGAACGGCGGCACCCAAGGACCGATTTTGTCCTTGACGAGAGCTACATCGATTTTCAAGAGCCGACCCGAAGCGCGCATCGATTGAATTGAATCCCCGGTAGTTAAGGACAAGGGCGGTAATTGCCGTCTGCCCCCGGCTGGTTCGTTTCCGCCACCTGAAATAACCCCTTCGCCACAAAGTGATTCACCGGGGATAACTTTACCCATCAGCATGGGTCCATGCGAAACAGTGTGTTCAGCCTGATCGTCCTGTGCTTGCCTGTATTCGGGCAGGCGCCTGCGGCAATCGCGCCGCGCGAGCAACAGCTCGGGATCGCGGAGTATGCATCCGGCCATACAGAACGGGCTGAAGCCCACTTTCTCCGCGCGCTCTCGGCAGGGGAGCAGGCGGGCGATCCGGGTATAGGCCAGCAGGTCGCCACGCTCATCAGCCTCGGCCGTCTGTATCAGGCCGCGCATCGTTTTGAGAACGCCGAACGCGTGCTGACCCGCGCGCGGGAACTGGCGCTTACCCTTGACTCGACCAATCCCCGCCTTACTGCGATCGCATCGAGCCGTCTGGGAGGGCTCTACAGTGCGTCGGGCGATAACGCAAAAGCGCCGGCGCTCCTGCACGAGGCCATTACGCGATTGCGCGCACTTTCGTCTCCGGATCTGCCCGAACTGGCCTGGGCATACAATTCGCTCGGCATGGCCGAGCTTCGTTCCGGCTCTCACGCCTCGGCTGAGACGGACTTGCGACAGGCGGTATCCATCGCCACGGAATCTCCGGGTGAAGGCGATCGCCAGACCGCGATCTACGAGACCAATCTCGGGCTTGCGCTCTATTTCAACGGCAAGTACGATCGCGCTCTGCCGGTGCTGCGCCGCGCCCGCTTCCTGCTTCAATTCCAAGCGGATGAAAAGTTCGGAACCGCTCTCGCGGAACTCTCGGCGGTAGAGGCCGCATTGGGAAAATTCGCACTGGCGGAAGACGACGGCGTCCGCGCATTGACGATTTTCGAAAAGCAGTTCCCACCCGGAAGTGGTGAAATCGCCAGCGCCCAGGTGAACCTGGCCGCGATCTATCTGCTCGAACACAAGACCGCGGCAGCGGCTGCAATTCTTCCGGAGGCCGTAGCGGCGGAACGCCGATGCCTCGCGGGGGATCGCGCGCTGGCCGATGGCATCCGCTGGCTGGCGCAGCTGCGCGTGCAGCAACGCGAC
>CAWBIS010000262.1:0-3090 GCA_963788485.1 Terriglobia bacterium
CCATTCGCCGGTTCTGCTCCACCATCGATCGCAATATTTCCAGACGGTTTGTCGCCATCGCTCTTGCTACTATAGCGTCCATACCATCGCATGGCCTGTCCGCTCTTCCTGCCCGCAACGCCGCTGCCAGGCTTCGCCTCCGAATCGTCTTCGCTGGGCGATCTCTACGGCGGCGAATGCTCCGCCCAGCGTGGCGCTTCTATTCCGTTCGACACCCTGCGCCGATGCTGTAATGCGGGATATGCGCGCGGCTCCTGCGATCAGGCGGCGCACGCCGAGGCGGACGCCTTTCGTTTCCTGATCAAGTCGAATAGTAATGGCGTGATTGCCGTGGCCTGGTCGAGCGAGCGCGATCATCATCCCGTGGCTGTCGGAACTCTGTCGGTGACGATTGACGCCGACACCGAAAGCCCCCTCCAGCGTCAGGCCCGCGCCTGCGCCCGGGCCTACATCCGGCAGAGCGGGTTTTGAGCGAAGTGCCGGCCATGGAAGGACGCCGAGTCGCCGAGTCGCTCTCCGAGTATTCGGAGCTCGCTCTGCCGAACGATGCCAATGGTCTCGGCAATCTTCTCGGCGGCAAAATCATGCACCTGGTTGATCTTGCCGGCGCCATTGCCGCCATGAAACATTGCCGCAACGTGGTCGTCACCGCCTCGGTGGACCACATGGATTTCATTCACCCCGTCCGGCTCGGCCAGCTCGTGCGCTTGCGTTCCAGCGTGAATCGCGCCTTTCGCACCTCGATGGAGGTTGGCGTGAAGGTCTGGGTGGAGGATCTGGTCCGTGGCGATCAGCAGCACGTGTCCTCGGCTTATCTGACGTTTGTCGCCATCAATCCCGCGGGCAAAGGCATTCCTGTGCCTCCGGTGATCCCGGAAACCGAAGATGAGAAGCGGCGCTACGAAGAAGCCGGCGCACGGCGCGACTACCGCCTGTCCCAGCGGCGCCGATAACAGTTACCCGCCGTATCTACGCCTGCTCGTCCTTGTACATGTATTTGATGTTGCTCTTGTAGAGCAGCACGTTCGGGTCGCCCTCGCGATTCAGCTTCAAACACGACCGGTCGTACCACTCGATGACGCCTTTCAGCACTTCGCCATCCTTGAGCTTGATGACCATCGGCGTTTTCGACTGCATCTGCTTGACGTAATAGAAATTCTCCGCATTCGTCTGGTCCGGCGGGACCTGACGCTTCTGCGCCGGTGCGGATTTTCGGGGCGCGTCGCCTTTTTCCTTGAATTCGTTGAATGAGGGGCGGATCAGTTTCCGGTTGCCGGATTCCACGGGGGGTTCCTTTACGCTTCCAGTCGTTTAATTATTGATAGCACGACGCTACACGTCCAGATTTTTGACGTCGAGCGCGTTCTCCTCGATGAACCGGCGCCGGCTCTCGACATCTTCGCCCATCAGGGTAGTGAAGATCAGATCGGTCGCGACCACATCTTCCAGCCGCACAGTCAAAAGAGTCCGCTTCTCCGGGTTCATTGTCGTGTCGGCCAACTGCTCCGCGTTCATTTCGCCCAGCCCTTTGTAACGTTGCACTGAAGCGTCGCGCTTCCCCTCAGCCTTGACATGCTCGAGCAGGTCGCGCCAGTTGGTTTGTACGTCGCGGTTCTCGTTTTTGATTACGGTGAACGGAGGCTTGTTGAATTTCACGATCTGTTTCGCCAGAACCCTGTACTTCCGGTATTCCGGTTGATGCGAAAGCTCGACGCCGATGCGCCGTTCCGCGTTCGTCGAATCGTGGAACATGGCGTAGAACGCGGAATGCTCCTCGTCCGCCAGGACCTCCGTCGGGATTCCGGCCTTCCGCAGTTGTTCCGCCAGTGCGTCCAGATTCGCGCGATCGCTGAAGTCGCTTTTGGCGTCCACCTTCAGCTCCGCATTGCTCAATACTTCCACCACGCGCGCTTCGCGGACGCGCCGTTCCAGCTTCTGGAACATCTGCTGGAACTCGTCAAGGCTCATCAGGAACGCACGCAGTTCTCCGCCTTCAAGGCGGTTCGCTGCAGGGCTGCCGTTCGACGCCCCGTCGACGGCATATTCCACAACCAGGCTTTCCGTGGCGCGCCGCATGATTTCGCGCGTAAACTCCGCCTCGTTCTTGATGTACTTCTCGCTCTTGCCGCGCTTGATGCGATAGAGCGGCGGCTGCGCGATGTAGACGTGCTGGCGGTCGATCAGCTCCTTCATATGCCGGAAGAAGAACGTCAACAGCAGCGTGCGGATATGCGAGCCGTCGACGTCCGCATCCGTCATGATGATGACCTTGTGATAGCGGAGCTTGGAGGCATCGAAGTCGTCCTTCCCGATGCCCGTGCCCATCGCCGTAATGAGCGCTCGGATTTCCTCATGCCCGAGCATCCGGTCGTACCGGGCTTTTTCCACGTTCAGGATTTTGCCCTTCAACGGCAGAATGGCCTGAAACCTCCGGTCGCGCCCCTGTTTTGCCGTCCCTCCCGCCGATTCGCCCTCGACCAGAAACAACTCGCAACGCTCCGGGTCGCGTTCCTGGCAATCCGCCAGCTTGCCGGGAAGACCGCCGGAATCGAGCACACCCTTGCGCCGGGTCAGATCGCGGGCCTTGCGAGCAGCCTCTCGTGCACGAGCCGCATCGATGGCCTTCGACACGATCTTCTTCATCACGCTGGGATTCTTTTCGAAGAACTCGCCCAGCTTGTCGTTCACCAGTTGCTGCACCTGCCCCGCAATGTCGCTGTTCAAGCGGCCTTTGGTCTGGCCCTCGAACTGGGGCTGCGGCACTTTGACGCTCACAACAGCCGTCAGGCCTTCGCGCACGTCGTCGCCGGTCAGGTTCTCGTCTTTCGAGTCTTTGAACAAACCCGCCTGGCGGCCGAAGAAGTTGATCGTGCGGGTCAGCGCGGTGCGGAACCCACTCAGGTGCGTACCGCCATCGACCGTATTGATGTTGTTGGCGAAGCTGAACAAAGTCTCCGCATAACCGTCGTTGTACTGCAGCGCGATTTCCATCGCCACGGTTCCGCTCGGCCCCGGCTTCTCGCCTTCCATGTAAATCGGACTCTCATGCAGAACCGATTTGCCGCGATTGAGATGCTTGATGAACTCCGC
>CAWBIS010000263.1:0-23768 GCA_963788485.1 Terriglobia bacterium
ATCAATTCCTGCCCGGCCATGATCTGTGCATGCCCGGTCGTCGTGAAAGGCTTCTCATATGCTCCGGGGTCGTCGATCGTGACCTCGATCGTCATGTGGCCTGAGTCGGTCCGGGTAAAGCGCTCGATCGTATGCAGCTTCTCCGTATGCGGATGGCCTTTGTAATCGAACCAGAATTTGTCGTTGAAACCGACCGTGTCCACAACCAGGGTCTTGCCTTCCCAGTGACCAATGGAGTGGCCGTACCACGCCGGATCGGGATCCGCCGGGTGCTTGCGCCCATCCATGAAGATCTGCCGCCAGCTATGGATGTTGCCTTCATAGACGATGAAGTAAATCCCGGGTGTTTGGGCGATGCGCCACGGATAGGGCGACCCGCGCGGGATCCCCGTCGGCAGGCAATTCGCCTCCGGATCCTCTTTCGACTTCCGGTTTTTCACCACCTCTGCCGCCCAGGGCAGCATCACAACCGATTCGCCGGGTTTCAGGTCACGTGTAATATCTGTGCTGTTGGCGCCGTTGCCCAGCCAGACCCCCGAAAGGTCGGGCGTGCCGTCGGCGAGCACCGGCGCGGGGCCGGTGGGCGTCGGAGGTTGGTTCAGATAGAGACCGGCGCCGCCCTGACCGGAAGGAGGCCGTTGGCCGCGCGCTGGTCCCTGGGCGTGGAGCGAAACGCCGGCCAGCGACACCATGACCGCGACAAAACCCGTTGCCCAAGTCTTCATAAACCCAACCGCCTCCCGACTCGAAATTCTTTCACACGTACTCGGCAGGCGCAAGCGGAACGCGTGGAAGCGCGGCTAAGTAATGGAAGGTACAGCCAGTTAACCGTTCAATAGCGCCCTGCCCCATCCGACCGCGAAACGGCGCAGTTCAATGTTTTTACGTCGATCTATTACATGGGATAGTACTACGCTGTTCGATAGTTATAACTGCAGGTTCAGGAGACTTCAGACGAATGCACAAACCGATCAAGTACGCCGAAAAAGCGGTCACGATGGCTGCCGGCGCAGCCTGGCAGGTATTTAACACAATCAATTCCATCAAGCCGAACCCGTCGTTTACGCCCAAATGGTCGGAAAAACCACTCCTCAAATCCTGGGAAAAGCAGAAGCCGCCACTCGGCTGGCCCCGCAGCACTGACTCGCTGTGCCCGAAGTGCGTGCCCGAGATCCGCACGAAGATCGTCAACGGGGAAGTCCCGGTCGAGATTCTCAAGAATCAAAAGGTCGGCGAAATCAAGGCTCAGGTCGTCAATCGCGATGGCAAGATCCTGATGGTGAAGGATTGCCCCGTTCACGGCCATTTCGAAGATGTGATGGCGATTGACCCGGAATTCTTCGCGCACCTCGAAAAGGTGTTCCCGGGGCGCGACATTCGGGCTCACAACGACAAAGATCTCCACGACCACGGCTCCAGCACGGTGACGCATGGACGCGGATCGGTCCTTACGATCGATCTGACCAACCGCTGCAACATGATGTGTGATCCCTGCTTCATGGATGCCAACCAGGTCGGGTTCGTCCATGAGTTGACCTGGGAAGACATTCAGACGCTGCTCGATAACGCGATCTCGATCAAGCCGAGACGACAGATGTCGGTGCAGTTTTCGGGAGGCGAGCCGACGCTTTCGCCGTACTTCCTCGACGCGGTAAAGTACGCCCGCAAGGTCGGCTACAACAGCGTGCAGGCGGCGACCAACGGCATTGAATTCGCCAAGAGCCCTGAGTTTTGCCGGAAAGCCGCCGAAGCCGGTCTGCGCTACGCTTATCTGCAGTTCGACGGCGTCGGCAACGCCGCCAACTCGCATCGCGCCGTGGGCAATCTCTTCGACGTGAAGCTGCGCGCAATCGAAAACCTGCATTCGAACGGCGTCGATATCGTACCGGTCATCACGATCGTCAACGGCATCAATAACGAGCAGGTGGGCGCGGTCATCAAGTTCGCCCTGGATAACCCCAAAAAGATCTCATTCCTGTCGTTCCAGCCGGTCTCGTTCACCGGCCGCGACGAGGAAGTCACCGACGAGCGTCGCACGGCGCAGCGCTATACTCTGTCCCATTTGGCGCACGACGTCAAAAATCAGGTCGGCATGGGTGAGCCTGTGCGCGACTGGTTTCCCATCTCATTCATGAGCACTTTCTCCGATTGGGCGGACCTCGTCCACGGACCAAATGCCGACTGGGGCCAGCTGAGCTGCGGTTGCCATCCGAACTGCGGCATCGGCATGGCCGTGATGATCGATAAGGAAACGAAGGAATTTCGTCCGGTGACGGCGTTCCTCAACGCAGAGCAACTGGCGAAGGACGTGGCCGCGGTGAATGATGCGGCTCGCGGCAAGTTCCTTTCGGTAGTCGGTGTGGCGCTTTCGCTGCTGCGCAACTACGATCCAATGCAGGCGCCGAGCACGTTCAAGCTTACCGACCTGCTGCAGAAGTTCGACAAATGCTTCGGAGCCACCGGCCGCAACTACGGCAAGGTGTCGGGCGATCGCACCTTCGACGATATCGAGAAGCGGCGCAAAGACCGCTGGAACTTCCTGTTCATCGCTGGTATGTGGTTCCAGGATCTGTTCAATTACGATTTCCGCCGAACCGAGCAGTGCATCATTCCCTACGCCACGCAGGAAGGCGAAATCAGCTTCTGCGCCTATAACACCGGCGTGGGCTGGCGGAACATCATCGAGAAGATGCACATGACCGCCACGCTCACCAAATGGTACGAGGAGAAGGGCCGTCACGAAATCATCGCCGGCGGCAAGAACGTCAATCTCCCTTCGAAGGACCACTCGCTGGTGCTCAACATGGACGACGTGAACCACGGTCTTCAGCACGATCTCGACGATCAGGGCATTGCCAAGACGGCGCGCGAAGAAAAGATCCGCAAACGGAATGCGGAATTGGCGAAGAAAGCCGGGGAAGACGCGCGCATGGCAAAGCTTTATCGCGAAGTGGTGTTGAAGGAAAAGCCGGCCGAGGCCGGTTTCGTGCCGCTCGAAACGTTGGGGGGAATCAAACCGGCCGCAGCCAAAGAAACCCGGGAAGAAGTCGGCAGCTTCGGCGATTAGCCGCCGTTGGCTATCAGCAGGCTCCTGACGCGCGTTCGCCGGATCAGCAGCATCGCGATCAGGAGCCCGATCGTGTCATCGCGAACGTCCCACCATTCGAAACGGCCTTTATAGAGCAGGTATTGAGCAATTTCGATACCCAGCGCAAGGCCAAATACGCTCGCGGCTCCAATCCATTCCCGCTTTCGTCCGTTGGCAAGCGCCATCAGCAAAAGCGCAGCGACGCCGAAGACAAAGGCATGCCACAGGTTGTGAACGATGGATTGCGACTCGCCCCGAGGTCTGTATGGCTGCATGGAAACCGCCGTCAAAGATACGATCCAAAGGGCGGTAATCTGGCGAAGTCGCCCTCGGCTCAGCACCGCCCGGCTTCCGCCCCGGATGAGAGTAGCAATTCATACCGAGGTTACCATTCGTGACCGCCGTTACGTGAGATAATGGAGCACTTCCCCCGGAGTAGACGAACTATGCCGCATGGAAAACTCTTCGCGCTGTCCGTTATATTCGCTACCGCTTTGCCCCTGCTTGCCCAGCAGCAGGACGCGGCTCGTCCGGTTTATCCCGGCACTCCCGATATCAACACGCTCTCGAACCTGCCGATACAGAAAGTCGGCCCCGACGATGAGCTGGCGCTTTCGGTGTACGACGCGCCCGAGTTCAGCCGCACGGTACGAATCGCCGGGGACGGCACCATCCGCCTGCCGATGCTGAAGGAGCCCATTCGCGTTCAGGGACTTTTTCCGAGCGACATCGAAATCCTTCTGGCTGAAGCGCTGAAACGGGAGGGGCTGTTTGTCGATCCGTATGTGACGGTTAACGTCGTCGAATATCACAGCCGTCCGATCAGTGTGGGCGGGGCGGTCAGAACTCCGGTGATCTTCCAGGCGGTCGGCAAGGTTACGCTGCTGGACGCACTAGCCAGGGCGGGCGGGCTGTCAACCGATCCCATCTCCGGTGCCAGCGGCTCCGAGATAATCGTTACACGCCCGAACGGCGATTCCGGACCACCGTCGGTGCAGCGCATCCCGGCGAAGGCCCTCTATGCGGGCACAGATCCCGAGCTCAACATCATTCTTATCGGCGGCGAGGAAATCCGCGTACCCGAGGTAGGCAAGATCGTCGTCAGCGGCAACGTCACGCAGCCGGGGGTCTATCCGGTGCTGGATCCCATCGAAACCAATACGGTCAAGAGCGCAGTCGCGCAGGCCAAAGGCCTGGCTCAGTATTGGGCAAGTACCGGCTACATTTATCGCATGGACGACAAAGGAGCCGTGCACGAGATCACTATCAAGCTGCGCGACATAATGCAGCGCAAGGCGCCGGACGTTCAGTTGCAGGCGCGTGACGTTCTTTATGTTCCCGATAGTTCTGGCCGTCGCATCACCCAGGAAACCGTAACCACGTTGATGGGCATGGGCGGTGGCATCACCGCCGCAATGATTTACGTATTCAGGTAGGGCGCTGGTCAACACGCCTTTAAGGCGTCCTTACGTATCCGTAAACCAGTCCGTCGCTGCGCGAAGTGTAAAACCCCGTGATAACGCCGGCGTCGTTGATCGACGCCGCCTCCGTCGACGTTTATGCAGCCGCGCGGGAGCGGCGCTGGCCGGCGATCCACAGGAGTTCCGCAGCGATTCGCTCGGGTTCCCGGTCCCCGTTGATGCGGTGATAATCAGCGGCGCTGTAGTACTCAATTACGGCCGCACTTGACGCCTCAAATTCAGCCAGCCGGCGCAGGATTACGTCTTCTGAATCATCGTTGCGCTGAATAAGAGCGCCGCCGTCTTTCTCGCAACGCCTTCCGGCTAGGGACGGGCGTGAGTTCAAATTGAAAATCGCTCCACAGACGGCGCATTGCCTCCGGGCCGTCAACCTTTCGATCAGATGTTCCCGCGAAACGTCGAGGTGCAGGATCAGCGGTCCAGGCGCGTTCATGCCCGCCAGAACTGTGTCGAGACATCTGGCCTGATTAAGCGTCCGCGGGAAGCCATCGAGGATCATTCCCTGCCTGCGCAGTTCGCGCAGCAGGCGCGATTCCACAGCCTCGCAGACGGTTGCATCGCTCACCAGCGCGCCCGATGACAGCACTTCCCGCAACCGCAGACCGGCTGGAGTGTCCTGCTTCGCTTCGGCCCGGAGCATATCGCCTGTGGAAAGTGCAGGTATGCCCAGCCGGTTGGCTAACCACGCGCTCTGTGTTCCTTTGCCGCTGCCTGGAGCTCCGAGAAAAAGAATCAGCCGTGACGACATCGTCTCCCCAGTAAAACCAATATCGAATTAGAGCTCAAGCCCCCTGGGGAGACGGGTTTGACTGGTCCATATCGGACTACTTTCTGGTACTATATGTCCCACATGGTGCCGGACTTACTACAGGGCCTGCGCGTTGATCTGGGGATGCGGCGAATCGGTAGCGGCATGGCCCGGCTGGACGGGTACTGGGCTGAGGCGGGCGGTCTGGACCCGGAACACCCGGACGCCGCGGGCCTCCTTTGCTACATCGCGCAGTGGGTGGATGCCGGATGGCGCGATATCGACGTGGTCCAGCACGCTCTCGGCGCATTCCCCAAAGGCCGGCGCATGCGCCTTCGCATGCTCGATTATGCATTTGTCCTCATGGCGGAGGGCATGATCTGGGTAGCGGAAGAAAACGTCGAACGGGCGCTCGCCAATTTCAGCCTGGTGCTCTCTTTGCGTGCGGAAATCTCCGATCCCGTGGTGCTCGCGCTTGCGCACTTCTGGAGTTCCCGCTGCAGCCGCAAAGCCGGCGAATATGACAACGCAATGAATCACATCGCGGAGGGTTATCGCTGCGCAGCCGAAGCCGGCATGGAGCCGATGGCGGCGGCAATGCGCGTCGCCGAAAGCTGGCTTCTGTTCCAGAAAGGCCGCGTCAAGGATGCTCTGAAGCTGTTGGGGGAAGCCGACGCCGTGCTCCGGGAAACGGACGACTTCATCACTCGCGGCAACATCCAGTCCAGCTACGGCCGGATGTATCGGCGCGAAGGCCGCTACGATCTGGCGCTGCGGCATTTCTCCCAGGCCATCGACGAATACGGAAAGCGCGATCCCGAGCACCGCAATCTGGCGCGATCTCTCGCCAATATGGGTTACGTCGAACGCCTCATGGCTTTGCAGCTGCGCAAGCGCATCGACGCCGAAGCCGCGGAACGCCGCCGCCCTCAACCGGATTTGCGGCGCGATTACGAGAAGCTTCGCGGGCAGGCGCTCGCGCACCTCGATCGCGCCAGCGAGATCTACGAGATTCACTCCAATCACCGTGGCGCGGGAACCGTTTGCGTCAATCGCGGCCATCTGCATCTTGATAGCGGCGACCTGCACAATGCCGACGAGGAAGCCCGCCGCGCCTACCGGCTGGGCGAAGAGAAAAAAGATTACATCCTGATGGCCCGCGCGCGCCTGCTCGAATGCATGGTCGAAAACACGAAGCTCGAAGAAGAGATCGAGGATCCGGCGTGGGTGGCACACCTCGCCCTCGAAGCGGCCCGGGAGGCTGTCGAACTGGCGCGGCGCACCCAGAACCGGCGCCTGTTGTCCCGCGCGCTGATCTGGCAGGGACTGACCATCTGCAGCACTTCTCCGGCAAGCCTCGATACCGCCCGCGACCTCTGCGAACAAGCCGCGGCCCTGCTGAAAAATGAAGTGCAGGATCACATCTGGGAAGATCTGCAGATCCTGAAGACCAGGGTGGTTCGCGGCGGGACGCTCGATTCCACACTGCACGCCTGGTCGCAGGGCGTAGTGGGGGACCGGAGTTTTCAGCAGCTGACGGAGGACTTCGCCGACCTGATCATTCCGAAGGTCTGGGAGCACGAGAGCCGCAAGGTCGCACGCGTCGCCAAACGCCTGTCGATATCACCCAAGAAGGTCCGCCGCGTTCTGGCGCGCCTCGGTCTGCACGGCGCCTGATTCTTTCAGCCACGAACGCAATCCGAAAATGCAGAGCAGCAGAAAAACTGCGTAAAGCAGAGAAGTCAGCCGCAGTCCTTTGTATATATAAAGCGGAATGTAGATCAGATCGGCGATGATCCAGAGCCACCAGGATTCGAGCAGCTTTCGGCATTGTCCGTACGTTGCCGCCAGAGAGAGCGCGGTTGTGGCGGCATCCCATGCGGGGACAGTGGAATCGGTGAAGCGCGTCAGGAACCATTTCAGCATCAAGCCTGCCGCCGGCGTCAGCACGATCAATATTGCCCATAGTTGCGGTGAGGTGCGGCTGACGGGAAGCGCATCTCTGCCTGTTCCGCGAAGCCACAACCACCACCCGTAGATCCCGAGCGCGATGTATACGACTTGCAGGCCCGCATCGCCGTAAAGCCCGGAAGTCACAAACACGATCAGATACGCGACGTTGTTGGCGATACCGACTGGCCAGTTCCAGATCTTCTGACGTGCCAGCAGCCACACATTCAGAACGCCGGTGACAAATCCGAATAGTTCAAGCATCGGCGGTCCGGGCGAGTCCCGCGCCTGACTTACCGATTGCTATCGGATAAGAGGGTGACGGGTCCCGGCGCCTGGGGAGGTTTCACCTTTCCCATCAATTGAGCGATCCAGAGCACAAGGTTCGCTCCCGAAATGCTCCCGAGAATCAGCGAGAAGAAGTTATGTTTGCCGGCGAGATCGCCCAGCAGCCAGAAGAACAAAAATCCGGCAAGTAATCCGGGTATTCCGTACTTCAGCTGCTTACCCATGACTGGATTATAGCGAATTACCCTCTCAGAAATCCGCGAAAATGCGACGGGCCCCCGTTGTAGTTCGGGAAGACCGACTGGATCGATCGATTGCCCAGGTGGGCGTAAACGGCCTCTCCCAGGACATCGCGGAAGTCCGTAGTCAGTGCCAGGTCTCGCTCTTCGTTGAGTTGCTCCTGCGCGAGTCCGGGCCATTTCCCGTAGACCTTTCCACCCTGCACCGGGCCCCCCATCACGAACATCGCGTTCGCATGCCCATGATCCGTGCCGCGGTTGCCGTTCTCGCGCGCGGTGCGGCCGAACTCCGACATCGTGACCACGACCACGTCTTCCATCCGGTCGCCCAGATCCTGATGGAAGGCGGCAAGCGAACCACCGAATTCGCGCAGGATATTGTTCATCTGCCCGGTTTCGTTTACGTGATGATCCCAGCCGCCGATATCGGCGAACGCGACCTCAACGCCCACATCCGCCTTGATCAACTGCGCAATCTGCCGCATACTGTCGCCGAAACGCCCGCGGGGGTAATCGACGCCCGCAGCGGGCTGATAAGGGGTTTTCTGGATCGATTGCAGCAGCGCGACCGCCTCGAATGTCTCGCGGCCTGCCCCGTTGAGTACCTGGTCGGTCGTGCCGGAATACATCGACTGCAGCATCTTCGACGCTGCCGCGTCCCGCACGTTGAAGTTGTTCACATTATCGACGGCAATCGCGTTGCGAGACCCGCGCAGCGAGCGCGGCAGGTTGGGTCCGAGGCTGACGGCGCGAACGGGCGAGACCTTTCCAGCCACCGGGGGCAGCGCGCGATTCAGCCATCCATCGCTGGTGGATTTGAGCCCCGGTGTGCCCGACTCCATATAGTCCTGCGCATCGAAATGCGAGCGCGTGGGGTCGGGTGAGCCCGCGGCGTGCACGATCGCGAGGTGTTGCTGCTGCCACAGCGGCTTCAACGGTGCGAGCGAAGGATGCAGACCGAAAAACCCATCGAGATCGATGGCCGAATCCTGACCGGACGCTCTTGTCGAAGGCCGCGGAATGGCGATGGTCGGCCGCAGGTCATAATAGCGCGGCTCGCCGTGTGGCACAACGATATTGAGGCCATCGGCCGCGCCGCGTTGAAAGATCGCCACCAGCACCTTTTTACGGCCGCCTTGTTGCTCTCCTGCATACGCTGCGCGCTGCAGCCAAAGGGGTGCGGAGCCGATGCCGGCCATTGCGATCGCCGAATTCCGAAGAAAAAACCTGCGCGAAAATTCCATATAAAATCACCTGCGTTGAAAATCGGGAGAACCGAGCGTCAGGCCGGCGGCCATGGCGCCCAACTGCTGCTGCTGATCGAGTCCGGTCTGAATGGCATCGCGCGCAGCGGGCGACGCGTCGGTCATGAGAATACTCCGTTCGATCCGGGATGGATCGATCGCGAGCGCGAACTGCGCCTGGTCCACCTTCACACCCGGAACCTTGCCCTGCGCCAGCGAGACGGAAAAGTTCATGCGCGCCAGCAGCGAGGCGGAATTCAGCCAGTCGGCGCCGCGATTGGAATAGCCCGTCGGCTCCAGTTTTCGATAGAGCGGTTCGCCTAGCTGATTCAACTGCCCGGCCAGAGCCTGGGCGAAATCGATATCGCCATTCACCGCACGCACTGCGCTCGCCACCATTTCGAGAGGCGATTTGACCTTCGAACGGAAGTTCGCCGGATCCCAGAATTCGGGCGAATCGAGCATCGTGCGCATCACCTCCAGCAGATCGCCATCGGTCCGCTGGAACGTTGCCGCCATCCTGGCGACCAGAGTTTCCGGAGGATCGTCGGAAACAAAGCGAATCGCAAGGCTCTTTGAAATGAAATGCGCCGTCGACGGGTGATGCGCCAGTATGTCGAGCACCTTGAGGCCGTCGCTCATGCCGCCCCCCGCGGGAATAGTGACGCCGAGCACTTGCTTTTCGCCTTTGTCGTGGATCTTGTCGTTGAATTCGAAGCCGCCGCCGCGATTGGGTTCGAGGATCGTCCAGCCGGTGAAGCAGCGCGCGACTTCGGTCACGTCCTGCTGCGTGTATCCGCCGTCAACGCCGAGCGTGTGCAATTCCATCAATTCCCGGCCATAGTTCTCATTGAGGCCCTGACGGTTCCTGCCGAACGCTTTTGGATCCGTGCCGCGCGATTGCCAGTTATCCAGATAGAACAGCATGGCGGGGCTTTCCGCCGTGGCCACGAGCAGATCTTTGAAATGACCCAGCACGTGCGGCCGGATCACGTCGCGCTCATAGGACGTGATCATGTATCGATCCGCGCCTTTATCGAGGAACACGTTGAAGTGGTTGTACCAGAAGTCGGTCAGCACTTCTTCGAGCTGCCGGTTACTATAAACCGCTCGCACGATCTTGGCATCCATCAGGTCCTGATTGACTACCTGAACGGGGCCGTTGAAGATCTGAATCTTCCGCCGGAGATCGGGCGAAGCCGCGGGAAAGAGTCTTTGCCGGACGTTGTTGGGCAACGAATCGAGCACATCGTATTGCTCGGCCGGCGGCATCGATTCGAGCAGCGCCGCCTGTTCGGGAGGTTTCCCGTTCTGAAGCAACTGCTTCTGCTCGCTGTCCAGTTGCCAGTTTTCGGGAATAGTCTTGGCATTCAGGACGTCCGCATTGCCCGCCTGGCCGGATTTGTCCGCGGCATCCTGGCGCCGTACTCTTGCCACGAGTTTCTCGAGAAGAAAGCGGCTGTCCGGATCGGCGGGAAATTGCTGTCTGCCGTCGATCATCGCCCTCACCATCTGGGGCGTCGGGTAATGACGAACCAGTTCGGCCGAACTCATGCGCAGGCTGTCGAAGGGCAGAAGCTTGGCTTCGAGAACGGGGTTTTCAGGAATGCTGCGCGGATGCAGTTGCCGTTCGATCCAGCGATCGAGGCCCATTTCCTTTAAGGCTTCGAGATCGCCGGGCCGGGGTCCAAACGTGAGCCGGTTCAGAGCGTGGAGCGCTTTCTGCTCCGCGGTCATCTGGGGGATGACAGGGTGCGCCGCGTGGGAAACCTTCTTCGCGAGAATGATTGACGAACTCGAAATCAGGGCCAGAATCAGTATGGCTGGTGCTTTACGCTGCATCAGACGTTCCTGTTATGGTTTAACGCGCCCGAAGCCGGGAAGTTGCGCAACCCTCTCCAGCCGGCTTTCTGCCAGAGACGTTCAGACCCTCAGCTCGGCGCGGATTCGGCGAGCCGCGCGAATCTTATTAAGGTGATGATAGAGCAGCCGCATGAGCGCCAGCGTGGGCACGCTGAGAAAAATACCGGCTGCGCCGCCGATCTCGCCACCGGCGAATACACCGAAAATAACCAGTAACGGGTGTAATTCCACACCGCGGCTCATCAGATGCGGCGACAGAACATAGTCCTGAAACATCCGGTAAAGGCCGAGGTACACAATCAGCCAGACGATGTGGCTATATCCGGTTACCACACTAACGATAACGATAACGACCGCCGCCGCGAGTGGTCCGACGAGGGGAACGAACTCGAGCGGAAAGGCGATGGCGGCCAGCAGAATCGAGTAGGGCACGCCCATCGCGCTGAGCACGATGCTGAACGAAACGAACGTCGCGCAGCACAGAAAAAGGAGCGCGCGCATGTACTGCAACAGCAGAGTGTGCACATCCTCGAGGGTCTCTCTCGCCGCCTGCTGGGCGCCGTCGAACATTTCAAGGAAGCTGTCGCGAATGTGCCGTCCGTCCCGCAGAATGAAAAAACTGAGGATGGGAATAATGATGACGTAGATCAGATTGCGCGATGCGGAAAGCACGCGCATGCTGACGCGCGGCACCGCCGAAACAATGTCGCCGTAATGGGCGCGGAGTTGTGCTTCGAGTGCACCGGACACCTGGCTGGCCACGGATCGAACGCCTTCGGGAGCGGGCGGCGGATTCTGGCTGAGGCGGTCCAGAAACACAGGCGCTTCTTTCGCCAGATTCCCCGCCTGCGTTGCCACGACCGAGCCGATGAGAGTGCCGAATACGGCCAGCAGCCCGATTACCAGCACGAACGTCATCGCCAGGGCGGGGGTGCGCGTCTTTGCCGTCAGATGCCGGTCGAAAAGGTCCATCAGGGGATAAAGCAGATAAGCAAACAACAGAGCGATGACGAACACAATCAGCGTTACGCGGATCAGGTAGACTGTCCAGATCAGCACCAGAACAATCGCTGCTGTCCAGGCGTAACGGGCCGCTCTGGGATCAATACCGAACAATCTGTGGCTCTCCGGTTTCCTCGCCTTGCGGCGCCGCCGCGGACGGCGGAAGTTTTTCGATTCGCACTGTAGCGATGCGGTTGCGCTCCATCGAGGCGACGGTAAAGCGGCGTCTCTCGAATTCGACCGATTCGCCGGGTTTCGGGATATGGCCGAGCCGGAAAAGCATGTAGCCGGCTACGGTCTCGAATCCCGCATTCGCCGGCAATTCGATGCCGTAGATTGAGGCCAGATCCAGAATGGTGGTCGCGCCACCGAGTTCAACGCGGTCCGCCGAGGGCTGGGGTTTGGGAAGTCTCTCGTCGAATTCGTCCTCGATTTCGCCGACGATCTGTTCCAGCACGTCTTCCACCGTCAGCAGGCCGGTAACCGTTCCGAACTCGTCAACCACCAAAGCCATGTGAGAATGCCTTTGCCGAAACTGGTCGAGCATCTGCATGACCGGTTTCGTTTCAGGCACAATCAAAGGCTTGCGCATGATGCGCGACAGATAGAAGGGCGGCGCGGGACGTCCACTGCGCAGGTTGACACGCCGATCGTGCCACACCCGAAGCATGTCTTTAAAAAACACGGCGCCGACGATCTGCTCGGGCTTTTCCGTCCATACAGGCAAACGCGAATGCTGGCTTTCGACCATGATCCTGAGCACGTCGTCCAGTGAAGCCGCGGCGGAGACTGAGACGATCTCGCGCCGCGGCTTCATGATCTCGCGCACCACAACCTCGTCCAGATCCAGCACGCGGTGGATCATATCTTCCTGTACCCTGGGTAAGTTCCCGGCGAATCGGCTGGAACTGACGATCAGCTTGAGTTCTTCGGCTGAGTGGCCGCCGCTTCGATGCCCCCCTGTTCCGCCCAGCAGGCGGGTAAGGACGCGGGCCGAGGCCTCGATTCCGGCGACGAAAACCGAGGATAAGCGGTAAAACAGCATGAGCGCCGGAGCCACGATGACCGCCAGCCGGTCGGCTTTGTCAATGGCGAGATTCTTGGGCACGACTTCGCCGACCACCACGTGACAGAACGTCATCATGGCGAACGCCAGGACGAAGCAGACGGCGTGCAGAATTGTAGCGGTCGCCGGACTCATGATCGGATGGAAAGCCTGAACCAGAAGCGCATAAAGAGTATCTTCGCCCGCCCATCCCAGTCCGAGACTCGCAAGCGTGACCCCGATCTGAGTGACCGAAAGCAGTTTCTCCGGCTGCGCCAGCAAAGAGAGCGCCATCCGCGCGCCCGCGTTTCCTTCTTCGGCCAGGTGGCGCAGGCGGGAATCGCGCACCGACAGGAGCGCCACTTCAGACGCGGCGAAGAAGGCGTTGATCATGAGAATCAGGCCCAGCAGGACAAACCGCGCGATGTAATCGGGTGTCGGGTGCACTCTATACAAGTTTAGAGAATATTAGTCCCGTCAAGCCAGACGCGGAGATAATTCGACCACAAAGGGATTTTGTGCCTATAATCACCAGACAGGCCATGGGAGGGCCGGCGCTTGGAGCAGCAGAGTTATGCCAAACACGCGAAGTTCGTTCCTGGGTTCCACATCGTTTTATTCGGCTTGACGGTAATCGCGTTTATCGGCTCTCTGGTGAACCTCTACCGCCGGGTGGTGGGGCCCAGTCATATGGGGCGGCTGAGCGCGGAGTTGATCACGCTGATAACGATAGCGATGCTCCTTCAGTTCGGCTTCATCCGCATTTTCCCGCTGAAGGCCCAGGACCGGGCGATCCGCGCCGAGGAAAATCTGCGCCATTTTGCGCTCGCGGGCAAGCTTCTCGACCCCCGGCTCAATATCAAACAGATCATCGGCCTGCGCTTCGCGTCCGACGCCGAGTTTGTGGAACTCGCACGCAAGGCTGCCGACGAAGGGCTCTCACAGGACGTCATAAAGAAATCAATAAGGCAATGGCGCCCGGACTACGACCGGTTATAAGGCCCCTTTTGTAATTGTTTGCGACCCCGCCCTGTTTGCGGCCGGCCATCAGTCGCGCCATCCCGTTGAGTTTGGCGATTTTCGCTGCGACACAAGCCTGACCGCGGACATCACCGGCGTCAACAGCTTTCTTCCTTATGAGTCCTGCGCGGTTTTAGTGCGCCAACCCGATACGATACGACCCTATGGGGTCGAGGCGAACTTGACGAATTCGTCCATGAACTCTGGCGTGAGATCCATCTGTGGGTCGCCAAGCCGCACGTGAAATTTAGCGATCATCGCGAGGTATTTCCTTTTTCCGCCGAATGCGAGGGCCGCTCTTCGCAAAGCGTCCGCACAGATTCCATGTAAAGCGGAATCGGGTATCGTGAATCCATGATACGGACCACGCCTGTATGAAGGTCCCGGTGGGTTGCCACTCATGAGCCAATCCGCAGAACCGGTAATACAGCGGGCGTTGGTGATCACCAGACCAATCGGGTTGTACTTAGTAGCAAGGCTCGAAATGACCAGGAATTCATTCTCCCGATCTTTCCAGCGGGCATAGAGCCAATAGTTGCCTTTGGGCAGCTGACCGGCACACTGAGAGATCAGAGAGTCCGGCGGCGATTCGAATTTTATGCTCCGGATGTCGTACCTGATGTTGAAAGCAGGCTCGCGCATCTCGTAATCGCTCGCCGCAGCACTGACGGCCAGAGATACACCAACCAGCAACCGAAGCCACGGTATCGCGCACAGTCGCGAGTCGACACTCAAGAATGCTTGTGCATCACAGTGGACAGATGGTGTCTCTGCAGCCCGCCTCATTCGCTTGAAAAGCGTAACACGTCACCGGCTCGATGCACGCACTCTCGCGAACTCGAAAGTTTTTTCAGTCTCCCGCCCGCCGATCCAAACACCGCTTGCCTGAACCTCGTCCGGCAGAATATAAATACTCTTGTTCCGGGTCAGCGCCGTTGGCCGCGTTTGAGCCGATCATCGTTGGCCGGTTTTCAGGTGATCCCCGAGGACATCGCAGACAGGCTTTGGCTATCGTAGTGGCTCGCTGTTCGAGCGGCGCAAATTTTCCATGGCCAGTTTACGCTGATAGTGTTTGAGGAATTCCGTTGATTCCCGCCTCGTCCACGATGCCGCTGCCGAATGTGGCTTTGATCTCGCGGGCGTGACAGTGGCTGGCACCGCGCCGGATTTCACGCGCTTCCGCAGCTGGGTGGACCGCGGTCTGGCCGGCGAAATGGGCTATCTCACGGATCATCGCGCCGCAATCCGGAACGAGCCGGAACAGCTCCTGCCCGGCCTGCGCTCGATTATTTGCGTGGGACTGGTTTATAACGGCCCCGAGGCTCTCTCGACAGAGTTCTCCGATATCGAACGCGCCTGGATCTCACGGTACGCGTGGGGAGACGATTACCATCGCGTGCTTCGCGGACGTCTGGAATCTCTGGCCCGTAAACTCCTTGCGATCGAGGAGTTTTCGTGGCGCGCCTGCGTCGACACCGCGCCACTGCTGGAGCGGTCTCTGGCAGGCAGAGCGGGGCTCGGATGGATCGGCAAGAACACGTGCCTGATCAATCAGAAGCTGGGCTCGTGGTTCTTTCTTGGAGAACTGCTGACCACCCTGGATCTCGCGCCCGACTCCTCTCAGCCGGACCGGTGCGGCACCTGCAGCCGCTGCATCGATGCCTGCCCGACCCACGCAATCGTGCCGTCGCCCGACGGTCGATTCGAACTGGATGCGCGGCTTTGTATTTCTTACCTCAACATTGAACTTCGGTCTCCGATTCCGGAAAATCGTCGCTCGGCTATCGGCTCGAATGTGTTTGGCTGCGATATTTGCCAGGACGTTTGTCCGTGGAATCGCCGGGCCGCCACGGCGAAAGGAAACGAATTCCAGCCGCGGGAGTTCGCTCCTCCGCTGGAGCGTCTGGCGGCTCTGAGTGAGGCTGAGTTTCGCGCTTTGTTCCGCGATACTCCGGTGTTTCGGACGAAATACCGTGGATTTCTGCGAAACGTAGCCGTCGCCATGGGGAATGCGGGACTGGAGAAGTTTCGGGCTCCTCTTGAGAAGTTGGCTGCGTCCCCGGACGCGATCGTGGCTGAGCACGCAAGGTGGGCGATCGGGCGGCTGGCTAGTCTAGGATGAGTGGATCGACGCCCCGGCGCCGGCCGTTCCGCCGATCATGCTCTCCAGTCGGGCGACGACGGCGCGCAGCGTCTCGGATTGGGCATTCAACCTGTCGCTGGCGGCGGCATTGTCCTGCGCGTTGGCTGCCGTAGTCTGAGTGACGCTTTCGATCTGCACGAGGGACTTCGCCACCTGCTCGATGCCTCGCGATTGCTCTTCGCTGCCGGCCTTGACCTGGTCAACCAGTACCTTTACCTTCTCCGCACTACCGGTAATCGATCGAACGGCGGCAGTCACCAGATCCAATTTGTTCTTGCCGTCGTGCGATCGGGAGATCGATTCTTCGATCAATCCGGCCGTATCCTTCGCCGCCTGAGCGGAGCGCTGGGCCAGGTTGCGGACTTCCTCCGCCACGACTGCAAATCCCATTCCGGCTTCACCGGCGCGCGCGGCTTCGACCGCCGCATTCAGAGCCAGGATATTCGTTTGGAACGCGATCTCGTCGATGACTTTGATGATCTTTGAGATTCTGTCGCTCGAAGCATTCATCTCACGCATCGACACCACCATCTGCTGGAGGTTCCGGTTGGCTTCCTCGATCCGCTCAGCCGCTTCAGCCATGTTACCGGCCGCCGCGACGGCGTTCTCCCGATTTCTGGTCGCCATGGAATGGATCTCCTCGCTCGACGCCGAAGTCTCTTCCAGAGACGCCGCCTGTTGCGAGGCGCCCTGGGCGAGCGATTGCGCCGATCCGGAAATCTGCGAGGACGCGTGCGCCACCTGCCCGGCGGCCTCGCCGAGTCGTCCGGTGATTTGACGCAGCGCACCGCTGATATTTCGGGTCAGGACCAGCCCCATGGCAAGCCCAAGCAGGAGAGCGGTAATACACCCGCAGCTCAGGACAATCGTCGCGGCGTGCATCTGGGAAGAGGCTTTGGCGATAAGATCATCCGCCGCGCCGCTGCCATGCTGGCTGAGGCGTCCCGCGGAGTCCACCATAGCCCCGCCAAGCCGCGCCCATTCCTTCATGGTGGCGTCAAACGCCGGCCCGCGATTCTGATGGTTCTGCACCATGCCGATGATATGGTCCAGCGCAGGAACGTAGCTGTTGAAATCGCGCGTAAGCTGTTCTACGTCGGGACGAAGGTCGCCGAGTACAGTTGAGCCGTTCACCACTTCCTGCAATTTCGGAAGCTCGCGCTGGGCGTTGCGAAATCGCTCCCACCCTTTCGGCAGGGTACCCTCTTTCTGAATGGTCACGAAGTAAATGAAGTAGATTCGGGCGTTCAGAAGTTCGCGTTCGATCTGCGCCGCCAGAGATCTTTCAACCAGATGATCGGAGGCGAGGACGTTCAACTCAGTCGCGGTCCGCCTCGACAACCACAGGCCGAACATTCCCACGGAAAGCGCCTGTACCAGAATCAAAAGGACTCCAGCCGCGATCTTCTTTCCAATATTCCACTGCGACATGAGTACCATCCCTCGGGGCGCATTGCGGCGCTGAATGGATATCGTCGGGAATGGCCTGGGACTTTAGAAAGGCGAAACGAGCCGGCTACAGAAACGCCAGCTTCTGCGAGCCGAAATTGGCGAAGTTGGGAAATATCGTGGACAGCGCGCTGTCGGGAATGCCGAACCAGGAGCAGAGCGTCGCCCCGTACTGGTCGATCGCGGTTGACGGGATCCAGCGGCCGCGCGTATCGGTGTCGTCCGGTCCGCCCAGTTCGAAGGTGGGGAACTTGCCGTAAATCTGACCACCCTTGACGGCTCCCCCTAACACCAGATGGTGGCTGCCCCAGGCGTGGTCGCTGCCGTCGCCCGTGGTCGGCTGGAAGGTCCGGCTGAAGTCGGACTCGGTGAACGTGGTGACGTTTTCCGCCATCCCGAGTTCCTGCGTGGCGCTGTAGAAGGCGGCCAGCGCGGGGCTCAGTTGCGGATACAAACTGTTATGCGTTTCCAGTTCCTGCGTATGCGTATCGAACCCGCCGAGCGAGGCGAAGAAAATCTGCCGGCTCAGGCCCAGATCGGCCTGGACTTGTATGACCTGCGCGATCTGCTGTAACTGCCCGCCAATTCCCGTCTTTGGAAATTGCGTTTTCAGGGGCGTCGCCTTCGCGAGCGCGCTCGTTAGAGCGGACGCATCGGTGATGCTGTCCGACATCGTACCGTTGGCGGCCTGAACCAGCGATACCCCACTTTCGAACGTCAGCAGGTTCTTGAGCGACGCGAGGATGGCCTGAGAAGCGCTGGTCGAATTGAAACCGCTGAGAGTCAACGACCCACCGGGGGCAAGCGCGACCGGCTGCGTGGCGGCCCCCGCGCCTTCCAGACTGTTGCCCGCCACGGAAAAAAATGTGGGAAAATTCGCGGAATTGATTTTCTGCGCGGCAATGTAATCGGCGGCTCGCCCGCCCCATCCGGTCGAGCTGTTGCCCTGCGCAATGGAAGTCTGCCATTGCGATTGCTGGTCGAGATGCGAGAAAAGATTGAGCGGAATCGTTGACGCCTGCTGCGCCTGGTACTGTGCGCGGGTCAAAGGCTGAATCAGCGATCCCACGTTGGCGACGACCGCCAGTTCTTTCGAAGAAAACATACTCGCGACTTCGGCCAGTTTGGCGTGAAATGCATACGGAGCGCCGGAGATGCTGGTGACGGTGGGCGTCAGATCGCTGCCGCTCAGAGCCAGGCTGCCGCGGATCGATGTGTACGCCTGGTAATTCGTGTCGTCCATCGGGATCACGGTATTGTTCGAATCGTTCCCGCCGAAAAGAAACACGCAGACCAGGGCGCGATAATCCGGTCCGCTCTGCTGCGCCATCGCCGGGAGCACTCCGAAGCGGCGCAGCGCCAGAGATCCCACCGTTGCCGCGCCAATGCGAATCAACTGTCTTCGATTCATCATGTATTTCCTTATTGAATGACCTGGTACTCACCAGAGGTCAGCACCAGATAGAGAGCGGCCTGCACGCGTCCCTGCAGCGTGCTCTGCGCATACGCGGCGTTATAAGCCGCCTGGTGGAGGTTCGCCGACATCCCGTCGTTCAAAAAGATGGACCCGATATAGCTCAGCAGCGTATCCACATCCGCCGCCTGGTCGATGAAGGGCTGGAGGTTGACCGTGGTGCTCTTGTCCAGTGTGCTGTAGAGAATCGAGTGCACGATATCGGCGCGCGCGGCTGCCGTCTGCGTCGAATAGAGCTGGAACTCGGGGGCGAGCAGCCCATCCTCCGCGCGGTACTGCGGCGAAAAATAACTGAATACGCTGGCCGAGTAAAAGAGCTGCTGGCCGAGCGTGTTTGCCTGGTTGTAGATGGCGCTCTGCGCCCCGAGAGTTCCATTCAACCCACGCAGCAGGTTGGCCATGAAGAGCACCGGTTCGCGCATATGTCCGAAGTTCGCGTTGACTGCAGCGCCGGGATCGTCCGCCGCACGCGCTTCGGGATCGGTAAGGATCGCGTAGATCACCGCCTTCATGTTTCCGGCGGTGCCGCTGCTGTCCTTCTGAAACACTTTTGCCACGCGTTCGATGTACGCCGGGCTGGGATTGCTGGTGACCAGGTGCTGAATCAATTGCCGCGCAATAAACGGCGCCATCGTTGGTTGGGCCATCAGGGCGTCGAGCAGCGATTCGATATCCTGTTCCGCGGTTTGCCCGGCCGGGATGGTCACGTCACCGAAAATCGATTTCGCGGACGTGTCGTGTTCGCTTTCGACCGGAATCATCTGGCCGAAATAGTACTGCGGGTTATTGGTCTTCGCCGTTGCGCCCGGCGCGGTCGGATAGGTCCAGCCGGTGACCACCTTCGCCATGTTCGGAACCACACTGGCGCCATAGGTCGCGACGGGAAGGTTGTTGGCCAGTACGGGGCTGCCATCGAGATTCAACTGGGTCAAGCCAAGAGTGAAAAGCTGCATGCATTCGCGGGCGTAATTCTCGTTCGCGGAGGTGCCTTTCGTCGTGTTGCCCTTGTTGTTGTTCGCCATGTTGAGATACGTTCCCATGGCGGGGCTGAGAGTCATCGCCTTGATGATGTCGCGGTAATTTCCAAAGGCGTTATCGCGAAAGATCCGCCAGTAAGGCGGAAAGGCGTAAGCGTAGTGGACCGAGACCGCCGACACCACCCAGATCTCCGAAAGGGCGAACGCCACGCGTTGCCTGAGCTGATCCTGGCCCGTCAGCGTGTTGGCGAAAAACGCGCTCTGCACCGGCGCCAGATTGCTGTTGTTATTACCGGCGGAGTTGAGGATCGGCTGGTCGGGAAGATCGGATGTATTCAGCGCGAATTGCGCCTCGAGCCATGGGGTAATTCCCATTTGCTGGACCTGCGCGATGGAAGCCGGCGTTGGCCCCCAGGTTGCCTGATCAAGCAGGCGGGCGGCCGCTCTGGCCGATATCTGCGTGGCCGTGGAGCTGGTCTGGCCGAAGACGGCCGGGGATGCGAACGCACTCATGGCGGCCATCAGACAATACAAATTTTTCATCAATCACCCTCTGAAAAGCACAGCAATGGAAACACTGGCCACCGGACAAAACTCTCGCCAACACACCAGATTTTTTCAAGAGATTAGAATAGGTGCGTGATCGGACGCTGCGCAATATGTCTGTTGCTATACGCGGCATTGTTGCCGGCTGCCCAGGTATACACATGGTGGATTGAAGACTGTCCCCCGGCAACCGCGCGCGCCACCGGTTGCATGGCCGGCGATCCGGAACTGGGACGCTGGGCGCTGGAGGCATGGGCGCGCGAATCCGCGGGCGCCGTCATTCTGAAGAAGAGCGCGAACGAAGAGCATGCGCGATTGCGCCTTCATTGGGCCAACGGAGCGTCACAACTCTATGG
This sequence comes from Terriglobia bacterium, assembly GCA_963788485.1. Classification (GTDB taxonomy): domain Bacteria; phylum Acidobacteriota; class Terriglobia; order Bryobacterales; family Bryobacteraceae; genus BOG-234. The sequence goes on from CAWBIS010000263.1 coordinate 20,914, forward strand.
AGAGACCCAACCGGCGATCGTCGATGGCCAGCGTGGGGCCGATATCTATGTACTGCCGAGCGTGGCGCCGACGAGCGACCCGCTGCTGCGCGAGACCATCGTTTACCTGACGTGCCTGCACGAGAGCGGTCATGCGTTTGGTCTCTCGCATACACGCAACTTCGCCGACATTATGTACAGTTTTCAATATGGCGGAGACATCCCGGCCTATTTCGGGCGCTACCGGGCGCTGCTGAAGACGCGTGCCGACATTGCCGCGCATTCGGGGATCTCGGACGCCGATCGCGTCGCATTCCGCGAGGCGATCCGGTAAACGCTATGGGGCGGCTTGATTAACCTGCGGCGGATTTATCCGCCTGGCCGTCGGAGCGATCACGGTCCTACTTGCCCAATCAGTTCCCGCTCGGCCTTTCCACGTGATCGACAATCAGGTATTCCACAGGACCACGACCCGCTTCAATCTTCAGCCCGAGTTGCTCTTCCAGCGCGGTAGCCAGAGAGGGCGCGGTCGCAGCGGCCGCCGGCGCTGGGGTGTCCGGGTCATCCGGCGCACGGATGCTTGCCGGTTCCGGATCCCGCGCCCATCGCAGATGCACGTCGAACGTTCCCGTGAGCCCGGTTTTGTCAATCACGGGCCGCTTCAGCGGAGCGGAAAGCGACCACGCCAGACTCCGATAAGCGATGCCGGCCGGATCCGACATGCTCACTCCTCTCCAGTCCAGCGTCTGAAGCAAACCCTCGCTCCGTGATGAGTAGCATTCATTCGGCAGATCCTTCCTGGCCGGCACGCAACTCCCGGGCGGCATTTTGATGCCGTTCTTCCCGATGGTCAGGAAATAGACCGGCTCCTGCCTGAATTCCCGATGCTCTTTCAAATGAAATCTGTCTTTGAGAAGAGTCTGAAGAGCCTGCAGTATGCGATCTTCGCTCTCCGGGCCCTCCGTTTTCGCGTCGATATCGTATCGTTCGGAAAGGGTCCACGAAGGGAGTTCCCCGGAAAGGTTCCCGGATTTGATCCGATAAGCAACCAGGATCAGCCATTGTAATGCCAGATCCTTCCCTCTGAATCTGCCCGGGGTTACTTCCACGTTTCCATCCGGCTGAGGATTCCTGCTGACCCTGATCGACGCCACTTCAAATGCGGACTGAGCCCGCATCGCAGGCGCAATGATGAGAGAGATCACCACACTCGCGAAAGCGCGAACGATCGTCATAACGTCAATTCTCCGCCGGCATCTCATTCACATGATCCATCACGAGCACCGGCGCCGTTACCTCGTGGGACCGCAGTTTCAGACCAGGCTGTCGGGTCAGTGCGATCTGACTATCAATATCAGTCCGCACAGGCGATCGTCCGGAGTGCCCCGTCTCCGGACACGCAATCTGCGATGCCAGACATTTCGGGATCTGAACATCCGCTTCATCATGTCTGACTACGTCGCCGGCTGACTAACCGAGTATTCCAAGATTCGACGTCGAGAAATTCCCGATGTTCGGGAAAATCGCCGGCAGACTCCCCGAAGCGACCCCAAACCACTGCGCCAGCGTCGCTCCATATTGATCCACCGAACTGGTGGGAATCAGCGCGCCGGTGCCGGTGGCGTCGTCTTCGCCACCGAGCGTCAGGACAGGGAACTGTCCAAAGAACTGCCCGCCCTTCACGCCGGTGCCGATCACGAAATGATGACTGCCCCAGGCATGATCGGTCCCGGTGCTGTTGGGCGCCAGCGATCTGCCGAATTCGGAGGCAGTGAAGGTAGTGACGTACTGATCCACCCCCAGTTCCTGCGTGGCCTGATAGAACGCCAGCACGGCCTGACTGAGCTGCTGCAGGAGGCCGCTCTGGATCGAGAGCTGACTGCTGTGCGTATCGAAGCCGTCGAGTTCGCAGTAGAAGATCTGCCGCGAAAGCCCCAGCGCGCTCCGCACTTTGATGATTCGGGCCACCGTTTGCAACTGCAACGCCCAGCGGATTTCCCGCCGGGAACGGCGTCGCGAGCGTAGCCCCGGCCAGCGCAGCGCCGAGGGTGCCGGCATAGCTTTGTCCGCGTCCCAGCGTGGCGTTCGCCGCCTGCACCAACTGCAGCCCGTTGTCGAACGTGAGTAATTGCTGCAGACCGGCCTGACGGGCCGCATTTCCGAAGTTCAATGGAGTCGCCGTGCCGGACGGCACGTTCGCCGCGAACGACTGGCTGCCGGTGAGGAAGAGGCTCGATCCGTTGGTTGAGGTCATCGCGGGGAATGCCGCGCCCGCGTTGACCGGCTGCATCGCGTCCGCGATTCTCCCGCCCCAGCCCGTATTGCCGAGCCCCGTGGGAATCGACGACTGCCATTGGCCCGCCTGATCGGAATGCGAGAACAGCGCGTTGGGAACCATCGAACTGCTGGCGGTCTTGTAAGTGTCCCCATCGAGAGGCTCGACCAGCATCCCCACGTTCGCCAGTACCGCGGCGTTGCCGGACTTGTACAGTCCCTGTATTTCCGGAAGCGACGGGTGCAGGCCATAGACGTCGCTGCCATTGACGATCGGCAGCAGCGACGCCTGTGGAATCGCGAGCGCCCCGCGCGCGCTCTGGTAAGGAGCGTAGCTCTGTTGCGCGGTGGCGATCGGAACCACCGTATTGTGGCCGTCGTTGCCGCCCGAAAGAAAGATGCAGACCAGCGCCTGGTAGCCGGGACCGGCCGCCAGCGCATTCATCTCGCCGAACTTTGAAAGGACGCCCAATGCCCCGGCCGCGGAGACCGACCGAATTGCGTCCCGCAGAAAATCACGTCTTGATCGAATCAGCATTCTCTGTAATCTCTCTTTCCTCTTCGGTGCAGGGCAGGTTGGCTGGCACCTTAGTGCCAGACGT
>CAWBIS010000264.1:0-10732 GCA_963788485.1 Terriglobia bacterium
TGGAGTACATCTGCCAGGAGAACAACCAGGATCTGGACCGTCTTTCCGGACCGGCGCGTGGACCCGGGGCGGAGTAGGCGCGCTTCTTTGCGAGATCGTGTGACAGGGGATGATGAGCACCGCAATCGCCGACGGCAATCCCCTTACGATACGACTACTACTCCGAGGGCGCGTAATACCCCAGCCGCCAACGTGCCTTCAGCGCCGGTAATCCCTGCGGCTGCTGAATTTTGACTTCAACGTGCCGGTATTTTCCGTCCCGTTCACTGTTCTTCGGATAGTAACCGAGGACGTATTGATTGCGCAGTTCGATAGCGATCTTTTCAGCGATTCCGGGGAGTTGGCTGAACTGCGACGCCCCATACGCGCGCCCGCCGGTCTGGTCGGCAATCTGCCCGAGCAGGCGAGGTCCCGACACTTCTTCGGAAGGTAAGCCGGGCAGCAGGACCGGATCGAATACGCCAAAGGCGAAGATCTGCGTGTCGGCTTCGCGGACGATATCCTTGATATCTTTCGGCGTGTAGCGGCTGTGGTTATCGCCGCCGTCGGAGACGACTACGAGAGCTTTTCGGGGGTTTTTCGCTTTCTTCATCTCCTGGACCCCCAGTTGAATCGCATCCAGCAACGCGGTGAGACCGCCGGATTGCAGCGAACCCATCTTGTTTTCGATCTGCCGCATATCGCCCGTGAATCCCTGCAGGATCTCAGCCTGGTCGCTGACCTGGATCAGGAACGCTTCGTCCTGCGCGTTCATGGTTTTCAGGAATTCCGTGACCGCGCGGTGCGAGGTGTCCATCTTCAAATCCATGCTGCCGCTGGTATCCACGATGATCCCGACGGATAGCGGCGCGTCTTCGCCCGAGAAATGAACGATCTTCTGCTGCACGTCGTCCTCGAGGAGGGTGAAGTCTTCCTTCTCGAGACCAAGTACAAAGCGGTTGGAGGGATCGGTGACGGTGACCGGAATCACAACCAGCGTGGTGTCTACCACGATGTTCAGATCGGCCTGGGCGGCGCACTGTGTCACGGCGAGCAGCGCCGCGCAAAGTGCGATAACGAATTTCATGCCACGTCCGATTCAAGGATGACGGGCGCGCCGGGAAAAATCAACCCGGCATGGATCACCCGCGCATAGAAGCCTCCGTGTGCCCAGTGAGGCGCCGTGATGTCGCCCGCGTGGCACCTGGCATCGTAGATCTCGGCTTTTATGGGAGGTCCGTAAACGTCCAGATTCGTACAGGGCGTGCGAAGATCCGTCAGTTCGATGATGGCGTCCGCGCCGATCCGATAACGCTGGCCCGCGCGCCACAAATGCGGATCGAGGCCCGACACGGTGAGGTTCTCGCCGAGCGCGCCGTAGTAGACCGGGAAGCCGCGGCCGGCGAGCGAATCGATCAGGCGGGAGTCGATCATCAGCACGGCTTTATCGGGACCGCCATGAACCGTGAGATTGCGATGACGGTCGCCTTCGACCCCGTCGGCGCGGACCATCACCGGTCCGGCGACTGCCAGCTTCGGGAGGCCGCCATTTGAGCGATTGATTTGCGTGAGAATTCCGGGCATTTTTGCCGTATGTTCGTCCGTTTACCAGCGTAGCGCGGTAAGCTCTCAAGTTGGATAGCCTGACGCACTCGCTGGTGGGTTTGTTTCTTGCCCGCGCAGGATTGGGACGCTTCACCGCTCGGGGCACCGCGATCATGGTGGTGGCCGCCAATGCGCCGGACTTCGACGCGGTCTGCTGGTTCTGGGGCGCGGAGAGCTACATTCACTGGCACCGCAACATCACGCATTCGCTGATCGCGGTTCCGTTCATGGCGCTGCTGACGGTGGCGATTGTTCGCGTGCTGGGGAGGAAGGCGGTCCAATGGTGGCCGGCCTTCCTGATTGCAATAGTGGCAGTGGCTTCGCACCTTTTTCTCGACCTCACCAATGTCTATGGCGTGCGCTTGCTGCTGCCTTTTTCGGGGCACTGGTTTCACTGGGATCTGACGCCGATCGTCGACCTCATCATCTGGGCGATATTGCTGCTGGCCATCGGAGCCACGATGCTGGGACGGCTGGTGGGATCGGAGATTGGAGAAAGCCGGAAAGCTTCAGGCGCCGGCTGGGCGGTTACGGCGCTGCTTCTGCTGACAGCATACGATTACGGGCGCAGCGTGGCGCACGATCACGCCGCGGCTCTGATGGATTCGCGGATCTACGATGGCGCTTCGCCGCGGCGCACAACCGCTTTTCCGGGCGAGAATCCGCTGCGCTGGATGGGGATTGCTGAAATCCGCAATGGCTACGTTCAGGTGCCAATCAACCTGCTGGGGAGGTTCGATCCCGAATCCGGAGTCACGTTCTTCAATTCGTCGCGAACGCCAGCGGTTGACGCGGCGATGAAGACAGAAGCCTTCCGGCGATTACTCGAGTTCGTGCAATTTCCAGTGTGGGCGACCGCGCCGGCGCCGGATATGGATCGCGCAACGCTCGTCCGCCTGGTGGATCTGCGTTTCGGCACGCCCTCCGCGCCCGGCCTCGAGGCGACGGCAACGGTGACAGACCGGAACGAGGTGGTGAATTCAGCGGTGTCATTTGGGTTGCCATTGGGCCGTGGTCCGAGATGACACGAACCAAAAAGGGCGGCTGGATTGCGGCGTCTGAAATTGAGAGAAGCCCCGCGGGACGGCCGCTTTGCCGCTGGTGTCGCGCTGAAGTGCCGAAACGCCGCAGGACCTTCTGCTCCGACCAGTGCGTGCACGAATGGAAGCTGCGGACCGACCCGGGTTATTTGCGGGATAAGGTTTTCGCCCGCGATCGCGGCGTTTGCGCGGTTTGCCGAGTGGATACAATTGCTCTGCGTCGCGACCTGCGCAAGCTGGATTATGCGGCCCGGCGCGAGTTCCTGAAAAAATGGAGGCTCCGCGAGGGCAGCCGGAAATCGCTTTGGGACGCCGATCACATAGTGCCGGTCGCGGAGGGCGGCGGACAGTGCGATCTGTCGAATATGAGGACGCTCTGCCTGCGCTGTCATGCGCAGGCGACCGCGGCTTTGCGCTTCAGGTTAAAAGAAGCCGCCAGAACCGCAGTGATTACGGCTTCAGTTCACAGCTGATCAGGTGGATCTCGGTGGCGCCGACGTTCTCGACCGAATGCGGCGGCAGCGATTCGATCCAGATGCCTTTGCCCATCGGACGCGAATCGATGCGGGTATCGAGAAGCACCTTGCCCTCACCGTCCCGCCGAATGAAATCGCCAGGTTGAATCGTGTAGTAGACGGCCGGCCAGCGGTGCGTATGCACGGGCACGGTGTCCCCAGCGGGAATGTGCGTGTCGAGAATGCGCATCCGTTCATTCTCAAAAACCAGTTTGTGATGGCGCGGCGCGGCCACCACTGCGTCAAGCGAGTCCGGCCATGGCCAAGCCTCGTTACTTTCCGACAAGGTGGGAGAGGTCCTTGTTATTTTCGTTGCAGATGAACTCATAGATTCGTTCCGTGGGCGCCAGTTCGGAGACTCGCTTCATCGTGTATGGCCTGGCCAGAACTCCGGGATCCTCGACCGTGATCTCGGTTTCGAGATGGCCGAGATCGGGCCGGTGGTAACGCTCGACTACGTGCAGTTTGTCCGAGTGCGGATGAGCTTCCTGATCCAGCCAGACGCGTTCGTCGAAATCGACGCGGTCGACGACCAGAGTGTCGCCATCCCAGCGTCCGACGTTATCGCCGTACCAGGCAGGGGTGGGATCCGGCGGATGAGGCCGGCCATCGATATAGATCTGGTGAAACCCGGGACTATCGTCGTCGGAAATGATGACCAGCACCGACGGGCTCTGCACTGTTTCGTAGACCGGACCGAGGCGGACGACCGGCGCAGGCAGGCAGCGCGCCTGGGGGCTGTCCTTTCGATTATTCTCGCCTCTCTCCCGCGCGACCGCCTGGGCATTGGGGAGGAATTCCGGCTTGCCCGGATCGACGGTTCTGGGAGACCACCAGATGCCGGAGAGATCGGGCTTGCCATCCGCTGTGCGCGGGGCTGGGCCGGAGGGAGGCGCGTGCCTTTTTGTGTCGGCGGCAATCGCCAGCGCGTCTTCGCCGAGAGTGCTGAGCTGGGAGGTTTCCTCGATGTGGATATCCAGCGGAGCGGCGTTCGCCGCCATCACTTCAATGCCATTGTGAGCGTACGCCTTGAGGCCGGGGATACTGATCGTGACGTCATAGGCACCCGCCGGCAGGTTGCGAACGGTGTAATTGCCGGAATCCGTGCTCAGAGCTTTGAATACAGCTCCCGTGGCCACATTTCGGGCCTGCACGGGAGCGTTCGCGAGAGCCCTGCCGAAAGGATCATAGACCACGCCGGTGATCGCTCCTCCATCGTTCTGAGCGGGAGCCATTGCGGAGCAAATCAGCAGACAGGTTGAGATGGTGAGGAGGCGCATGGAAATTTTCTACTTTTTGATGCCCATCAAATGCTCGCGATCTTTTTCATTTTCCAGGCAGACGTATTCCATCAGTTCGAGTCCCTTCTGGAGACGAAAAACGCGGCTCTGTGTCCAGGGGGCGACATATGTTTTGGGATCGTCCACTGTGACTTCGTAGGACATCGTCGCCGGACCGGTGCGGCGGAATTTTTCGATGAGATGAAGCTGATCGCTGTGCGGATGGCCGACAGTGTCGAGGAAAGTCTTTTCGTTCATGCCGGTCACATCGATCACCAGGGTGTCGCCATCCCATTTGCCGATGGAATTGCCGAACCAGGTGGGATTCAGGTTCTGCGGGTGGTCGCGGCCATCGACCGGGATCGTCCGAAAGATGTGCCAGGATTCATAGAGAATTACGACGCGGTTCGGCGTCTGCACAATCTCGATGGGATCGGGAGCATTCGCCTGACGCGTCACGCCGACCGGAAGGCAGGGATCGGTCTTGCCGTCGAACTTTTTGAATTGCTCCTCGCCCCACGGAGTCAATTTGGCTTGCGTGCCACGAGTGAGATCGGGCGTATAGGGGCCTTGCCAGACTCCAGTAAGATCGCCCTTCCAATCGCCTGTTTCGGCGGTGGCTGCGGCTTTACCCGGCACCGACTGGGCGAACGCGGAAATCGGCGTGAGACACAGGGCGGCAACTGCGATGCCCCATCCCGGCGAAACGTACTTCATAGTGTTCTCCATCATATCGCCGATGGGCTGGAACGGTGCGCCGGCTGGGCGGGATGCGATTATGCCGTGAAGGCGCGTGCAGAACGCATTTCAGAGAAATCAGCGCAGGGAGTCCGCGTCAAAAGCCCCGCACTTCTTCTTTCGCAACTTTGCGGAAGAATACGCGAAGGCTTTCGGTCAGGCCGAAAGGGCATCTCTACACAAAACTGTTTTTGACGAGTTTGGATCGCCAGTGAGCAACGACGCCCCGAGGCAGTGCTGCCGTAAGCTGGTTGTTTCCAACCCGGGTGGCGAAATCGGCAGACGCGACGGACGTAAAATCAAGCCGATCGCGTAGCAAGTGCGAGTAAGCCTGCTAAACGCCGAGTCCCCACAAAAGTCCCCACAGATTCGCGCGGTGTTTCCTGATGGATGCGCGGTTAAAATCACGCAGTTTTCTGAAGAGTCGATTTAGAGCATCAGCGTTCTTCGCGGGTGCGATCACGGCGTCCGGAGATGGTCACGAGGACGTGTTGCATGTTGGAAAGCGCCAAGCTTTCGAGCTGTCTGAGCACTCCGTTCTCGTACACGGCCTCGCTACGGTTAATCTTCAATACCAGTCAACCGGTATGACACTCGTGTATGACAACGCGTTGACGCGCGGACCCGGCCAAGATATGCTGACAGGGATTTGAGATGAGATTTGCCTTATTCCTTATTACGCTCGCCGCCTTCGGGCAGTCCACGAAATTCGAACCGCCCCGTCAGGCCGACGGGCATCCCGACTTGCAGGGTGTCTGGCGAAATTCCGCCATTGTGGCGGCATTCAACGTCGAGGGGCAGGAGGCGTTCTATAACGAGCCGGGTGGAAAATCTGTCATCGTGGATCCGCCCGACGGAAAGCTGCCCTATCTCCCTGCCGGGCTGAAGAAGGCGAACGACAACCACGTGCATCGTGAACGGGACCCCACCGGTCACTGCCACACGCATGGCGTGCCCCGTTTGCTGGTTCCTCCTTTTCCGATTGAACTTGTCGAGGACAGCCACAACGTCGTCCTGCTTTCCGAGACCGAACACAGCGTGCGCATCATCCCGCTCGATGGGAGCGTGCACCCGAAGAACTATCGCAGCTGGAGCGGAGATTCCCGCGGTCATTGGGAGGGCGACACGCTCGTGGTCGATGTCACCGGCTTTAACGGCAGAACCTGGCTGGATCAGGCAGGAAATATCGTCGATGAGAACGAACACGTCGTGGAGCGATACACCATGACAGCGCCCGACACGATTGTCTATGAAGCGCGCGTCGGGGACCCGACGATCTATTCGCGGCCCTGGACGCTGCGGCTTGCGCTGCGGCGACAGCCAGCCGGTACCGAGTTGATTGAATACGACTGCATCGAGGGGGAGCGGAGTGAGATTCATTATCCGGGCGCTCCGAGGAAGTAACCGCGTCCTTGCTGCCGTCCTCTTCGCTGCGGCGACGGCTTACGCCGCGGATCTGCGTGGCGTCTGGATGGCAGAGAACAACGCCGACGCGAGCCTCGAACGGTCGCACGTGATCGTGGATCCGGCGGACGGCAAAATCCCGTATCGTCCCGAAGCGCTGGCCGTGCAAAAGCAGAACTTCGCCAGCCGCGCTACCCTCGATCCGCAAACCAAATGCTTTCAACCGGGAGTTCCGCGCGCTGCTTACGTGCCCTCGCCTTTTCAGATCTTTCAAAACGACCGCGCCGTTTACATGGTTTATCAGGACGTTCACGCTTACAGAATCATCTATCTCACTGGCAGCCCGCATAACGAAGGCCTTGGTTTTGCGATGGGCGACTCACGCGGCCACTGGGAAGGCGACACGCTCGTCGCCGATGTCGCCAGCTTCAGCGACACCACCTGGCTCGATGCCGCGGGCGATTACCACAGCGATGAACTGCATGTAGTGGAGCGTTACGCACGCACCAGCCCCGATACGCTGATGTATGAAGCCACCATCGAGGATCCGAAGGTGTTCACGCGGCCGTGGAAAATCCGCATGCCATTGCGCCTGCAAAAAGGAACTCAGATTCTGGAGGACGAATGTGAGGAGGGCGAGAATGGCCGCCGTCATCACGTGCCTCGCCCGAAAGAGCCGAAATGAAAAAGGAGTCGAAATGAGAAAAAGCGTTTTGGTATCTGCGTGTCTGGTCTCCTGCATGTGGGCGCAGGAAGGCACCGGCCCGCTGCCAGCGGTTATGGAGCAGGATCCCGGACTGCCGACACATACCGTCTACAGGCCCGAAGATATGTCCTCCCTCGGCGGACAGAAACTACCCATCGTTGCCTGGGGTGAAGGAGGCTGTTCGAATAACGGCGCTTTCTACAAGAACTTTCTGACGGAAATCGCGTCGCACGGATTTCTGATCGTCGCTGTCGGGCCGCCTCGGCAGGTAAAGCCTCCAGGCAATCCGGGCGCGCCTGCGCCGGGCAGAGGCGCCGGCAGGGGAGGTCAGGCCACAAAGTCGTCGCAATTGATCGACGCCATCAACTGGGCTATCGCCGAGAACGGGCGCAAAGAGAGCAAGTATTTCAACAAGCTCGACACCTCGAAGGTCGCTGTTATGGGCCACTCCTGCGGCGGCATTCAGGCGCTGGCGGTCGCCGCCGATCCTCGGATCAAGCTGGTGATCAACTGGAGTGGCGGTCTGTTCACCACCCCTCCGGCCGGCGCGGGCGCGGGTATGGAAAACGTTCCCAAGGAACAGCTGGATAAACTCCACACTCCGGTGTTCTACATCTCCGGCGATTCAACCGATATCGCCTTTGCGAACAGCAACGATGACTTCAAGCGCATCACCAAAGTACCAGCGTTGCGTGCGTGGAAAGATGGCATTGGACACGGCGGCACCTACACGCAGCCGAATGGCGGCGAGTTCGGTAAAGTCGCCGTCGCGCTGCTCGACTGGCAATTCAAAGGCGATCAGGACGCCGGCAAAATGTTCGAGGGCGCGAACTGCGGCCTTTGCCAGGACCCGAAGTGGCACATCGAAAAGAAGGGAATCAATTAACCCGAATGAGACACCGTTGGTGGATCCTCTTGTGTGCCGGGACGACAGCCCTCATCGGGTCATTCGGCGCGGGCGCGCAAGCCTCGGGTGAAACCGGAACCATTACCGAAGCCGACTGCACCGCCGCGAAACTCGGCGACAGCGTCCCGGTTTCCGTCATCGGCGAACCTGTCTCCGGCGTGACGCTCAGCGCCCCTCGCTGGAATCCGCCGGGAAGGAATCCCTATGCGTGGTGCAGCGTGAATGGCGCTATGGCGCCTGTGGATCACGCCGCCACTGCCAAACCCATTAACTTCCAGGTCGCCTTCCCTGCGACGTGGAACGGCCGCGCCATCCAGCTCGGCGGCGGAGGCATGAACGGCGCCATCCCGATGCTGGCGGGGGCTCCTCTGGCGCAGGGCTTCGTGAATTACGGCAGCGACTCCGGGCATCAGGCAAGCTTCGGCAGAGGTCCGGCGAGAGGGGATGCCGCAGCCTCCGACGATTGGGCGCTGAATGATGAAGCCATCCGCAATCTCGGCTATATGCAGTTGAAAAAGACGCATGATGCAGCCATGGTCCTGATTCAGCGATTGTACGGGAGCAAACCCCAGTTCAATTACTTCGTCGGATCGTCGCAGGGCGGCCGTGAGGCTTTGACCGTTGCCGAGCGCTATCCGAAAGACTATGACGGCATCGCCGCCAATGTGCCGATCGTCGGCTTCTCATCGTTAATGCTGGCGCCGGCGCTGATCCGCATTCACGAAAAGCCCCAGGCAAACTGGATTACTGCCGCCAAGATCAACGCCATCCGTGGCGAGTTTATGCGGCAATGCGACAAGCTGGACGGCCTGGTTGACGGCATCATCAACAACTACATGGCATGCCGTGCGAACTTTGACGTAAAACAAGGTAAGCCCGACCGGCACCCATGGGCGGCAAAGCGCTGCCCCGACAACGTGGACCCAAATCCCACCAACACGAACGCAGACGCATGTCTGACCGACGGACAAATCTCCACGCTCGAATTCGTATACAGCCGCTATTCGTTCTCCCAGCCGCTGGCGAACGGCGTGAAGACGTTCGGAATGTGGTTGCCGAATACCGACCCGAGCGGCAGCGGACTCATCGCCAACACGCGTTTCCGCGGCCAGGAAGGAGCTGCCGAAAATGCTCCGCCGTACAAATGGATTGGAGTGCTGGGCGTGACCGGGTTCCTGATGCAGGATCTCCAGGGTAATGCTCTGGATTACTTAGAAGGAGGCAAGTACAGCGGCCGGCGTGAGGCTCTGTCAGAGATCCTCGATTCGTCGAATCCCGACTTCACCGCTTTTGTCCGCCGTGGCGGCAAAATGATCGTAGCCATCGGCAGCAACGATACGCTCGCTTCGCCAGGTACGCAGCTGGATTTCTATCAATCGATGCTGAACAAAATGGGACGATCCACGGTCGATGGTTTTGCGCGCCTCTACGTGCTCCCGCAGACAGGGCACGGTCTCACCGGCACGAACTACACGACCGATGGCGACGGGAAGAAACTCGAAGCCAGGCCGATCCCCAACAAGTTTGACCGTCTCGCACTGCTCACCGAGTGGGTGGAGAAAGGCACAGCGCCGGGCAAATCGATCAAAGTCACCGCTGGCGAGCGCAGTCTCCCGATGTGCTCGTATCCCGAGTATCCCAGGTACATCAAAGGACCACCGGAAGCAGCCGAATCCTGGCAGTGCAGCGCCCGCTGATCGCCACTACTCTCTGCAGGTGAAACTCGCCGCGTCATTCTGCGGACCCGTTCCGTTGTACTGCGCATGCTTCGGCCACGCGCACAGTGGCCGCGAAATATTGGGGAACTGCGCGCCGGTGGCCGTCAGGCTGTCGGGAGCCTTGCCGTTCTCCACCCACTGCACGATCGCATCCAGCGCATCGAAATTGTCGAGCGCCGGTCCGCCTGCGCAGTGGTTCATGCCGGGCACAGGGAAGAAACGCGCGAAGAACAAGTCGGGGCGGGGCGTGTGAATTGGGTCATTTGACCGACATCCGGAAGCGGGCGGATGAGTTCATCAAGTTCGAGCGACCCCTCCTGCCTCCTCCGCCGATAGACTCAGAGCCCTACTGGTGCTATGTGGACACCCTCATCTTCCACGATGCCCAGGGGAAGAAGGTCTGGGAGCAGGAGATTCCTGAGGCGCAGCTGTACTGGGTCCCTGGCAACCACGGAGGGGGATGTCTTCGACAAATACTTCAGCGGCTTCCAGTGCTTCAAGGACGGGGACTTCGGATGGCAGCTTCGCTTCGAGCTGTCCCATGAGAGGGCTAAGAAGTGGCTCCAGGAGGCCATCGCGGTAGGGGTGAAGAAGCACCACGAAGCACACTTTCAGGAGCATTGAGGGCAGATGAGAATCCTATCGAGGTTGAAACGGGAACTTAGACTGGGGGGGGGGGGGGGGGCCTGCGAACGGGAAAGTAGCCGAGATTCGAGAAGGAACTCAGACTGAGTTTGACTTTCATCATCCTCACCGGCATCATCCTGATTGTAACGCTGATAGTCTTTTATTTCGTCCTCACGAGCATCCAAGGCGTGTCATCCTTTGCTAGCAAATGGT
>CAWBIS010000265.1:0-8405 GCA_963788485.1 Terriglobia bacterium
TCATGATTGCCGGGAGTGTTCGGCGGCGATCTTCCCAAGTCCAAGAAGCACAAGAAGGAACTCGAACACGGAACTGCAGCTGCAACTGAATTCAGTGAGACTCTCGAAGCATTAACGAAGCAACATGCTGATTTGCAAAGACTGGCCGATTCGATCCGAGTCCAGGGCATCTTGGACAAGGCCGAAATCTCTATTTTATTAAAAGAGTTCAAGGTTCCTACCCAGACTGAAAAGATAGAATCTATCGGCAAGTTATAATCGAAAAACATGCCGAAATAGTGAAGCATGTTCAAAGATGGAATGATATCAACGTTCAGAGAAGCAAATGCGGGTTGAATCAACTCAAAGAACCAATCTTCCTCAATCAGCGGACCTTAGCCACTGCTAGGAGAGCCTATGCTGATGTTCTACAACAGGCTTATAACGATGCTCCAGATCAGACAACTAAAGTTATATTGAAGCATCGATTTGATCAAGAAAATGTACTAGCTTTGGCTGTTGAAACAATCGCTAGCGAGGGCGAGGTAGCCCTTGCTGACGCAATTAAGAAGCAACGCGCCGCCGAGAAGGATAGTGAAGCTCAAGTACTTCAGCCAAAGCAGAAAGATGATCATACCGTAGCAGATGATGAAGCTAGCGCCCCGGGGGCCGCGGAACCCGCGCCCGAACAGGTGCAGACACCACAGGCACAGGCGCAGCCGGCAGTAGCGGCGAAGAGTACGGACCCGCGGATCGACAGCATCCGCCAGCATCTCGAGCGGTATCGCGAACTCACCAGTCAGGGCAAGTGGGCCGATGCCGGCCGGGAACTGGAAGCGATCGAGAACGAGGTCCGGAAATAGAAGGGCGGAAATAGAAGGGCGGAAATAGAAGGGCAATGACTGGGCCAGTCAGGTATATTCCTGTCACCAGCCCATCTGAGCCATTCGCTCCGCGATGACGCGGTCGTACTCGACAAGGCGCCCCGGTTTTCGACGCAGGGGAGCCGGCAGGATCGAGGCAAGTTCCACCGCCTGCTCGCGCGTGATTCGCTGCGCAGGAACGTGGAAGTAGTGCTGGGCTGACGCTTCGGCGCCGTACACACCGGGACCCCACTCGATCACGTTCAGATAGAGCTCGAGAATCCGTTTCTTCGTCAACAGCAGCTCACATACGGGAACAATCGTAAACTCGATGGCTTTCCTGATATAGGATCGGCTGGTGGTCAGGAACAAATTCTTGACCAATTGTTGCGTGATCGTCGATGCGCCGCGGCTCTTTCCCCGGTCGAGATCGTCTTCCGCCGCGATCTGCACCTGTTTCCAATCGAAACCGTGGTGCTGGAAAAAGCGCGCATCCTCGGCTGCCACCACCGCATGTTGCAAGGCTGGGGAAATATGGCCGATCGGGACGAATACGAAAACCTTGCGGTAGGGCTTGCGATGCAGCAGAGATTCCAGACGGCGTTCCACCTGAACCGCGGTTGTGACCGGATTCAGCCAGCGCAGCAGCAACAGGCTCAACGTCACGAAGGCATAGAAAGCAAGGGCCGCGAAGGCAGCCACGCGCAGGATCCGCCCCAGGATGGAACGTCTGCGTCTGTTCACTCCGCCCCGCTGCGCCTTCCCCGAGGAAGCCATGTCTCAGCATATAGGCTCGACGCGCCGGCGAAAACGCACGGGCGTTACGACAACCCGGCGGGTGCGGTTATTCCGGGTTGCTCGACGTGACTTCTTTCAACGATTGCTTGAAGCTGCGGATTCCCTCGGCAAGTCCTTTTCCCAGTTCCGGAAGCTTGCCAGGTCCAAAAAACACCAGCGCAACGGCGACGATCACCAGGAGGTGTCCTGGCCGCAGCAGATCCTCGATCATAAATGTCCTCTCAATTTTCGACGAGCCGCCCCCGCCCCCGGTTACGGTCCCCCTCGTTACGATCCCCCTCGTTACGATCCCACGACCGCGGACGCCCCTTGTGTAATGGGCATCGATCATTGACGGCCGATTTCGCCGCTTGGTATAAAGCGCAAAGGGCGCTGTGCGCCGCCAGAGATGAGAGGAACGCTACCGGCCGGGCGGTGGCGCGGACGCGGCCCGTTTTGCGCGTGTTCCTTGAAAGAGCCGGCGGTTCGACATTGTTTGCGGAATACCCGATGAGAGGTGGCAAATGAAACGATTGTTGCTTTTCCCCGCGCTGCTTTTTTTCGGGCTGACCGGCGCCCGCGCGCAAATCATTGTCTCCGGCAAGGTCGCAACGGCGGACGGGACGCCGCTTCCGGGCAAAGTTGCCATCCAGCGGGATTGTGGCGGAGCCCCGCAAACCGCGACCTTCACGGATCGAAAGGGCCAGTTTAGTTTCCGATGGAGCGATTCGGCGGGACGGCTGGGAGGCGACGCTTCTCAATCGATAGCCCTGGGCGGCGCTCGGGGCTTGCCGGGCGATGGAACCGGCCAGGGTCCTGGCCAGCCTCGCGGCGCGGGCGGCGACTCGGCGATCAATGGCTGCAGACTGCGCGCGGTGGCGCCCGGCTACCGTTCCGAGGTCGTCCCTCTCGACAGCAATGGAACGCTCTTCGACAGCTACGATGTAGGAACCATCCTCCTTCGCCATACCGAGGACGTCGAAGCTCCCACCGTAAGCCCCACCTCGCTGAAGGCTCCATCCGCTGCCAGGAAGGCTTTCGACAAAGGCATGGAGGCGCTGGGCAAGGGCAACACCCCGGATGCGGAGAAGAATTTCGAAAAGGCAGTCGGTCTTTATCCTCAGTATGCAGAGGCGTGGCTGGATCTGGGCAAGCTGCGGCTCCAGCAGAAGGCCGAAGATTCCGCGGGAGAGGCGTTTCAGAAGGCTCTAGAAGCGGACGCTAATCTCGTCGAGCCTCGAGTCTACCTGGGCATGCTCGCTGTCGAGAAGAAACAGTGGCCGGATGCGGTGAAATATCTCGATGCCGCTCTGAAGGTCGACCCGGTCCACTTTCCCGACGCATGGTTCAACGACTCGGTGGCCGACTACAACCTCAAGGACTATCCCGGCGCGGAGAAAAGTGTGCGCGAGGTCTTGAAGCTGGACCCGCAGCACAGGAATCCGCGCGCGGTTTATTTACTCGGGCTTATTCTCGCCGCCCAAAAAGATTACGCAGGCGCGGCCGAGCAACTGCGTGCTTACCTCAAACTTGTGCCCGCTGCGGCAGATACGGCGACAGTGAAGACGCAGCTGGAGGAAATCGAAAAGCTGCAAACGCCGAACCATCCTTGATTCATACGCCTCCCGCTCGCCTCCCGCACGCGGCGGCACAGCTGTTCCTCGTGATAGACTCGCACTGAATTTCGCCCAGGTGAATCCATGCGCATCGTCTTCACGCTGTCTCTCTCCTTAGCCCTAGCGGGTCCCGCGTTATTTGCCCAGGCCCGGCGTGTCGACGACGTCCTGCTCAGGAATGCCGGCAAGGCGGCCACCGACGGCGATTGGCCGAGCTACGGGCTTACCCCCGGCGAAACCCGCTACAGCCCGTTGAAGCAGATCGATCCCACGAACGTAAAACGTCTCGGTCTCGTCTGGTCTTATGAAGTCGGCGAGGGAGGCGGCGACCAGGAGGCCACGCCGCTCGTTTGGAATAACACGGTCTTTGGGGTGACCAACTGGAGCATCGTGTTCGCCGTTGACGCCCGCACCGGCAAGGAGAAATGGCGCTGGGACCCCGAGGTCAACCGCAAACCGACCAGCGACAAGATGTGCTGCGGCGTAGTGAATCGCGGGCTGGCGCTCTATCACAACAAGGTTTATGTTCCGGTGAACGATGGGCGATTGCAGGCGCTCGACGCGGACACCGGCAAGCCTGTCTGGGAAACCCGCGTGTCTTATGTGCAGGACGAGCAGACCCTGACCATGGCCCCGCGCATCGCCAAAGGAAAAGTGATCGTTGGCGCGGCCGGCGGCGACCGTCCCACGCGCGGCTTCTTCGCCGCCTACGATGCTGAAACCGGACGGCAGGTCTGGAAATTTTACACCGTTCCCGGCGACCCCGCCAGGGGTTTTGAGTCGGAGGCAATGCGCAAGGCGGCCGCAACCTGGGAAGGCGCATGGTGGACCCTCGGCGGCGGCGGATCGGTTTGGGACGGAATATCGTACGACCCCGAAAGCGAACTCGTCTACGTTGGCACAGGCAACGCCGAGCCCTGGCCCTCGGCGCTTCGCACCAAAGACACGAGCACGGGCCGCGACAACCTGTATGTTGCCTCCATCGTGGCCGTGAACGTCGATACGGGCGTGCTCAAGTGGCACTATCAGATGGTTCCCGGGGACGAATGGGATTACGACAGCGTGCAGCAGATGATTCTTGCGGATCTGAACCTCCATGGCAAGACACGCAAGGTCATCATGCAGGCGAACAAGAACGGCTTCTTTTATGTACTCGACCGCATTACAGGCGAGTTCATCTCCGCTCAACCCTTCTCCCGGGTCACCTGGGCGAAGGGGATCGATCAAAAGACCGGCCGGCCCATCATCAACACCGAGGTGAAGTACGGCAGGGATCCGACTCCCGTATCGCCCGGCGGCGGCGGCGCCCACAACTGGTCGCCCATGTCGTGGAATCCGCAAACCGGTCTGGTATACATTCCAAGTCGCGGCTGGGACACGTTCACCTATGCGGCGGACTACGATTTCAAACCGGATCCTTCGCGTGTGGGCGGCGCTGCCCAAACCGGTTTGAATCTCAAAACGCAGGGAATGACCCGGAAGCCCGCGGGGCCCGCCATTGGTCCTGAGCCGCTCCCCGGAGGAAACGTGAGCACCCTGGTCGCCTGGGATCCCGTCAGGCAGGAGATCCGCTGGCGTGTACCGGTGGGCAACAGCAGGTTTGGCGGAACGTTGAGCACTGCCGCTAATCTGGTGTTTCAGGTCGCGCCGGACGGCCGCCTGATCGCATACTCGGCTGACAAAGGAGAGGTGCTCCTCGATCTGCCGACCGGACTGCATAACGGGATGGGACCGCCGATGACTTTCGCCGTCGACGGCCGTCAGTACATCGCGCTGATGGGCGGCTCGGGCGGCATGCCGAGTCTCGGCACCACCAATCCGGGAGCCGTTACCACGGTATCGAGGCCCCAGTTGCTGGTTTTTGGTCTCGATGGCAAGGCGCCTCCGCCCCACTCGGCGCCCGCATCCCCAGGGACTCCGGCGGACCCGCACCAGTAGCCCTAACCAGAATTATTTCCGGTTCCGCGATACGATAGACCGCATGCGATTGTTTCCTGTTGTGGCATGCATTGTTTCCATGAGTTTCATGGTTTCTGCCCAGAATGCGGGCCGCGGCGCCGCGCCACCGGCCATGACGCTGACCATTCCGGAATTTCCCGACGGTGGCCACATTCCCGTGAAGTTCAGTCAGGCAGCTCCGGGAGTTGCTCCCGGCGAGGGTACATCCCCGGCGATGAGTTGGGCCAACGCGCCTGCCGGCACCCAGAGTTTCTTCCTCAACATGCACGACATGGATCTCGCTCGCAACAAGACCACCGACGATCAGGCGCACTGGGTCTTCTGGAACATTCCGGCGACCGCGACCGGACTGCCCGAGGGCGTGCCCAAAGGATCGCAACTGCCCGACGGAAGCTACCAGATCAGCGCTACCGGGCCGATGTACCGGGGTCCGGGAGCGGGAGCGAACGGTCCCTTTCACCACTACGTTTTTGAGCTCTACGCCCTCGACACAAAGCTGGACGTGAAACCATCGAGCGACGCGTTCGAGACACGCGCCAGCGTGATCAGGGCGATTCAGGGGCACATTCTGGCCAAAGCGGTCTACGGGGGCCTCTTCCGGCGGCCGCAGTGACCGTTGGCTGCCATGAAGAGAGTTCTGCTTTCATGGAGTAGCGGTAAAGACTCCGCGTGGTCGCTGTTTCTGCTGCGTCAGCAATCCGCTCTGGAGGTGGTGGCGCTGGTGACAACCTTCAACAGCGCCGCAAACCGGGTCGCGATGCACGCCGTGCGGCGCGAACTGGTGGACGCACAGGCGGAGCGCACGGGGCTTCCCTTGTGGGCCGTCGACCTGCCGTGGCCGTGCTCGAATACGGACTACGAAGCGCGAATGCGAACGGTCTGCGAGCGCGCTGCAGCGGAGCGAATCGATGCAGTGGCATTTGGCGATCTCTTCCTCGAGGACGTTCGCGCCTACAGGATGCGGCAAATGCAGGGAACAGGCCTGGAGCTTCTCTTTCCGGCCTGGGGCATTCCGACCAATTCGCTGGCGCGGGAAATGATCGCCGCAGGCCTGAAGGCGAAGATCACGTGCGTGGATCCGTCGCAGCTCGCGGCATCCAATGCCGGCCGCGAATTCGACTGCGACTTCGTTGACGGGCTGCCGGCCGAGGTGGACCCCTGCGGCGAAAACGGCGAGTTTCACTCGTTCGTTTACCATGCCCCGGTATTCAAGACGCCAATCCCCGTGTGCAGCGGAGAAGTGGTGGAACGGGATGGATTTGTGTTTGCCGACGTCATCCCGGCAGTGGCGCGCCCGCTATAGATCCTGGCTGGAAGCTCGCATGAGCTCATCCAATTGGAAAGCGTGGCGGATGGGGTGCATGACAGCGTGCTCCAAGCATCGCGTCGATCGAATAGCGCGTCTGCCATCGCGACGGGTACTCGGGAGTCTCCAGTTGCTCGTCGGTGATGTCCCGCAGAGGGGCACGCCATCGCTCAAGCACGTGTTCCATATACTCATCCGCTTCGCCGGCTATGACGGCCGCCTCCGGGGCGGAGCGAATTCCCGGGTGGGGTAACTTCAACACCTCGCACATCCAGATCATGTAGCCGCCGGATGCGCCGAGCACGTGGCGCCCCAATGTGCTCAGGGAGGCATAGGCGGGATCGTCGGTCGCCGGCAGGCTCACCGAGTCTGCCATCGCACGCTTCCACACGTCCACAAAGCGGCGCAATTGCGCCTCGTGCAAGAGCACCAGGGCGCGGACGGCGCGAGAGCGATAGAGCGGATGAGATGACATGAGGATAGGATAGACGCCGGTCTGGGAATCGCCGGTAACGAATTCGAGGCCTGCGCCGCCAGAATGTAGCGTCCCCATTATGCGCACCGCCGCCCTGGCAGGTCTCGTCACTCTCTCCGTATGGCCCGGATTCTGCCAGCCCGCTTTTGAAGCGCCTGTATTTGAAATCGCCGACATTCACCCCAGCGCCGCCGCCATGAACCCATTTACGTTCGTTTCCGGAGGCATGCTGCGCGGCGATCGCTATGACCTCCACAAAGCCACCATGCTCGATCTGATTCGGATTGCTTACCAGGTGGCTCCCGAAACCGTGTTGGGCGGACCCGACTGGCTCGAATTCGATCGGTTCGACGTCACCGCCAGGGCGCCCGCACGATCGTCCCCGGAAACGGTTCGCCGGATGCTGCAGTCGCTGCTCGCGGATCGCTTTCATCTTGCTATCAACCGCGATACGCGCCCCATGCCCGCGTGGTTCCTGTCCAAAGGCAAAATGAGCCCGAAGCTGACGCAATCGGACGGCGCGGGCGAATCCGGCTGCAAGTACGTGCAACAGTCGCCCGCATCTGCGATCGACGCTTATTCCTGCCGCAACATGAGCATGGCTGCGTTCGCTCTGCGGCTGCGAAGCATGGGCGGGGATTATCTCAAGGAACCGGTCATTGACGGCACCGGTATCGAGGGCGCGTGGGATTTCGACATCCAATGGACCCGCCGCGCGGCGTTGCTGCCGACCGGGGCGGAGCGCATCGCCGTTTCAGCCGCGATCGAAAAGCAACTCGGGTTGCAGCTGGAGTTACGCGATGCGCCCGCGCCGGTGCTCGTGATCGACCGTGTCGACAAACCTGCACCCAATGCTCCTGATGTTGTGCAGAAGCTTCCCCCGCGGCCATTGGAATTCGAAGTGGCGGACCTCAAACTGAACAGGAACGGACAGCGCGGTTATCCCGAGTACACGCGCGGAGGGCTCCATGGCTACGGTATGCCTCTCCTGCCGATGCTCGGCTTCGCCTGGGACATCAATTCGGTCCATACGCGCGACTGGTTCAAAGGCCTGCCGAAGGGCGTGGAGTCGGTTTATATCGACGTCAACGCAAAATCCGCGGAGCGCACGAACGGAGCGGCAATCGAGCCTGACAGCGGCTTCGACGACGACCTGCGCGCCATGCTCCAGGCCCTGTTTGTCGAGCGATTTCGGATAAAGTGGCACTACGAAAACAGGCTCACGGACGCATACTCTCTGATATCCGTCAAACCGAAGCTGAAGAAAGCCGACCCGGCCAATCGCGCCAGTTGCCACGAGGCCCGCACGATCGCGAACGATCCCAGGGATATAAACCCGCTGCTCGCAGAGCTGATCTCCTGCCGGAATGCGACGATTGCGCAATTCGCTTCGAGGCTGCAGCAGATCGACGACAATCAGTTCGCGTATC
>CAWBIS010000266.1:0-22408 GCA_963788485.1 Terriglobia bacterium
GCTCGAAAATGTGACCTAGCGATTTTTTACCGGCTGGCCAACACGTAAGCACAAAGCTCGGCGAATCCCACGCCGTAGGGATTTTCCGTTATATATGCAGGAAGATGCTCCATGAATCCCTCATATTGCCGTAGGTTTGCGACACCGCAAGACATTTCGAACCGACGAAACATAGGCTCATCATTAGGAGAGTCTCCGACGAAGATCGCCTCATGTGAAGTTAAGGTCGGATCCCACCCGAGTATGCTTGAGAGGAATAACTCCGACATCGAAAGTTTATCGTAGTCGCCAAACCATGCGTTGACGTGGATAGAGCTTATCTTCGCCTTAGCGCCAGAATCTTCGCAGAGTTCCTTGGCTTTTCTCGCCGTCGCCAGGGAGAGTTGCGGAGGTTCCTCCGCGAAGTCAAGGGCGACGTCGAATAGGCGGTACGGCTGATCTTTGGCCATGCGCAAGCCGGGCACCGCGGCCATTACGCGTGAGGCCAATTGAGTGAGCCGCTCGCGCGAGAAACCTGTCGGGGCTGATGGATGGAACAAGCGTTCGAGGCGACCTTCTTTCATATAAAAAGCGAAGGCGCCGTTTTCTCCGACAACTCCCGCAACTGGCCACTGTCGCGCGATGAGGTCGCACCACCCTGCAGGTCGCCCAGTCACCGGAACCGTGCTCACTCCGGCCCGGCGCAACGCCCAGAGAGCCGAATAGGATTCCTCGCACAATAGGCCGTTCTCGGTTATCGTGTCATCAATATCGAAGAGCACGAAGCGAATGTTCGCCGCCTCGACGCGAGGCAGCTCGCGCAACGGCCTCGGCGTCATGCGCGAGGTGCGGAAAGCCGGCGGTATTGAACGAGGTAATCCGCGAAGGAGAGCAGGGCCAAGATCGCTGCTAGGACGTAAAGCACATAGATCACAGTCACGAAAAGCGCGCGGATGTTAGCCAAGAAATTGAGTTTGATAGTACTGGTGAGAATGAGCGATGCGGCACCTGCCGCCATATATGTAGCCGACTTCAACTTTCCGCCGTATCTCGCTCCCATCGCGATACCCCTCTGAGCGAGGATCATCCTGATAAAGTTGATCGAAAGCTCGCGATACAGTACAACAATCAATACCCAGGCAGGCATAATTCCGTCCAGGGCGAAGCAGACGAAATAGGTAATTCGGGCGAAGACATCGGCATAGGGGTCGAAGAGTTTGCCGAAATCGCTCACCGTGCCCGTGCTCCGAGCGGCGAGGCCGTCGAAGAGGTCGCTTATCTCGATGACGATAAAAAGGCTCCATAGTATGACGACGTAGGCGGTTGGCCCCAAGCCTCCGCCCCATTGATAAGCGGCGAAAAAAACGGGAGCGAGAGCGAGCCGGCTCGCTGTCAGCTTATCGGCCAGAGTCATGCGCGAAGTATGGGTATTTGACACCGCGGGTGTCAAGTTGTATTATCATTCGTCGCGACAGGCGAGTGCCTGTCGGATGCGGGAAGGCGGAGACGAGCGCGATGAAAAGACTCGAGAAGAGCATTCTCGCCACGATGGGCCTATTCGCGGTCCTGCAAGTGCTCATCTTCACCTCCTTCGCCGCTTGTGCAGTTCCTTCGGATTCGTCGGTCTCCCGCGGCTTCCTGCTTCGTTACGGGCCTTTATTCCTAATCGTGGCCCTCCCTTTCTACGCTATTCTCCTCTTAATGCTCAATGTCTTTAAGCACGACTTCGTAAAAGAGCCATCCGGAGAGCATCTCGAGCGCGTCAACCTAGCGAACGTCGTCACTCTCTTTAGGGTGACGAGCATGCCGACGCTCCTTTTCCTTGTGCTGGCCGCGAAAGACTATCGCATCCGCTTGCCGCTGCTGGGTCTTGTCGTCCTGGTATTCGCGACTGACTTCGCCGACGGGTATATTTCCCGCAAGACGGGTCAGGTCACCAAGGTCGGCAAGATGCTGGACAGCGCCAGCGACTATGCTCTCCTCATTGTCCTCACTATCGTCTTTGATTATTTTACTTTAGTGCCGTCCTGGTTCTTCTTGCTCGTTGCAGCTCGCCTGGGGCTGCAGGTCGCCTTCGTATTCATCCTCATATTCGTTAACAAGAAGATCGAGCCGAAGACGACTTTCATGGGCAAGGCCGCGGTAGCATCAATAATGGTGCTTTACGCGGCTGAGGTAATCAGGCTCATATTCGGCTTGAGCCGGATAGAATTGTTCGGAATCCTGGAATGGGCGACTGCGGCGATCGTACTGATCAGCATGGTCGACAAGATCGTGGCTTTCGTCCGAGAGCTTCCCAGGTCCGCCTAATCTCGAGAGGAGCTGAAAATGGCCATGATAAAGAGCGCGCTCGAAATCGCGCTCGAACGTTCCAAAGACATCAAGATTGACGAAGCCGCGCTCGAGGCCAACGCCCTTCGCGTAGAAGGCAAGAAAGCGGCCGGCCGATATCTCGACGAGCCCGAATTGGGAAACCTCGCGGAGAAGCTCGCTCAGTATTCGAAAGATAAAAAGGCCTCCGTCCGACGGGGGATGTTCGAAGTACTCGCATCGCAGATCCAGCTGCCGATGAATGAGGCGTTCGCGCCTAAGCTGGAAATCCTGTCCGCCGGCTTTTCCGCTCTCATGTCTGGCCAAGGCTCTAGCCTCTTGGGCGGGGCAGCCGCCGCGGACAAGAAGGTCCAAGCGCTCTTCCAGCAGCTCGCAGGTTTCTTCAAGCAATACCTCGACGATATGAAAAACGTGGAACAGGCGATCCGAAAGCAGTGGGGCCCGAAGATCCGAGAGAAGGAGCGCCAGATGGCAGCGAGGATGGGCCAGGACGTCCGTATCGACCCGATGTCCGATCCGGAGTTCGCCGCGTTCTATAAGCAGAACGTCAGCGCCGCGCGGACACAGTACCAAGCTGCCCTTGGCCCGGCGTGAGTTATTTTCCGAATTACGCCATGATCGTCAATGGCGCGCCCAGCAACACCGCCGCCTATCGCATCGAGGGCATGGATAACACCAACCACACCGTCGCCTACGCGATCATGCAGAACATGCCCAACGCGGATGCGATTCAGGAAATGGCGATCCAGACCAGTAACTACGCGGCCGAATACGGGCAGGCCGGCGGCGGTCTTTTCAACATCACCATGAAGTCGGGTACCAATCAGTTCCACGGATCCGCGTTCGACTACTTCGCCAATGAGTTTCTCAATGCCGGCGATCCTTTTTCCTATAACGGCACCGGCGGCAAATATCGTCCGGAAAGCCGCCGCAACGACTGGGGCGGCACCTTTGGCGGCCCGGTATGGATTCCGAAACTCTACAACGGCAGGAACAAGACCTTCTTCTTCTTCTCCTTCGAGCGCTACAAGGAAGATCTGGGCCTGACCTTCACCGACACCCTGCCCAACGCCATGTACCAGGCGGGCAACTTCTCCGAAATCTCTCCCAACGGCGGCGCCGCATTCAATCCCAACCTGGGTGTTCCCTCCGCGCCGATCGCGACGGAGGCCAATGGCACTTCCGTATTCGCCAACGAAATCTTCAATCCAACCACCCGCACGACCTACAACGGCGTGGGGGTCGCGCTGCCGTTCGCCAACAATATCATTCCCATGTCAATGATGAGCCCCGTCGCGTTGGCCGTCCAGGGTGTTCTTCCCTCGCTCTCGAACGGCGGCCTGTTTAACAACTACAACGGCTACAATCTCGGCCAGCGCATCACCGAAATTCCTTCCATCAAAGTGGATCAGGCCCTCGGCGACAAGCAGAAGATTTCTTTCTATTACCACCACACCAACACCAACGCACAGTACACCACCCCCAATGGCAATGCCGACGGATTACCCGTCCTGATTACGGGCGCGCGCGGTTCGATTCCGATCGGCGGCCCCACCTACCGGCTGAATTACGATTACACGATCACGCCCACTTTGCTCCTGCACGTCGGCGGCGGATATTCGATGATTTACTTTTACGACCATAGCCCCGAGACCGAGAACGGCGGTACGGTCAACTGCCTGGCCTTGCTTCAGTTGCAGGGTTGCGAGGGAAGCTATAACTTCCCCACCATCGTCGCCGGCAACGTGACCGCGCCCATCGATCTCGGCGGCATGCAGCAACTGGGGAACGCCCTGGCGCATACGGCGACCCACACCGAGAGGCCTTCTCACAACGCCAATCTCACCTGGGTCAGGGGCAACCACACCTTCAAGTTTGGCGAAGAAGTGTGGTGGCAGGCCCAGATTACCGCGCCTCCCACCGGGGTTGGCCTTTACTTCGGAGTCCTCTCGGCGACCTCTTCGGGCTCGGTCGGAGCTACGGGCGAAGGCGCCACGGGCGTGCCGGCTTCGCTTGTTCAGGGCGCCTACTCCGCCGGTTTCCCTTACGCCAACTTCCTGCTGGGAGACGTGACCTCCGCCACTCAATACGCTCCGGTTGACGCGCGTATGTTTAAAACGCAGTTTGGCATGTTCGCCCAGGATTCGTGGAAGGTGACGCGCAAACTGACGCTTGAATACGGCCTGCGCTGGGACTACGCCACGCCCGCGAGCGAAGAGCACGGACGCTCCGCCGATTTGAGCCTCACCACCCCGAATCCCGCCGCCGGCAACCACCCCGGTGCGCCCATCTTCCAGGCAACCTGCAATTGCAGCTTCGTCAAGGCTTATCCCTATGCCATCGGCCCGCGTCTCGGTATAGCCTATGCGCTCGACTCGAAAACGGTTCTCCGCGGCGGATGGGGTTTGATCTACGCGGCGCCCCCGGACATCAGTCTGCAAAACACCGCGGATATCACCAACACGCCTACGTCGATCAATGGCTTTTACACTCTGAATCAGGCAGGCACGATCCCGCAACCGACGTGGCCCAATTTCAATGTCGGCCAGACCCCTCTGCCCGGTCAGACCACCAGCGGATTCCTCGCGTATCTCGATCCGGGCGCGGCCCGGCCTGCGCGCCAGAACCAGTGGAGCATCGGCGGACAGCGCGAGATCACGCCCAATACCGTGCTTGAGGCCGCCTATGTAGGCAACCGCGGCGTCTGGTGGAGCGGTGGGAGCGGCGCTACCGCGACGGGCCCGCTTGGTTATCTGAACCAGGTCTCGCCCGCGGCCTTTGCCGCCTTTGGCCTGAATCCTTACACCAACGCCGCGGATAACCTGCTGCTTGGCGACACGCTCGCCAACCCCGCCGTCGTCGCGCGCATCGGAAACTACCTGCCCTATACTGGCTATTCCACAGCCAATACTTTGCTCAACGCGTTGCGTCCCTTCCCGCAGTTCAGCACCATCGTGGACCAGAACTCGCCCACCGGCCGAACCTGGTATGATTCCATGCAGGCCAAGGGCACTCATCGCCTTTCACACGGCCTCTCGGTCCAGGGATCGTTCACATGGTCCAAGGCGCTCGTGGGTATCCGGCCAGTCCTCTTTCAGTATTCGGATAAGTCCCTTCAACCCACCGACCAGCCGTTTCTGTTCAACACCAACCTTCTCTACACGACGCAGCAATACTTCAGCAACCACCTCGTGACTACGGTTACGAAAGACTGGAGCATCGGCGCATTTCTGCAATATGGCAGCGGACTGCCGCTGACTCCGCCGGCCGCAACCACCACCAATTATCTGGGCGGCAGCGAAATGTACCGCGTACCCGGCCAGCCGCTGTATCTCAAGAACCTGAACTGCGGCTGCATCAACCCCTATCAGGATCAGGTGCTGAACCCCGCTGCATGGGCGAACCCTGCGGCAGGAACCTTCGGTCCGGCGACGGGAACACTCTATGGCGATTTCCGTTCGGCCCGTCGTCCCCAGGAGAACCTCAACTTCGGCCGGACCTTCCGTATCAAGGAGCGGTACTCTCTCTCGGTCCGGGCGGAATTTGTGAATATTTTCAATCGGACTCAGATCGGCAACCCGAGCACTACGGCGCCTCAGAGCGCGCTCAGCCACAACTCGCTCGGCCAGTTATCGGGCGGCTTCGGCGTGATCAACGAAACCGTATCCGGTCCAAACGTAGCGCCCAGCGTTACGGCAAACGCCGTGGTCGGTCAGCTCTACCAGCTGCCCCGCACCGGCACGCTGGTCGCGCGCTTTATCTTCTAAGTAAGTCATAGCGCAAAGGGCGCTGTCTTGCGCCCTTTGCGCTATGACGAAACCACCTCGTAGGGCCGCATCATCTCGTTGTCCTCGTGCTCGAGTATGTGGCAGTGCCATACGTAGCGCCCGGTATAGCCTTCGAACTTTACGATAATTCGTGTACTGGCTCCGGGCGTAGCCCTCACCGTATCCTTCCAGCCCGATTCATTCGCATCAGGCATCACGGCGTCGCCGGTATAGACAACTTTCTTGTCGTATATCCGGGCGTCGATGTTGATGGGACGCCGGTCCAGGATCTGAAATCGAACCAGGTGCAAGTGAATGGGATGCGCATCGTCCGTCAGATTCAGCAGTTCCCAGATCTCGGTCGTACCGAGCACTGGCTTTTCCGAAACAGGGTCGTGCCAGTGTTTTCCGTCGAGCAGGTGAACGATGGGATCTCCCAGAACATTGTCCACTTCTTCGAGCGTGAGCTGGCGGGTTAGTATCGCGCCGGTGGGGCTTGGCCGCGGGACTGCGCGAAGCGCCGCGGGCAGCGCGCTCGGGTCCGCCACGCTCCCGGGCGCCACGCGGAACTGCATGAGCGGGGTGATAAGGTTGTTCAGCAAAATGCGCTGGCCGCGATGTTCCGAAAAGTCCACAACGACGTCGGCGCGCTCGCCGGGAGCGATCGCGAGCCGGGGTACCGTGACCGGGGCGGACAGAAACCCCTGGTCCGTTCCGATCTGCTGAAATGGCTGGCCGCTCGCGAGCGATAGAAAATAGAACCGCGAATTGGCCGCGTTCAGTATGCGCAAGCGGTATTTACGCGGTTGCACATCAAGGTAGGGCAGCAGCTTACCGTTGATGAGATTCGCGTTGCCCGCGTACTCGGGTATCCACGGCGCGTCGGGGAACATGCTGACGGGATAGTAAATCTGCCCGTCGGTCCCGATCATACGGTCCATAAGCACAAGCGGAATTTCAAATTCCCCACGGGGAAGATTCAGCGCGTCTTCAAAAGAATCGCGGATCGCGTAGAGCCCGGCCATGCCGGCGCAGATGTTGAGCCGGTTGATTCCCATGGCGTGATCGTGATACCAGAGCAGCGCGGCGTCCTGGTTGTTCGGATAGTGGTAAGTGGCCGACTTACCCGGCGGGTACCAGGCCTCGGGCCAGCCGTCGCTCTCCGGCGGAACTCTCCCACCGTGAACATGCACCACCGTACGCGACTCCGGCAGGCCTTTTTCGGCGCCCATAATCGTGTGATCGATGGGAAGAAAATGTCTTGCGGGCAACTGATTCGGCCATTCGATAAGAATTTCCTCGCCGCTGCGAGCCTCGATGGTGGGTCCGGGCACGCTGTTTCCGTAGCCCCAAAAACGGGTAGGCGGGACGTCGCGGTGAATCTTTGCGTAGAACTCCTGGATCGGAATCCGGTAGAAGGGAACCTGTGCCTTCCCCGAACGATTGGGGCGCTTGCCCAGCGGCATTGCCACTTCGGGAAGAGGAAGCCTATCCACGAACGGCGTCATGCGCCCGGGATCGATCAGGGGCGGCGCGGGCTTCATCGGCGGCAGGTGCACCATCTGCGCCGTCCCAAAACGAGCTGCGGCGGTCGCGAGACCGCCGCCGATTACGAATCTACGTCGTGTAATAGGATTCTCCCGCTTCGGCAGATTTATTCAGGCAGTCCGGTGACCGTCGAAAGAATCGGCGCGTTTGTGTTGGGAGGGGCTCCGTTCGGATTGCTGAAATTAAACATGCCGGTGATGGAATTCGCGATGGCATCGAACGAGCCGCCTCCGATCCTCCCCAGAGTCCAGTTGTCCTCGATAAACCGGATGATCGAAGTCTGGATGGTGAAGGTGTGGTCGACATAGTTAGCCTGCGCCCAGGGAGAGATCACCAGCATAGGCGTCCGGACGCCGGGACCGCAGCGCCCGTTCACCGGCAGGCCGTTTGAATTCGGACCGGAAAGCACCGGCGTGGTGCCCTGCGTGCCGCAGGCATGCGTTCCCGTGAGCGAATCGTCAACCGAGAAAGAGCCGTTGATGATGGCAGCCTGCTGATGATCATACCAGCCGTCGGAATCGTCGTAGGCGATGATGATCGCCGTCGTGTTCCAGAAGGGCGATTGCGTCACTGTATTGACAACGTTGACATCGAAGGCCTGTTCGTCGAGCGGATCCGAATTGCCGGGATGCGCGTCCTGATAACCCGGGGCCTTGAGGAAGCTCACCGCAGCCAGATTTCCGGCAGCCAGCGCGTCGAAAAAGTCGTGAATGTCGTACTGATGGTTCGCGGGATCGGAGGACAAACCGACAGTCGTGGGTGCAGTGGGGCGGACGTGGGCAAGGTTTTGTGTCGAAGCGTAATACTGGAAAGGCTCGTGGTGCTCCACGTAATCGTTCATCGTATACCCGGTGATCGGGGAAGTGGTGCTTCTGCTGCAGCCCATGGTTCCGTTCGGATTCGTGATCGTCAGATCGAACCCGCCCTGGAACCAGCCCCAGGTGAGGCCCGCTGAGTTGAGCAGATCGCCGATGTTTTTGCCGGACATCGCAGTATTGAATTTGGTCGACACCGAGCAGGTATCGCCGAGAGGCTCCGTGTCGCCGATCATCGTGTAGCCGCCCTGTCCGTCTGCAACCTCATCGGCTGTCGAAGTGTTCGTCGCGGTCGCCTGGATGATCCCGTTGGTCTGGCCGGAGATCAGGTTGATGGCGCCGGGCGTGGACGGTCCGAAATTCGAGTTGTAGGAGTTATCGCTGAGCGCGAAGTTCTGCGCATACTCCCACATCGCGGTGACTGTGTTGCCGTCGTAATAACCCATCACCAGACCTTTTGTAGTGACGACTGCGGGGCTAAGCACCGACATCGTGGCGGACGTTCCGGCCGTACCTGTATTCAGTGGAAACAAATCCATCAGCCCCAGATCGAACGAGGCCTGCTCGGGAATGTAGTTGTGGCTCATGCTGGCCGTAAAAGCCTGCGAGCGATTGAGGCGGAATGGGTTGGATGCCCCCGTGCCATTCGCCGGATTCAGATTGGGATTGCTGCTCAGAAGGGCGGGCGTCAAGCCGTTGACCGAAGGCGTGTTGGGGAGCGCGATGAAACGCGGCTGGCCCGGAGGATTCAATGCCTTCGGGTAAGTGCCGAAATAGTGATCGAACGATTCGTTCTCACCGTAGATCACGATCACATGCTGGATCGGAGTAGTCGGAGTCGGAGCCTGCGCGTTGATCGCGGAGGGACATGCGAGCAGGCTCAGAAAAAAAGGCACACTTGTAGCTGCTGAAAGGGATGAACGCATATCTTCTCCTCTTGTGAACCGTCCTGTCGCGGCCGGGCCAACCGAAAAAGCCGCTCAGGCTTTCCTGCGCAGCCGGGTGAATCCGATCATTCCCAGACCGCCGCCGATCAGAAGCAGAAAGGTGGAAGGTTCGGGTGAATACTCCACTTCGGAAAGCGCCAGGCCGGACCCGTCGGTCTGCGTGGTCTGGAGGATCTCAAGACCATAAATGCCGGGGGTGGTGTCTTCCGCGACAAAGTAGGTGTTGCCTGTATTCTGCGCCGATTCTGCATTCTCGACATCCGTCGACACATCCAGCGAATCCAGCACGCTGCCGCTCTGGTCCAGCGCTTCCAGGGTGAGAGTTATCGGATCGTCGAATTCCGTTATGCCCACGGCAAGATCTTCTACCCCGGTCGCGAGCTTGACGGTTATGTTCGCAGTACCGTCGCAGTTACCATTCGCCACACAGGTGGAACTATTTGTCGCACCCGGATCGAACAGCTCGATCCCGCCGGCCGTCTGTGTACTGAAAGGGTAGATGAGGAGACCATCGGGGCTGGAAATCGTGACTCCCTGAGAAGCGTAGGTTGAGGAATTGAACGTGGGGCAAACCAGGTTGTCTGTGCAATTCGCCGTGATCTGACTCGAGAGTCCGGAAAAGTTAATCACCGTCGGGAGGGCTGGCGAGGCGGGAGTCGCCGGCAATTCGTTTGCGTCGCCCGCGGTGCCCTGGATGATCTGCACGGTGCCGGCCTCCGCGAACAGAGGCATGATCAGCATCAGTGACGTGTACAGCAGCGGTTTGAGATCCAATTGGTTATTCTCCGTAAACTTTCTGAGGGTATCAATCTTATGTTTCAATCGCGTAACTGTTCCATATCGGGTTAACGACTGGCGGGATGCTGCTGTCATATAGGTTCCGGTACTCTTAGCTCGGCCTGGCGGAAATCCGCGAGCTGTCCCGGATGCTGTCACGGGTTTACCAGCGATATAGATGTAACGTATTTGTCATCCGATCCTAACGGAGTAGTCAGACATAAGGTTTAAGGTAGTGTTTGCTCCATTTTCACCTGAGAAAAACAAGAGGAGAAATGCGTCAACTACTTTCGATCCCCGTCAGCATCCTTCTGGTGCTGAATCCGCTTTGGCCCAGCGTGGCGACAGCCCAGAGCCCAACTCCCACCACGCCGATCCAGCATGTAGTGGTGATTTTCGACGAGAATGAGTCTTTCGATCATTATTTCGGAATCTATCCGAAAGCCACTAATCCTCCGGGGCAGCCCCGCTTTACGGCGCTTCCGAACACACCTACCGTCAACGGTTTCAGCCCGGGTCTGCTGACAAATAACCCGAACCTGAATACGGCGAACGGCACGGGCGCATCGAATCCTTTTCGCTTGAACCGAAGCCAGGCTCTCACAGCCGACCAGAACCATAATTACGGGCCGGAACAGGCATCCTTCGACCGGGGTCTGATGGATCTGTTCCCGACGAACACGGGCACAGCAGGCTCCTCGAGCAGTATGTCGGTACTCACTCCGGCGGTCGTCACGACCAAGGGCCTGGTCATGGGCTATTACGACGGCAACACGGTGACCGCCATGTGGGAGTATGCGCAGAACTTCGCGTTGAACGATAACTCCTTCGACACCCAGTTCGGACCCTCCTCGCCCGGGGCCGTCAATCTGATCTCAGGCCAGACCAACGGAATCAATCAGGCCACCGTAGTGAACGCAAACAGCAGCGACGAGGTCCCGGATGGGGTGGGCGGTTACACACTGAATGGCGACTCCGATCCTTTGAACGACACCTGCGCGGGTTCCACCAAGATGCAGATGAACTTCAGCTCCAACAACACCAACGTGGGCAACCTGCTCAACACCGCCGGACTTACCTGGGGCTGGTTCCAGGGCGGCTTCGATCTGACGATCACTAATCCGAACGGGACAATGGGCTGCAGCAGGAGCACGGTGTCGCCTGTTACCGGGCTGACGGAAGCGGATTACGTACCGCACCATGAGCCGTTCCAGTTCTACCCCAGCACGGCCAATCCCACGCATACGCGCCCGACCAGCCCGTCGACGGTCGGCACGGCCGGCGATCCGGCCAACCATCAATACGACATTCACGACTTCTTCGACGCGCTGAACGCAGGTCATCTGTCGAATGTCAGTTACCTCAAGCCGCAGTCCTACCAGAACGCCCATCCTGGCAATTCCAATCCGCTGGATGAACAGGCGTTTATAGTAAGTGTCGTCAACGCGGTGATGCAGTCGTCCTTTTGGAACACCACGGCGATTATCATCGCCTATGACGATTCCGACGGATGGTACGACCACCAGATGGGGCCGATCGTGAACGGTTCGTTTACCACCCTGGATTCGGTCACCGGTACCGGGGCTTGCGGTACTTCCGGCACCACGCCGGTGCTTCCCGGGCCGAATTCCAACGGCTCCCCGGTATACGGCCGCTGCGGCTACGGAGTACGGCTGCCGTTGCTGGTGATCTCGCCATGGGCAAAGCCGAATTACGTCGATCACACCCTCACCGATCAGACCTCGATCCTTCGTTTCATCGAAGATAACTGGAGTCTCGGGAGAATCGGCGGCGGTTCGTTCGACGCGCTGGCAAACCCGATTACCAGCATGTTCAACTTCACCCAGTCGACGCCGCAGAATCCGAACGCGCCGATTCTGTCCACTGTCACCGGACTGCCATAACGGTTAACCCAGGTCCGCGGTAACCTCTGGCAGCGCGTGGTGGAACTCGCGCGAGGCCCACGGGAGTTCCACCACGGGCTGCTAAGCGAGAGAAGTCAGACTGGCTCTCTCGCTTTTTGTTTTTTTTGTGAGAGAAGGGAGGCGCTTATAAATCGGCGCGATTTTCTGATGCACGGCGGATTGGTTTCCGCGATGGCTGTGAAGGGCAAGTCGCAGGTACGGCATCGTGCGCCGGATCTTTCGGGACTGTCCCTGAATCCGGCCGGGTTGCCCAAGTTTGTGGATGCGCTGCCTGTCCCGGAAAAGGCGCGGCCCGTGCGCAAACGCCACTTCCGCATCACCATGCGCGAGTTTCAGGCCAGGATTCATCGCGATCTGGCGCCCACCACATTTTGGGGCTATGAGGGAATGTCCCCCGGCCCTACATTTGAAGCTCGCTCTGGCGAAGCTGTTACCGTGGAGTGGGTCAACAACCTTCCCACGAAGCATTTGCTGCCGATCGACCACTCGATTCACGGCGCCGGCGATGACATCCCGGAAGTGCGCACGGTGGTGCATCTGCACGGCGGAAAGGTCCCCCCCGGGAGCGATGGTAATCCGGAGAAGTGGTTTCTGCCGGGCCAGTCGAAAATCACCTTTTATCCGAATCGCCAGGAAGCCGCGGGGCTCTTTTACCACGATCACGCCATGGGAATCACGCGGCTGAACGCGGTGGCGGGATTATTCGGGCAATTCCTGATTCGCGACGCATTCGAAGACTCTCTGCGCCTGCCCGCCGGCCCGTACGAGATACCGCTGTGCGTCTATGACCGGCTGTTTCAGCTGAATGGCCAACTGCAATATCCGAAGTTATGGACCGACGACTACACTGGCAATGCCGTATTGCTGAACGGAAAGCTCTACCCGTTCTTAGCCGTCGAGCCGCGGCCTTACCGCTTTCGCGTCCTGAACTGCTCCAACGGAAGCTTCTTTTCGCTGTCCTTCTCAAAGGACAGTCTGAGCCTGGTGCCTGGCGCCGAATCTTTCCAGATGATTGGTTCCGACCAGGGCCTTCTGGCGGCGCCGCTGGAAATGAAGAAGATTGCTCTGACGCCGGCGGAGCGAGCCGATATCGTCGTCGACTTCAGCCCTTATGCAGGCAGGAGCATCTACCTGAAGAACTCGAATTTTCCCATCATGCGCTTGCGGGTGTCGGAGGGTGAAGCCGCTAAAGCCATCTCATTGCCTGCGCTGCCCGCCAGGCTGCGCAATATCCCGCGCACCCCCGAAAGCGCCGCTGTAAAAACCCGCGAACTGACGCTGATGGATTACATGGATGCGAGAGGCCGGCCCACTCATATGTTGTTGAACGGCGCCCACTACGACATGCCTGCGACCGAGACCCCGGCACTGAATTCAACCGAGATCTGGACGCTGATCAATCTCACCAGCGAACCCCATCCGATCCATCTGCACCTGGTGCGCTTCCAGATCCTGGACCGGCGGTCTTTCGATGTCGCGACTTACCGGAAGACCGGAAAACTGGTTTACACGGAACCGGCGGCTTTGCCCGAAGCGCATGAGGCGGGGTGGAAAGACACCGTGCGGGCGGACGAGTTTCGCGCCACGCGCATTATTGTGAAGTTCGAAGGTTATAAGGGCCGCTACGTCTGGCATTGCCACGTGCTGGAGCACGAGGACAACGAGATGATGCGGCCCTACGAAGTCGTTTAACCTGGTTCCCTACTCAGAGCAACTCTGCGGAACGCCGGTGGAGCTGTTGAGACACAACTGAGGGGCCGTCGATGTGCCCGTGAAGTTGAACAGACCATCGAGCGTACCCGCGAGCGCATCGAACGAGCCGGCGGTGGTGATTCGGCCCAGACTCCAGTTGTCTTCGATGAAGCGCAGGACTGAAGTGGTATCGGTCAGTGCGTGATCGACGTAATTCTGTTTGGCGTAAGGGCTGATTGCGATCAGCGGCAGGCGCGTTCCATAACCGCAGCGGTCGTTATAGCCGCCGAGCTGCGGCGCTGTGGCTGTGCTTGCACCGTAGCAGTAGAGAGAGCCGGCCAGCGTGTCGTTGGTGGTGTCGTTCGAATGATTCAAAATCGGCGGCATCACGTGGTCATACCAGCCATCGGAATCGTCATAGGTGATAAAGATGGCCATCTGCGACCAGAAAGGCGACGTCATCAGCGTGTTGATGGTGTCCACCAGAAATGTTTGCTCGGACAGGGGGTCGGACTTGGAGGGATGCCCGGTTTCGTTCGAGGGAGCCTTCAGGAAAGTCACTTGCGGCAGGTTGCCGGCGTTCAGGGCGTTCATGAAATCGACCAGGGAGTAGTTATGGTTCGCCTGATCGGAGGAGGTGCCGATGGCGGCCGCGGAACTGGGCGGAAGATGATACTGATTCGCAGTGGTTGCGTAGTACATGAACGGCGCATAGTGGCTGTTATAGGTTTGACCGCTCGGGGTGGTAGAGCATTCCGAAGAAGTGATGTGCGCTGTAGTGCCGTATGTGGTGGACGATTCCGGAAAATCGCCGTAGAACCAGCCCCAGCTGACTCCGGCGCCATTCAGCAAATCGCCGATGTTCTGGCTGGTCATCACTACGGGGACTTTCGAAGTGCTGCTGACACAACTGTCATAACCCGCTTCCACGTTGGCTATCATGCTCCCGTTCACGACAAGGCCCGCGGCCGACGCCGGGAGAGTACTGGTAGTGTGAGTCTGCCCGGCTATCAGGTTCTGGTGGCCTTCTTCGGTGACGCCGAACTCGGTATCGAAGAAGTTGTCGCTCATGGCGAAATTCTGTGCGTAGTTCCAAAGCGCCGTAACGGTATTGCCGTCGTAATAACCCATGATCAGATCGCTGGCATAAGTGCCGCAGGGCGTGGGGGGACCGGATTCGAAGGCGGTGTTGGCCGGGAAAAGGTTGATCGCACCCGAGTTGTAGGCGTTCTGCTCGGCATTGTAGCCGTTGTCCTGATCGCAGGTAA
Source organism: Terriglobia bacterium (assembly GCA_963788485.1). GTDB lineage: Bacteria > Acidobacteriota > Terriglobia > Bryobacterales > Bryobacteraceae > BOG-234. Next base: position 15,050 of record CAWBIS010000266.1, read on the forward strand.
CCGCCTGCGAACGGTCGAGGCGGAAAGGCGCGTTGGCACCGCTTACGGCGCTTACCGCTGGAGTAACACCATTGACCGACGGCGTGTTCGGCAGCGGAACAAATGGCGATTCCCCTGCGGGATACGTCCCGTTAACCGGCTGACCGCTCGGATAAAGAGCATTGGGATAGGTTGCGAAGTAATGATCGAAGGAGTTGTTTTCCTGGAAGATCACCACAATATATTTGATGGGCGTCGTGGTGGGCGGGGGTGTCTGCGCCCAGACGGCGGGAAGAATGGATGCTGTGACCAGCAGACCGGCGGTCCTGCAAAAGCGCTTAAGCATTTTTCGATCGCTCCTGATAACATGCCAATGGCCAACCGGCCACCGGAAAGAAACAGGATATCGATGCGCGGTTACAGAAGAATGAATATCGCGGGTCGTGTCCTCGATAACCTTTATCTACGCGATGAGGGGTTGTCTTCCGGGTTCAACCGGTCGATGGAACCCCGGCTGTGGCGATGAGTGCGCCGCCCGCCAGGTCTTTTCGTCCGCCGAATGGACGGTCTCGACCCAATCCAGAGCTCGCACGTAGCAGTCGTTCAGGGCCTCGGGCGACAGGCGGATTGCCCTCGCCGTTGTATGCACCTGGGGGAAATCGCTCCGTTCCCAGCTTTTTACGATCGTGAGAACCAGGGAGAGCGGATCCGTGTCATCTCCGGTGCCAAGAAGCACGTTCCGGATCCTCCGCCCGATATTGAGTTCGGCGAGGATCTCGCGCAAAGGCCGGCGCAGAATCGCGTCCAGCAGCGAGAACATCCCGACCAGAAAGGGATCGGCCTCGCCGAGAGCCAGATTCGCGGCAGCGGTAATCTCCTCGCAGAATCGGCCGCGCATGAGCACCTGAGCCATCAGCACCGGCGGCCGGTTCTGTCCCAGACTGGAGATGCTGGCCATCCAGACCCATTTGCGAATCTGGTCCGAACCCAGCAGAATCAAGCCCTGGCGGACCGATTCGATGCGATTCGCCCAATGAAAAGCCGCCGAGTTGAGGTATGTCAGCAGCGCATGCGAGAACGAGATGTCATGCCGGATCAGCGACTCTACAGAATTGAAATCCAGCTCCTCCTTCTGGATCTCTTTCAGCAGCCGCAGGCCGCCGATCTGCGACGCCGGAACGCGGGACGTCTGCAACACCGTGGGACTGGCGAAGAAGAAGCCCTGAAAATAGTCGTAGCCGAGCTGACTGGCTCGTTTGAACTCCACTTCGCTCTCGACTTTGGCCGCAACCAGCCGGATCTTGAGTTCGCGATAGCGGCGGGCCAGACGCTCCTGGACTGCCGGGCCCGTTTGCTGAAAATCGACTTTGAGAATGTCCAGCTCGGGGGCGAATCGTTCCGTCCGCAGCTCGTCCGCAAAATCGTTGAGCGCCAGCGCGTAACCGAGCTCCCGCAGCCGCCGGCAGGCGGCCAGAACCTCCTGCTCGGGAGACACCGTCTTCAGAATTTCTATAACGATCCTCTCGGGAGGCAGACAGGTGGTCCAGTCTCCGAGGAGCAGAGTGCGATCGAACTTGACGAATGCAGGCTGGCCCCCCACCAGCCGGTCCAGGCCAAAGCCGAGCACCGCGTTCGAGATAACCTGCGGAGTCGCCGAAACATCGTCTGTCGCCTCGCAGATATTTTCCCGGCTCGAGCGGAAAAGCAACTCGTAGCCGCCGATGTTCCAGCCGCGATCCAGAATGGGCTGGCGCCCGATATAGACTTGCATGGCTTTACCCGCGCCGCCTAATGTATGTATTCAATCGCGACCATGGGAACGAGGTTGTTCAGCGCACTGCCAAACTTGACGCCCGGGGCGGGGGTGAGTACCTGGGTCGGAAAAGGCGTGATGAAATCGCGTACCTCCGCGCGCAGCGCCACCTTTTCGGACAGCCGGAAGGTTACGCCTCCGCCGGCGCTGAGCATCGGTTTGGTTTGCTCGGTTTTGGTGAAATAGCCGTACTGGCTGAGCGGCTGGTAGGCCTCTTCGGTCCCCGTGCCGGTGAAGACCTTCACCCCTCCGCCCACCGCGGCATAGAATTGCGTGCGCGATTCGCTGTCCTGGAAGTGATAGAGAACGTCATAGTGCACCGCCTGCTGCCGGCCTCCGAATTTGGCCGTCTGGCCGCCGCTTGAAAGCTGCAGGTCGCTCTGGAAGAACTCGTAGCGGAGTTCTCCGGAAAAATGGGGAGAAAGGCGGCTGCCCACGAACCCGCCGGCCACCAGCCCGGGCGCGAATCCCGCGCTGGCGCCGCTGGCCGAAACCGTATTCAGAAAGCCGCCGCCCACCAGACCGCCGATCTCCCACTGCTGGGCGAATGCGGCTGTCGCCGCGCACATCGCGATGATCGAAACTGTAAGAACTCGCATCGGAAACTCCTCTTTCTAATTCGTGACTACGCGAACGTAGACCGTGGTTGTCGCGCCACCCTGGCTGATCGCCAGAGGAATCGAGAGACCCTCCGGCAATCCCGTGGGAACGTACGCATTGATTTGATAGACACCGACCTCGCCGGGCACAAGGCCGGCATAGAGAACTGTCAGCTGGGCAGTCCCCAGCGTTACGTAAGGTTGAATGACGGCGTATGCCAGAGGCTGTGAAGGCGCCGCCTGACCCTCCACCACGAACGGGGTTGTTTGCCCCATGCCGGCCAGATAGATGGTGAGTGAGTCCTTTGGATGAATCGGATTCGTCGCGGTCACCAGTTGGCCGTTGTCGTCTCGGATAATCGTGGCGATGCCCGTTTCCGGTCCCGCCGTCCCGCTCATGAAAATGCTGGGCGCGGCCGGTTGAACCGTTAAAGGAAAACCGCCGCTGGCGCCGCTCGGTGTGTAGACGCTAAGCGTGGCGCCGCCAACGATGCTGTAGGGCAGTTGTGCGTTCACTTGTCCCGGCGAGACGAACAGCAGCGGAACCGGCAAGCCATTCTCGGTCATGCAGGTATTGCCCAACGCGGTCGCCAGCGGTACCTGGCCGCCGCCAGTCGTGACGGTGCTGAGGTTCTGGCCATAGATACTGACCCATGATCCGGGCGCAAGCGTCGCCGTGCCATCGGCGGCGCTCACCACGGCCGATACGACGGGCGGCGCCGGGGCGGGATAGCTCGACGCCATCACCGTGAACCCTGAGGTCGTCAGCACAATCACCGTTCCCGACTCCGGCAGCGGGGCGACCGTGCGCGTGAAGCTGGGCGCGGCGGAGGCGACCACGCTGGGCGGCGTCGCAACCGGGGTTGTCCCCGGCTCGAGCGGCGCCTCGGTCATGAGCACCGAAGTGGCTGTTCCACCCGGCACGGACGCGATCTGCTCGAGCAGGCCCGGCGCGGACGGAGAGGTCCCCGAAGCGATATAGCCTCCCTGGCCCGTGAAGAAAAAGCCTGACGCCGGTCCGGCGGTGGACGCGAGTATCGTTCCCGTGGGCACCAGCGACGAGTCGAAGGTGTAGTTGCCCACCACGTATGTCTGGTAATCGGAAGCCGCGAATCCGCCCGAAAGCGCCGTGAAGTCCTGCCGCGACGCAAAAAAACCGTTTACGGCGGCGCTGTACAGCAGAACGTTGCCGTCGGGCGAAGCGAGCAGAATATTGCCGCCGCTGGGCGATGGCGTCAGCACGGCCGTGGGCGAAACCGAATTCGCCCAGACGCCAAGCGCGGGCAATGGAGCCGCGGTGCGGACCGGGAAGTTGATACTGTCGATACAACCGCCGCTGCACGCCAGAGGAATACTTGTCGAAGGCGGGCCCTCATTGCGCACCAGCGCCAGCGTGGCCGCCTTGGATTGCGCGATCGAACGGGCGTAATGCCCTCCCGGCAGCACAATGGGAGCCGAGGCTGCGAGTGCATTCAGATCGAAGACGCTCACGATCTGCGCATTATCGTTGGCCACCATCAGGTAGTTCCCGTCGCTGGTGAAGGACATCATGTTGGGTGTCGTTCCGGTGCGAAGGGTTGTGATCAGATTCGAGGAGGTTCCATCGAAAACCAGAAGCTGGTTTCGGTCCTGACGCAGCACGTAGAACCGGTTGCGCGCCGGGTCGGGCAGAATGTCGGTCAGCACCCCGGGTTGATCCACGATCGTGCCGTGCTGAGAGGGTCCCGGCCTGTTCACCATCAACTGGACCGGCGGCGGAAAGTTCACCGCCGTGAGGGAAGAGATAGTGAGCGTTACAGCGGTCGTGCCTGTGGCGCTGAAGAACGACGGATCCACCTGAACCTGCACGGTGGCAGGCGTGGTTCCGGAAGACGGCGTAATGGTAACTCCCGCGTGGGACGGGCTGATGGAGAAATCGGTACTTCCGCCGCCGGGATCGGTAATCGTGAGACTCTGCGACAGTACGCCGCCAACGCAGAAACTGGAGCCCACCAAAAGAGATTCCTGGCTGGTGCTCAGCCGGTGATAGTTGTTGAGATTTCCGACCGGCAGGATCATCACGCCGCTCTCGGAGATCGCATACAGAACCGTTCCGGCCGCATTCAGCAGCGCGCGCCCGACCATATCCTGCGGGATCGAAACCCGGTCGCGGTACGTGAGATTGTCGGCATCGAGGATGACCATCGAAGGCAGCGCGGTACCGCCCGCCGACCCCGGCGGGCCGGTCGGCTGAAACGTGTCGGGGAACTGGCCGTAGATCGTCGCGTGCGCCGAATCCACCGCAACGCCTGTGATATTGGCCGAAGTCAACACGTTCGGATAGCGCGCCTGAATGTAGCCCCCGGCGCTCAGCAGCGTGTAACCGACCATCGCCGTGCTCCCGTCGGCGGAGGAACTGATGCGCGGAAGCGACGCCGGAGAAGAGCTGTACGTTTCCACCGCAATGGAGTTCGCCGGAGCGGAGTAACGGTAGATAATCTGCATTCCGGTGTTCGCCGAAGCAATGCCCCATACCGTATTTCCATCGCCCGATGTGGCCAGTGCGGTCTGCACAATCTCGCCGGGAAACGTGGCCAGCGGCACTGGCAGCGTCATCGCCATATTCGCGAAAGTGTCGAGAACGAGGGTGGTGCCCGAAGCCGGATTCATCATCAGAACGCTGGTCGTGGTGACGACGATCGCCTGACCATTGCCGGCGAAGGCCACTCCCAGCGGCGGGTCCCCGGTATCGAACGACTGGCTGGTCTGCTCGGCCAGATTGATCGATGTAACGGTATTCGACGCCTGTGGCGAACTGCTCCCGTTACCGTATTGCGCGACGAGCAGGTACTGCGAGCCGGGAGATAAAGCAATGGCGCCCGGGTTCGCAGGAACGCTGATGGACGTGTGGATCGTGTTGTCGGCGAGGGAAAGAACGTCGATGGCGCCCGTTCCAAAGTTCGCGATATAAAGCACGCCGTTGATTTCGTCGAGCGCAATATCGGACGCGTTGCCTCCGATTGCCACGACCGAACCGAAGACCGGCGCCGCCGCCGAGGCGTCGCCACTTCCGGCGAGAAGAACCAACGCCAGAACCGAAATCCAGACTGATAGCCGACGCATAAGTATTCGAGGCTGGAAATTCGATTAAATCAGCTGGAAAACCTGCAATCAACGCTTGAAAAGGATAGCGTTGGTTCGCTATCAAAATCTCACTACCGAAGCCAATTGCCGAAAGAAATAAGAAATGATTTCCCGGGTGTGCGCCGCGGCGCGCACTGTGTGGTATCACGGGTTCAGAGTTACTTCGGGAAACGCCTTGGACGCTATCACCCCGCGCTCGGCCGCGACTTTCGACGAATGGGACAGGAGAGAGGGAACACCGGGCCCGATGGGCGTCACCTGGATCCCGGCGCTGAAAGCCTGGAACTTCGCCCTCTACTCCCGGCGCGCCACCGGCGTCAGCCTTTTGCTTTATAGCGCCGGCGATCCGGTAAAGCCGTTGATCGAATACCGGCTGGATCGCCGCGCCAACAAATCCGGCCGCATCTGGCACTGCTGGATGCCCGCCGACCGGGCCGTGAACGCCGCTTACTATGCATGGCGTGTCGAAGGCCGGCACGATCCTGGCGCGGGATATCGCTTCGATTCCGATAAAATCCTGCTCGATCCGTTCGCGCCGGCCGTTTACTTCCCGCCCGGGTACGATCGCCTTGCGGCCGCGCAGCCAGGGCCGAACGACGGCCGCGCGCCGCTGGGCGTTCTGCCGAAAGCCACACCGCCGGCTCTGTTCCGGAACGAACCATCCAACCCGCGGGCCAGCCACGATCTGATCGTCTACGAACTTCACGTGAAGGGCTTCACCATGCGCGCCAATTCGGGCGTAAGCCCGGCGCACCGGGGAACGTTCGCCGGTCTCGTCGAGAAAATCCCCTATCTGAAAAGCCTGGGCATCACGGCGGTGGAGCTCTTGCCTGTGCAGCAGTGCGATCCCCAGGAAGGCAGCTACTGGGGTTATATGACCCTCAATTTCTTTTCGCCGCATAAAGCGTATGCGGCCGACCAGGCCGAGGGCGGGGCCATCGAGGAGTTTCGCCAGATGGTCGAAGCTTTCCACGCCAATGGCATCGATGTATGGCTTGACGTGGTCTACAACCACTCGAGCGAGGCCGGGCCCGACGGGCCCGTGCACAGCTACCGCGGGGTCGATAATCAGTCCTGGTATCTGCTGACAGGCGATCGCGGCGCGTATCGCAATGAAACCGGCTGCGGCAACACGTTTCGCTGCGATCATCCCGTCGTGCAGACGATGATCATCTCGAGTCTTCTTTTCTGGATACAGCAGATGAATGTCGACGGCTTCCGCTTCGACCTCGCCTCAGTCTTCACCATTCGCGAAGATGGCAGCCGGGACCTGGATCACCCGTCGCTCATTTCGGAAATCGGTTTTCTCGCCGCCCGCCACGGCGTGCGCATGATTGCGGAGGCGTGGGATATCGAAAGCTACCTGCTGGGCCGCTCTTTTCCCGGCCTCAACTGGCGGCAGTGGAACGGCAAGTACCGCGACGACCTGCGCGACTTTGTGCGCGGCGTGCCCGGCCGCGTGGGCGCACTGATGCAGCGGCTTTACGGCAGCGACGATCTCTTCCCGGACAACACGCAGGATTCGTACCGTCCCTTCCAGAGCGTCAACTTCATCACTGCCCACGACGGCTTTTGCCTTTACGATCTGGTCTCGTACAATCACAAACACAATGAAGCCAACGGGCATGCCAATACGGATGGCTCCGACGATAACCGCAGCTGGAATTGCGGCTGGGAGGGCGACGAAGGGGCACCGCATGAGGTCCTCGACCTGCGCCGCCGTCAGGTGAGGAACTTCTTCTGTCTTCTGATGCTGTCGAATGGCACGCCCATGTTCTGCGCGGGCGACGAGTTCCTCGCTACCCACAAGGGCAACAACAACCCCTACAACCAGGACAATGAGAT
>CAWBIS010000267.1:0-9546 GCA_963788485.1 Terriglobia bacterium
GAAGTTCTAGCTCTGCTTTCCGAGCTTTCCTGTCGGCCTGAAATTTTGTAATGGTTTCTGCGATTGCCTCCCCGAATTGCTTTTTCAGATAAGGCCCTTGGATGCTGACGAGGGCTTGACCGGTATACGTATTTGTGTCTTTGCCCATCTCCCGAAACTCTAAGGGGTAGTAAGTGCCCTCAGTGTATCCAAATTGGCGAACGTCGGGCGGGAAGGAAACGGCGGCGTTACCCATTTCTACTCCGCCGCAGATGATGAAAGACTTGCCGACGTACTTTTCGGGATGAGTTTCGATTTCCACCGATGAACGTCTCGTCCTTCAGATGCGGAATAGGCTTTCCTTCGTCGTCCTTAGTGCTCCGTGTAGGTGATGCCGACCAGCAAAGCCAAAAGTAGAACCGTCAGGTATTTGACCGAGGCTTTCATACGACGCCACCTTTCATGATGTGGGCGACCACGTCGCCCTGGAATTCGAGACGCAGACGGGAAAGCCCCGCCGCAGGAACTTCTCCCCCCCCCCCCCCCCCCCCCCCCCCCCCCCCCCCCCCCCCCCCCCCCCCCCCCCCCCGAAGCATCGGCCGCACGCTTTCCGAATCCGGTACCGAAGATAACGGCGCGCCGCCATGCGGGCAACTTCGAAGGCATTGCGGCTGCGCCCGCCGCCGCGGCTGAGGCCACCGGGGTTTCATAGCCGGTTGCGCTCATGAGCGGTCGTACCAGCGGATAATTTCGAACCCGGCGGGTCTCTTCTCGGCGTTGCCGGGAAGATTGATTTTCACCAGCGCGGCAACGGTGCGCCGCAGGTCGGAGAGCTTTCCATCCGGCTGCCGGAGCCGCGCCGTCGCGCGCAGCGTATACATCGTCTTTCCGCCGATGCGAAGGCGCTGTCCGGCCGGTCCCAGGGACTGCGCGATCGGGCCCAGTTCGGTGTAGTTGACGATAGGGTGCCCCACGCGGCCGGCTATCAGCGTCTGCACGTCCTCGGGCGAAAGCCCGATCTCCCGCAAGACGGCCGGTTGCGCGGTGTTGACGTCTACCGCGTAGCCCGATCCATAAACGGACACGCAATCGCGCAGACCCGCGCGGGTAGTGTCAAGTGCGGCTCCGTAATAGAGATCGGCGGTCATTCCCCTGACTAGCAGCAATTCCTCGTTCTCCTGAAATGACGTGTGCCGCGGCAGAAAAGACGGAGACTGGCTCAAATAAAACGCGTCGAACGGACTGCCCTGTAGTGGATCGACGGGCGTGCGCCAGTCCACGATGGCCGCGGCGATAGCGTTGGCGCGTTCTTCGGTTGCACCGAGGGCCACGAGAAGACGGGAAAAGTCGTCGGCTTTGGAGGAGTTCAGCCCGAGCTTGGAAGCTTCCGGGATTATGTCGACGTGAACGCTGGCGGTGGGGAAGGAAAGGTCCATCGCGGGATTCCCGGCGATGTAATAAACCGGGCCGCTGCCATCGCCGACGTATCGCCGCCCCCAGAGGATGTGGAGCGCGGCCTGTTCGATCGCGCCGCGGGCGACGAAGTACGATTTGGCGTCGTCGACATTGGTTTCGGTGCGTTCGGTTTCACCGCGCACATTGCTGGCAACGGCGAGGCCAATGGCAGCCAGAGCGGCAGTGAGCCAAAGAACCATGAGCAACGCCGAACCGCGCCTGTATTGTTTCCCGCGGCACTTCCCCTCGCGACCCACCGGCTCGTAATTCTCGCCGCACCCGCAATCGCAGCCGCGCCTCAGACACAAGAAATTCCGCGCACCACTCGCATGCCCGAAATTCCGCCCACACCCTCTGCGGCTCTGTAGGGCAGGTTGGCACCCTGCGGCCGATTGGCAATCGGCCTGGTCCGGAATCAAGCCGAGTTCGGCCATATAGGGTCGTACATCGAGATGAATCCGGTTCGTGCGGGATGAGAACGACCGCGGGCTGCTAGTCCACATAGGTTGTTCCTGGCGCGCGGGTCACGTTCAACGGCGCCGTTACTGTCGTCACATGCAAACCGGCCGTTCCCGCATCCAACGGCGCCATTTCGATCCGTATACCCATCGGCAGCCGTCGCGGCAAAACCCAGTCATTCCGCCAGATCTGAAACGGCGGCTCGACCAGGGGCTGCAAATACCAGAACCGGCAATACGCGAGCCGATCCGCCAGCACAAACGACTTCGGACCGGAAGGAATTGAAGTGTAATGAATGATCTGGGTCCCGGCAGCCGGGTCCGATTCGATGCCCGCAATATTCAGACCCGCCTGCGCCCGGCCGGTATATGGCGTCTCGTTCACAATCAGCCGCACTCCCGCGGAATCCCCCGGAATCACCTGCAACACCGCAATCTGCGGGCGTCCGCGCCATCCGTCCTCGAGCGAATACGAGGTGACAAACCGCATCATCTGCGGCTCCGTCTGCAGAAACGGAATCGGGTAAGTCACGTTGGGCTGCGGAGAGTAATCCGCTACAGTGTAGATGAACCCCTCGATTTCGCTTTCGATAATCCCACGCGAATTCACCACGCGCCGGTTCGACACCAGCCGGTCGTCCACTTTATCCATCGTGCTGAAACCCAGACGCATCGCCATGAGCATGCCGACGGAAAGCAGGCTCAACAGTGAAACCGCGACCAGGATCTCGACCAATGTGACGCCGGATTGCGGATTGTTCTTCATGGTCCAGCCGGTATGGGGATGCGGGCCTGGCGATAGCCTTCGAGCTGAATCGACCGGCGCGTTCCAGTCGCGGGCATCCACCATACTTCGAGCGCAAGTTGCTGCAGCACGACGGTTCCGGGCCCGGCCGTTGGCGGCACGTCGAAGGGCCGCAACGCCGCGCGCCATCCACTGGCGTTATCAAACTTGCCCTCGACGCTGCCGTCGAACGGCAGATTTGTGTCCAACAGCAAGTCGTTCATCTTCGTCCGTGAAAGCATGGCCGCGCGATCGTAATCGGTCAGGCGCGCGGCGTTCTTAGCCGATTGCGACAATCCCGCGATGAGCCCCGCTACCGCGATACCCATAATGGTGGTGGCGACCAGCACCTCGAGCAGCGTGAAACCGCTCTCGCGACGCCTCACGGAGTCTCGCTTTCAACCCGCTGGATTTTCGGAACGCCGGTTGTCGGGTCGATCTGAACGGATCGGCGCGCGCCTTTATCGTTGCGCAGGATAAGCGTCATGCGCGGCGCGGTTCCGCCAGGCATCAGCAGGAAGCGGCGCGGTGCTTCGCCTTCGATCGCGATCCCCTGGGGCATGTGCAACTGGCGATCCGGTTTTTCTCCCGATGCGGCTGTGTAGACCTCGAGCACATTGTCTTTCGGTGAAATCAAAATGGCCGCGGGCTGTTCGCGCCGCTCCACGCGGTTCAAAGCCGAGGTCAGGAAACTCGCGGCCGAGCCTGACGCGGAGGACAATCGGATGCTGGCGAGTCCTGCCGTCAGGGCGGGGAAGGAAACACCCGCAACGATGGCGATGATCGTCACAACGACGAGCATCTCGATCAGCGTGACGCCGGATCGGCAATTCCGCTGGACCATGGAGCGAGATCGAACAGGCCGACTCCCAACCTGCCCCATAGGAATAAACATCTTCACTTCCAGCTGACGATGTCTGTATTCAGATCCGTACCGCCGGGCTGTCCATCGGCGCCATAAGAAATCACGTCAGGTTCATCGCCGTGATCACCAGGAAATTTATAAACATAAGGATGGCCCCAGGGATCGTTGGCGAGATCCTTCTGCAGATACGGGCCGTGCCATTGCTCGACGCCGCTCGGCTGGACGCGCAGCGCCGCCAGACCCTGCTCGGTGCTCGGGTACCCTCCGGTATCGAGATGATACTGGCCAAGCGCCAGCTGGAAATTTTCGATCTGCTGTTTCGCCGCGACTACCCGAGCCTTGTCGCCCTGGTTCAACAGCCGTGGCCCGACCACTGCGGCAAAAACCGCGATGATCACCACCACCACCAGCATTTCGATCAGCGTGACGCCGGCGCGCTTCGAATTTCGAACGTTCATGTGAATTTCCTCTTCTACCTCAAATTGCCACATCGTTGATGCTCGTGATCGCGATCAACATACTCAAAACCAGCCCCCCCACTATAACCGCCATGACAAGGATGACAACGGGTTCAAAAATGGCCGTGAATTGCTTGATTGAGGCGCGGGTTTCCTCTTCGTAAATATCCGCCATACGCGCGAACATCAAATCCAGTTTGCCGGTTTCCTCACCGACCGTCAGCAGGTGCGACGCCAGCGGCGGAAACATGCGCGTGCGCGCCAACGGCTGCGAGATTCCCTCGCCGCGTTTGACTCCCTGGGCAACGTCCTTGAGCGAGTTTGCCATGCGCGAGTTAAACAAGATGCCGGCGGAAATGTGCAACGACTGCACCAGCGGTACGCTGTTGCCCACCAGCGTCGCCATCGCCCGCGCGAAGCGTGAGGTTTCCGCTTTGCGCATAGCGTCGCCGATCAGCGGAAGCTTCAGACGATTGGTATCCCACCAGAATCTTCCCTGGGGCGTTGCGATATAGAAGCGGAACCCGGCGACCGCCGCGGCGATCGCGATCGCCGCCAGCCACCACCACTGCTGCACGATGTGGCTCGCCTGCAGCATGATCAGCGTGGGCAGCGGTATTTTCATATGGCCGTCGTCGAAGATCGAGGCAAAGCGCGGCACGACGAAATTGAGGATGACGAAGATCGCTCCCACACCCACGCACGCGAGCAGGATCGGATACATCATCGACGAAACAATATAGCTCCGCAGCGAATCGCGCGAACGCTCGAATTCAGCCAGGCGTTCGAAGATGACCCCGAGACTACCCGAGGCCTCACCCGCGCGGACCATGTTGATGAACAACTCGGAGAAGTATGCCGGCTGCAGCGCCAGAGAATCCGCCAGCGATTTGCCGCTCTTGATGGAGCGCAGGATATCGAGCACGATAGCGCGAAATTGCGCGCGGGTGGTGAGTTCGCTGGTAATCGACAGGGCGCGGTCGAGCGGCACGCCGGAGTTCAGCAGAGTCGAGAGTTCCTGGGTAAAAAAAAGGACATCGCGCCGGCGGGAGGAACCGAAGGAGGGAAGCTTGAGCGCGGCGGATTTTTTTTCTTCGAAGCCGACGTAGATGGGCGTGAGACCCTGCCGCAGGAGTTCGCGCGCGACAGTCTTGCCGCTTTCGGCGGTGATGACGCCGGTGCGGAGTTTGCCATCGGCGGCCACGGCGCGGTAATGGAAGGTTGCGGAGGCCATTAACGATTCACTTCAATGCCACCGCGGGCTGCTAGAATTCCTGCGTGACACGCGTCACCTCTTCGGCCGTCGTAATGCCCTGACGCACTTTCATCCAGCCATCTTCGCGCAGATTCTTCATCCCGTTGCGGCGCGCCGCATCCGTGAGCCGGCTGGCATCGGCGTTGCCCATGATCAAATGCCGCAGTTCTTCATTCAGTTCCATCAGTTCGAAGATCCCCGCCCGCCCTTTATAGCCCGACCCGTTGCATTCAGAGCAGCCACGCCCGCGAAACGTCCCGATCTCCTCGCCGAACGGCGTGAGCGCCACTTCCGCGCTGCCTTTACAGTTCTGACAAATCAGCCGCACCAGACGCTGCGCCAGAATCGCCACCACCGAGGACGTAACCAGATAATTCTCAACCCCCATATCCATCAGGCGCGTGACGGCGCTGGGCGCGTCGTTCGTATGCAAAGTCGAAAAAACGAAGTGTCCGGTCAAGGCGGCGCGGATGGCGATATCGGCCGTCTCGCGGTCGCGGATTTCCCCCACCATGATGACGTCCGGGTCCTGGCGCACGATGTGCCGCAAACCGGCTGCGAAGGTCAGGCCGATCGCCGGATTCACGTGGATCTGGTTAATTCCATCCATCTGGTATTCGACCGGATCTTCGATGGTGATGATCTTTTTGTCCGGCAGATTGATGCGCTTGAGCGCGGAATAGAGCGTGGTCGATTTGCCGCTGCCTGTCGGCCCCGTCACGAGAAAGATACCATGCGGCAGCGAGGTGAAATGCTCCATGCGATTCAGCATGTGCTGGTCGAAACCGAGCCGGCGCAGATCGTAGAAATCGCCGGCCGAGCGGTCGAGCAGGCGCATGACAACGCTCTCGCCGAACAGCGTCGGCAGGGTGGAAACGCGGAGATCCACCTCGCGTCCCAGAATGCGGATCTTGATGCGTCCGTCCTGGGGCAGGCGGCGTTCGGCAATATTCAGCTTCGCCATCAGCTTCAGGCGCGAGGTGATGGCGGACTTGAGTTCGCGCGGCGGCTGTTCCTGATTGAACAGCACCCCGTCCACGCGAAAACGGATGCGGAATTCCTTGTCGAAGGGCTCGATGTGGATATCGCTCGCGCGCTTCTCGATCGCCTGCGCGATCATGGCGTTGACCAACCGGATGACTGGCGCCTCGCTCGCCATGTCCCGCAGGTGTTCGAGATCCTCCTCATCGCCCGTGCCAAATTCGGCCGCCGCGGCCTGGCGGTCGCCTTCGGCATAGTAGCGATCGATGGCATCGCGAATTTCCTGTTCGACCGCGAGCTGCGGGCTGACTTCGAGCCGCGAGAAACTGTGGACGGCATTGATGGTTTCGAAGTCGAGCGGGTCAGCCATCGCAAGAGTGAGGGTGCCCTCGTGAATAGCCACGGGAAAAACGCAGAACTGACGCAAAAAACGCGGCGAGAGACCTTCCAGTTCGGGCGTTGCGGCCGGCGCGCCAAGCTGCGCGATGGGCAGCCCGAGTTGCTCCGACAGCGCGGCAAGCAGATCGCGCTGGGCGACGTAGCCCATATCGACCAGAATCCTGCCCAGCTTCTCGCCCCGCCGTTCGCGCTGCAGTTCGAGCGCGCGCTCCAGATCCTCCGGGGCGATCAGGCCGCGGTCGATCAGTATCTGTCCGATTGGCGTTGCGGCCGCTACCACGCTTACTGATCCTGCTCTTCGACGATTTTGGCGAGATCGGCCGGAGTGGCGTGGCTCGCTTTGGCGTCCAGCAACTGCTGCTTCGCGGCGGTCATGAGAACGCGGCGCGGCATCTCTTTACCGTTCCTTTCCCAGGAATAACTCAACAGAGTCGCTTCGAGGGTGACGTGTTCGCGTGATGGCAGTCCTTCGAGTGTTGTGCTCGCATCCATCATGGCGGTGCGCATCGCGTCCCTCAGTTCCGGCAGCCTTTTCATCTTGCGGTCGCGTATGGCCGCAATTTCGTCGGGCGTTACCGACGGTTTGAAAGGGCTGAGCACGATACTGCCGGCGTTGACCAGATCGATCTCGAACGTGAACAGGATGCCATATCCGTCAAGGTAGGTCCCGCGCGTCTCGCCGACAAGATCCCAGGGGTCCAATCCGCGCGGGCTGAATGCCTGGTTGACGCTGCTTTCGACGGCATGCACGGCCGCCAGAGAGACACGCGATTCCGTCAGCGCAAAACCGAATGCCGCCGCCGCAAGGAGAAGAACGAGCGGTTTCACTGTCCGGCTCCGGCGCCGCGAAGGTCGTTCGAAGCAATCAGAGAACTGCCCAGCCGCTTCTGCAGCATGGCGAAATTTTCCGCAACCGCATCCATGCGCGCGGCATAATCGCGCTGGAATTTCCGGTTCGCGGCTTCGATGGTGCGCGCGTCTTCGGCTCTGATCTGCGCGATTGCTTTTGCGACCGCATCATTCACCTGCTTTGACACCACCTGCTGCGAAACGTCGACATTTGCCGTTTGCACAACAGTGCGCACTTCCGCCGGGCGATGATACGCCGTAACAATCAGCGCCGCGCCCAGCACGCAGGCCGAGGCAAAGCCGAGCCGCGGGCCGGAGTTCCAGAATCCGCTGAAGAACCGCGAAGCCGGCGACGGCTCGAATACCTTGTCCGACACGAACGCGATGCGCTGCGGCGGTTCCCGATCCGGCACCATGCGCAGCGCGGCCGTGGTCAACCGCAGGCAATCGAGTTCCGTGGCGCAGTCGCCGCACACGGCGAGGTGTTGTTCGAGCGCCGCCCGCTCGCCCGGCGGCAGTTCGCCGACGGCATAATCGCGCAGAGCTTCAGTTGGGTGAATCATTGAATTTGCCTCTCGTACTTACTGGAGCCAGTTCGGTTTTCAGAAGATCGAGGGCGGTGTAGAGGCGCGACTTCACGGTCGAAACCGGGCAGCCGAGCACCTCCGCCATCTCCTCGAATTTGAACCCTTCGTACACCTTCAGCACCACCGCCTCGCGCTGATCCGGACTGAGCCGGTCGAGCGCGGCGGTGACGGCGAGCGAAAGATCCATCGAAAAACCCGGCGCGGGATTGCGCTCCGCCGCCACCTGGTACGCCACATCCTCAATCGCCGTTTCGGGCCGGCGTTTGCGGAAGAGCGAATGGGCTTCGTTGTGCGCAATCCGGTACAGCCATGGGCCGAATCGCGCCGGGTCATCGAGCTTGCGGATATTCTGATAAGCCTTCAAGAAAGCTTCCTGGCTCAGGTCCATAGCGTCTTCCGGACGGCCGGTGAGACGAAGAAGGTAATTGAAGACACGCTTCTCCCAGCGCGAGACGAGTAGGTTAAACGCCTCGACATCGCCGCGGCGAACGCGCGAAATCAGGTCCGCATCTTCGACGGCCCGAAAGATCAAACTCTGGCTCCTGGTGGCAAGACGCACACACCGGCAAAAAAGTCGATGTGAATGCTTATTTTATCTCTGCGGCCCGAAAGTAGTCCGGCAGGTCCTTTTTGGTGTCGCGGAGGATCTCGACGATGGCCCGGCGATCTTCGGCTGAGAGCCGAGGCCGCCTTGCTGATAGAACCGCCCACATTCGGCGGTAAATCGCGTCGCGGAAACCTGTGGGCAAAGCCACGAAAGCCGGGCTGTAGATCATGTAACTGCACGGGTAACGCATGAGCCGCCGGTTGAGATCGAGCTGCCGGAGCGACCGGCCTCTGCTGTCGAACGGCCCCTCCGCCGCGAATTTTTCGGCGAAACCGGAGGTTCCCGAAACCTTGTCGGCGAGCGGAGGCTCGTCGAGGAACAGCATGTAATCCACGAGTTCGTCCACCCCCGTGCCGTCTTTCGCGGCGCGCGCGATCAGGTTCATCATGTGCGTCTGGTGCTCGAACACCATGAGCGCGACAATGTCGCTGTGGGCCGACGGATACGGGTTGGCGTTGAAGTTTGCGGGCAGCGCGATGCCCATGTGCCTGGCCGATCCGCTGCTCCCCGTGACGTACCAGCCGCCCCAGAGTTTGTCGAACGGCGTGCGCTGATCGGTATCGTACGAAGGCGCCTGACGCAGAGGAACGCCGCCCGGCCCGGTCGACACGCTGCGAATCAGCGTGCCGGGGATGCCGAAGGTCACCTTCGAGACGTGGCAGTTCAAACAATCCTGCCGGGGGGCGAAGAGCGATTGCCCCGGCCGCCGCTGTTGGTGAATCCACGGTCTCTGATCCACCGTGTAGAATTCAAAGCCGCGTTCCGGGTCCTGCACGGCCACTTCGATGAAACCGCCGCGCACCCAGCCGACGATCACGGAATCGTTGAAGAAGAGCGTGCGCGGGTTGCCCGGTTCGATGCGCAGGGAT
>CAWBIS010000268.1:0-12661 GCA_963788485.1 Terriglobia bacterium
GGCTGAACGCCTACGACATCCTGGTCAACGACTGGGTGGTGTTCACCGACGACACCCCCCCGGGTGAGGTCGAGTCGATCGCCGTCGAGGCCGATACGGCCGCCGACCAAGCCCCGAGCGATGCTGCCGTCGGGGCCGACATGAACGCCGGGGCCAGACGGTCGAGGCCGACACCGAGGGTACCGACACCGAGGAAGAAGGAAGCGGGTCATGAGGGATCCCCACAACGTGCTATCCGGCCGGTGGTGTCGGAGAAGTCTACACGCTGATGGACAACAACGTCTACGTCTTCGTGGTCGACCCTTCGGCCACCAAGATCGACGTGCGCCACGCCGTGGAGCAGGCCTTCAACGTCCGGGTGGACAAGCGTCAACACCCTCAACCGCAAGGGCAAGGCCAAGCGCAACCGGAAGGGCGGCGCCCTCGGCCACCGCCCCGACACCAAGCGGGCCATCGTCACCCTCGCACGAGGGTGACTCGATCGACCTGTTCGAGAACTGAGAGACCCGGACCAGCCATGGCACTCCGCTCACGAAAGCCCACCAGCGCCGGACGCCGGTTCCAGACCGTCTCGGACTTCGCCGAGATCACCAGGGACCGGCCGGAGAAGTCGCTGCTGGCGCCCAAGCCGTCGACCGGCGGGCGCAACAGCCACGGCCGCAAGACCTCCCGGCACCGCGGCGGGGGCCACAAGCAGCAGTACCGGATCATCGACTTCAAGCGGGACAAGGACGGGATTCCGGCCAAGGTGGCCGCCATCGAGTACGACCCCAACCGCAACGCCCGCATCGCCCTGCTTCACTACCTCGACGGCGAGAAGCGCTACATCCTCGCCCCCTCCCAGGTGAAGGTGGGGGACCGCCTGCAGTCGGGCCAGGGCGCCGAGATCCGTCCCGGCAACGCCCTGCCCCTGCGGTTCATCCCGGTGGGCTCGGTCATCCACAACGTCGAGCTGCGGCCCGGCGGCGGCGGCAAGATGGCCCGCGGTGCGGGGATGAGCGTGCAGCTGGTGGCCAAGGAGGGGGCCTTCGCCACCCTGCGCCTGCCCTCCACCGAGATGCGCCGGGTGCCGATCGACTGCCGGGCCACCCTCGGCACGGTGGGCAACTCCGAGGCCGAGCTGATCAAGATCGGCAAGGCCGGCCGTAACCGCTGGAAGGGGATCCGCCCCCAGACCCGTGGCGTGGCCATGAACCCGGTCGACCACCCGCTCGGCGGCGGCGAGGGCAAGACCTCCGGTGGCCGCCACCCGGTGTCGCCGTGGGGTCAGCCAGAGGGCCGCACCCGCTCCCGCAAGAAGGAATCCGACAAGATGATCGTCCGCAGGCGCCGCACCCGCGGTGCCCGGCGGTAGGCAAGACAGAGGGAACGTCACGCATGCCTCGCAGCCTCAAAAAAGGTCCGTTCGTCGATGACCACCTCCTCAAGAAGGTGGACGTCCTCAACGCGGCCGGTGACAAGAAGGTCATCAAGACGTGGTCCCGCCGTTCCACCATCATCCCGGACATGGTCGGCCACACCATCGCCGTCCACGACGGCCGCAAGCACATCCCGGTGTACGTGACCGAGTCCATGGTCGGCCACAAGCTGGGCGAGTTCGCCCCCACCCGGACCTTCAAGTTCCACGCCGGCCAAGAGCGTGCGGGGAGGCGCTGAGGTGCCCGGAGTGAAGACCAACGAGCGCGAGGGCACCCGGGCGGTCCTGCGCCACAGCCGGGTGTCGGCCTACAAGGTGCGCCAGGTGCTGGACCAGATCCGGGGCCAGGACGTCGACCGGGCCGCCGAGACCCTGTCGCTCGGCGACCGCGAGGCGGCCATCACCGTGGGCAAGGTCCTGGCCTCCGCGGTGGCCAACGCCGTCCACAACGACGGCCTCGACGCCGAGGAGCTCTACGTCTCGGCGTGCTACGCCGACGAGGGCAGCACGCTCAAGCGGTGGCGGCCGCGGGCCCGGGGCCGGGCCACCCGTATCCGCAAGCGGACCTCGCACATCACCATCATCGTGAGCCGGCTGCCCGAGGACCGGATCGCCCGCCGCCGGGCCAAGAGCGCCGCCAACACCTCGCAGCGTTCGCGCCGGGTGGCCGGCTCCCGCCGGCGCCAACGGGTCGAGTCCTCCGCACCGGCCGCCGGCGCGAGCACGACACCGGATCCGAAGCATGGCCCGAGGATGCCGTCCGGGCCGACGATGTGGTCACCGAGACCGAGGCCGGCCCGCTCGAGGAGTCCGATCTCGACGCCGATGGCGTCGAGCAGACGACCAGGCTGACGACGGGTCACCGAGACCGAGGCCGCCCGCTCGAGGAGTCCGATCTCGAGTCCGACGATGAGGCAACCGGGGCGACCGACGACGACACGGCGGCGAGACCGCCGAAGAGAAGGGCAAGTAGATGGGCCAGAAAGTCAACCCCTACGGGTTTCGGCTCGGCGTCACCACCGACTGGAAGTCGCGTTGGTTCGAAGAGCGCAACTACCAGAACTGCGTGATCGAGGACTGGGAGATCCGCGACTACCTGATGTCACAGCTGGAGTCGGCCGCGGTCAGCCGGATCGAAATCGAGCGGACCCGTGACCGGTTGCGGGTGGACATCCACACTGCCCGCCCGGCATCGTCATCGGCCGCCGCGGCGCCGAGGCCGACCGGCTGAAGAAGAGGATCGAGGAGATCACCGGCCTCAACAACCGGATCCAGCTCAACATCCAAGAGATCAAGCAGCCCGAGCTCGACGCCGCGCTGATCGCCCAGGGCATCTGTGACCAGCTGGCCCGCCGGGTGGCTTCCGACGGGCCATGAAGCGGTCCATCCAGACGGTGCAGAAGGCCGGCGCCCTGGGCGTGCGGGTCCAGTGCTCCGGACGCCTGGGCGGCTCCGAGATGTCCCGCAAGGAGTCCTACCGCGAGGGCCGGGTCCCGCTGCACACCCTGCGGGCCGACATCGACTACGGCTTCCGCGAGGCCAAGACCACCTACGGGCGGATCGGGGTCAAGGTATGGATCTACAAGGGCGACATCCTCCCCTACAAGATCTCCACCGAGGACAAGATCACCCGTGAGGCCGCCATGGCCGTCGGGCGAGACCTCGGGCCAGGGTGGCGAGGCGCCCCCGCCGCCTGATCACCGCCGGTGGTGGCCGCCGCCGGGCCGAGCAGGGCGCACCGGGCAGCGTGGTCACCGTCGACGCCGACTCCGGTGCCGAGACGGAGATCCCCGAGGGCCTGGTGGACCGGTCCACCGCCGACATCGCCGCCGCCCCGGCGGTCCCCGACGAGCTCGAGCGCATCCTCACCGAGGACGAAGAGATCGAACGGCGCACCCGCGAGCACCACGAGACGCCGCACTTCCGCAAGGAGGTCGACTGACATGTTGATGCCCCGGAAGGTCAAGCACCGCAAGCAGCAGCGCGGCCGCATGAGCGGCAAGGCCAAGGGTGGCAGCGATGTCACCTTCGGCGACTTCGGGATCCAGGCGCTGGAGCCGGCCTGGCTCACCGCCCGCCAGATCGAAGCCGCCCGTATCGCCATGACCCGTCACGTGAAGCGTGGTGGCAAGGTGTGGATCCGGGTCTTCCCGGACCGGCCGGTGACCCAGAAGCCCGCCGAGACCCGCATGGGCTCGGGCAAGGGCAACCCCGAGCACTGGGTGGCGAAGCCCTTCCGCCTGCGAGTGATCTCGAGAACTTTGGTCAGCAGAGCGAGCGCCAGACTGGCCGTAACGGCCGATATTGCCACGCCTGCCGGAACCGGATCCGTACCCGCCACCTTCTCGCGGAATTCGCCGAGCGGTACGGGCCAGATCGATTCGTCCATCGACATCACACCAGGACCATTCTCTACGACAGACCGATGATCCGCCCGGTCTCCGTGTCGATATCCACGTCGTAATAACCAGGCCGCGTTGAAAGTCCAGGCATCGTTGCCATCGTGCCCAGCAGCGGAAAGAGGAACCCCGCGCCCACGCTCGCCCGTACATCGCGCACCGGCACAATAAAGCCGGTTGGCGCGCCTTTCAGCGTCGGGTCGTGGCTCAGACTAAGGTGCGTCTTCGCCATACACATCGGCAGCTTGTCGAAGCCCTGCCGGGTGTAGCGCTCGATCTTCTTCTCCGCTTCGGGCGAATACTCTACGCCCGCGCCGCCATACATCTCGCGCACGATGGTCTCGATTTTGTCCTTGATACTCATCTCGAGCGGATAAAGGAAGTGGAACTTGTGCGGCTTGTCGCACGCCGCCACTACCGCCTTCGCCAGATCCGCCGCGCCCAGACCACCCTTGGCCCAGTGATTCGAAACCACGGCGTCCTCGGCGCCGGCCGCGACCGCCAGTTTCCGCACGAGTTCCAGTTCGGCATCGGTGTCGTTCTTGAAACGATTGATCGCCACCACTACCGGAACCCCGAACGACCGCGCGTTCCCGATCATTCTGATGAGATTGCTGCAGCCTTTCTCGAGCAGATCGAGATTTTCCTCGACGTACGCGTGCGCGAGCGGTTGCCCGGCCACTACTTTCGGGCCGCCTCCATGCATCTTCAATGCGCGAACGGTGGCCACCAGCACGACGCAATCGGGAACCAGCCCGCTATACCGGCACTTGATGTTGAAAAACTTCTCCATCCCCATGTCGGCGCCGAATCCGGCCTCGGTCAGCACATACCCATCCGGGCCGACCAGTTTGAGCGCGATCTGATCCGCCACGATGGATGAGTTGCCGTGCGCGATGTTTGCGAACGGACCGGCATGCACGAACGCCGGCGTACCCTCGATGGTCTGCATCAGGTTCGGCATGATCGTGTCCTTCATCAGCACGGTCAGCGCGCCGCCGGTGCCCAGATCGTCAGCGGTGACCGGCTCGCCCGCGCGGCTCGTGCCAATCACCATGCGCCCCAGGCGCTCCCGCATGTCCGTGAGACCGGTGGCCAGCGCGAGGATCGCCATGATTTCGCTGGCTACGGCGATGTCGAAACCGGTCGCGCGCGTGAACCCCTTCTCTTCCGGACCCTGCCCGATCGTGATCCCGCGCAGCATGCGATCGTTGGTATCGATCACCCTTCGCCACGTGATCGTGTCGGGATCGATATCGAGCCTCGCAAACCTGCTGCGTTCCTGCGGCGTCAAATCGTTGGGGTTCGTTTTGTCGATTCCGAGCTTCTTCAGCCGCCGAAGCATCACCCCGGTGAACTTCCGCGCGCCCTCTTTGTTGGCGGGGCACAGACGATCGAACAGAACCTGATCGTCGGGCGTGTTCGCCTCATGCAGCATACGGGTATCGATGGCGGCCGCCAGCAGATTATTCGCGGCAATGATCGCGTGAATATCGCCGGTCAGATGGAGATTGAACTCCTCCATCGGAATGATCTGGCTGTAGCCGCCACCGGCCGCGCCGCCTTTGATGCCGAACGTTGGTCCCTGGCTGGGCTGGCGAATACAGGTAAAAACCTTCTTCCCGAGGTGCGCGCCGAGGGCCTGACTGAGGCCCACGGTCGTGGTGGTTTTGCCTTCGCCCAGCGGCGTCGGAGTAATCGCCGTCACGACGATGTACTTCCCGTTCGGCACATCTTTCAGACGATCGCGAATACCCAGATGCACTTTCGCCTTCGTCTTGCCGTATAGTTCCAGTTCGTCGGGCAGAATACCCGCTTCAGCCGCGATCTGTTCGATGCGAATGGGAGTGGCCGCCTGGGCGATCTCCAGATCGCTGGGCACACTGGTAAGGAGGTTCTTCAGTTTATGTGGCATCTTTTGTGGTGGTCACTTTTTAACGAGGTCTTTTTCAGTCTCCGCGGAAGCGGGCGGCGGCGCAACGGACGCCGGGAGTGAGGGCGTGATGTTGATCAGCCTCGGTTCATGTCCCGGACGGTTATCGCGTTCGAGGAAAAGGTTGATGAACGAACTGGTGCCCTGCAGCGCCAGATTGCGCGGCGGAATGTATGTCCTCAGTTCGTCGATCCGGTTGCCGGCCTGTGCGGTCTCATATACCTTGACCCAGATGCACGGCTGGTCGGGAATCACCTCGCACATGCCGTTGTAAGTGCCGCCGCAGGGACCGTTACGCATGCTCTTCGGGCAGGTCATCGGGCAGACGTACTCCATCTCGCCCAATACGCAATTCCCGCAGGCCTTGCACCCGAACATGGGTTTCTTGATCGAGAGCTCGACCTTCTCCAGCGTATGCGCGAGGGTGGGCCGTTTGTCGATCCAGCGCATGGTCGAGGCGAGGAACCGGCGCAGCGCAGTATCTTCATGCTTCACCGGGAACAGCTTCGCCATTGTGTCCAGCAGACGCGGAATCGCGCCCATCGGCTTCGGTGGATGCGGGGGTGCTTCGAAAAAGAAGAATCCGCCCTTCGGCGAATAGCTGATTTCTTCCGCGAATTCCTCCCATTGCGAAGCGATTGATTCGGAGCGTTTGATGATCCAGCGAATGCGATCCGCGTTGTGGTCGCCGCCAAGATACGCTCCCGCATAACCCAGACCGCGCAGAACCGCAACCATGCGCGCGGCCCGCTCCAGCCGCGCCGCCATACCTTTGTCTTTGGCCCTGGCCTCCTGCTGCACCCGCTCCAGCAGTTCCGGCGAAACCCAGCAGCCCGGCGGCTCAGCTTTCGAAAACTTCTCCGCCGCTTTGGCCGGCAGGATGTACACGTTCCCGAAAACAGGCGTCTTCAGGCCGCGCTCATCCATGTAGCGTTTCAGTTCGCGGTACTTGCGCGAATCGAATCCAAGCTGCGTAATCGCGTAATCCGCGCCCGCCTTGATTTTCTTTTCCAGTTTGAGATATTGATACGCGCAATCCGCTTCCGTGTATTTGAACGGCGACACCGCGCAGGACGAGTAAAACGGCATTCCGGCTTCGCGCAACTCGCTGATCATTTCAAGCAATTGCACCGAATCCATGGCGTACAACACCGGATTCTTCTCGTCCCGTCCCGCCGGATAATCGCCCGAAATAGCGAACACGTTTTCGATCCCAAGCGCGTTCAGGTCTTCCAGCGCTCGCCGCAGATCCAGCCGGTCGCGGCCGACGCAGGTTAGATGAATGTTCGGAGTCATGCCGCGCGCCCGCACGGCCGTGCCGACGCGGATCGGATCGTGTCCCATCGAACCGCCCGCATAGCTGGTGACACTGGCGGCGACCACTCCGGGTACTCGCGCCAGTCCGGATGCCGCTTCGAACAGCTTCGCCTCGCGGGTAAGGCGGCTGGCCACCAGTTCGACCATGTAGCAGAATTCCCCGCGAGTCAGAGCTTCCCGCACGGGGTTTGGCGACGGCATAACTACTTCGCTCCCTCCAACAACAGGAGAAAACCCTTTCGGCCCCCGAAAACACGCGAATCAACACGAATCACGAATTGATCGTGATGCTCGTTGATCCGCGTCTTTTCGTGGTTCATGAGCTGTTACAGTTCCTTCCGAACCGCCTTCGCCCCTTCCACCATCGCCTTCAGTTTCGCGAAAGCCAGATCCCGCGGCAGGTGGAAGCAACCGCAATCCGGCATTACTGCAACCCGGTCCGCGGGCATCACTTCCAGAGCCCGGCGAATGTGTTCGGCCACCATTTCCGGTGTTTCCACGTCGTGGTTCTTCACATCGATCACGCCCACGCCCAGCTCAAACGGAGGATTGAACTCCTTGAATAAATCCAGATCCTCGCCCCCGCGACGCGCAAACTCGAGGCTCAGCTGCTGAATGTTCGCGCTCAGAATCGTCGGGAACAGATAGCGGTAACTGCCCTCCCACGACGGCTTGCCGTAGCGATTCCCGTAGCAGACGTGCAGACCAATCTTCGTATCGACGCCGTCTACCAGTGTATTCAATGCCTTCACACCCCACGAAACGTCCTCGGGAAAACCCGAATAATAAGGTTCGTCGATCTGGATCAGCGACACGCCGGCCTTCGCCAGCGCCTTCAGTTCGAGATTCATCACCTTCGCGATATCCATTGCCAGGGCTTCGTCGCTCGGATAGAACTGATTGCGAATTCGCTTCGTCAGACAGTGCGGACCGGTAATGCAGATCTTGGTCGGATGGTCGGTGAAGGTGCTGAGGATCTGGAACTCCTTCACCAGCCCGAGCGACGCCGTCGGCAGCTTTCCCTTCACGGAGCTGTCGTAGAAATCGTAGTAGAACTTCTTGGATGAATGATCGATCTGGATGCCCGGGAGGCGCTCCAGAAAATAATCGACCATGTTGTCGCGGCGCGGCTCGCCATCGGTAATGATGTCGAGACCCGCGATCTCCTGATCCTTGATGGCGGCCTTGACCGCTGCGTCGTAGATCTCATCCAGATCGTGATGGCTGATTCGCCGCGAGAAATACTCGGTTTTCAGCCGCTCCAGCCAGCCGGGCATGGCGTAGCTGCCGACCATTGAAGTTGGAAGTACGGGAAGCTTTGAATTGGTCATCAAAATGGTTACTCGCGTGGCGATGTATACAAAATGGAGGTCTTCGATCCCTTGCGATAACGATACGGCGCGAAATGGAGATCGTAGCCTGTTCTCTCGGCTACGCCCTTGAGCAGTGCGCCGTTGACCCAGTTCACGATCGAGCCGTCCAGTTTTCCGGGTCCGTGGAAGCCCACCCTGTATTCGTTCAGGTCCGTTACGAATATATCCTGCACCTGGAGGTATCCGCGCGGGTGCAGCAGCGGAATCGTATTGACAAAGCTTTCGAGCGCGCCGGAGCTGAGATGAAAGCGCAGATCCCCGGGCGATTCTTCCAGGATTCCTTCGAGCTTCACCATGTCGAGACCGTTGGGTAGCGCCAGATCGGGCAGTTCTTCGATCCCTACCATCTTTTCTTCCAACCGGATGGCCTTCCAGACCTCCTGCCAGAAACTCAAGCCGCAGGCGCGGTCGCCCATCGCGTCGGGCCCGATCGAGAGCAACTTGTTGATGGCGGAGCGAATCGTGTCCACGGGAATCCCGAATTTCCCGGCGATCCGCGCGGCGTCGACCATCGGCAGGTAGGCGCGCACATGAACGTAGAACAATTTGCCGTCCCGCCGCATCATCTCCTCGTCCGGCAGATTGTCGTACATGTTGGTCGAGTGGATATAGAGGATCTTATGCCGCAGGAATGACAGCGTCTTGAGCGGATTCAACGCATCGAGAGCCAGAAAGCTGCAAAGCTCCACATGCTCCTTCACCGCGGGGCGCGACATGTCGAGGGTTGCCAGCGAATAGTCGCCCATCAGGACGCGGAGCTTTGGATAATAGGTAGTCCCGCGCTGGGCGTCGAGGGCGCGAAACTTTTCCACGAACATGCCGCACCGGGTCCCCGTGCCCACGCCGATCTCGAGGATGAAAATCTCGGGGGGAAGCTGGTTCCTGGTCTCCATATCCCGCAGAAGAGTCCAGAAATCAGCCACGCTGTCGGCCACGGCTTCGGCGTGATTGCCGTCCGATTTCCCCCCGGGCAGCGCCTGCTCGTAGCCTTTGCCCGTGGCTTTTTCCCAATCGTGCAGGTAGCTCCAATAGAGCCTGTTGAAGTCCCAGCCGATGCTGTTGCGGAAGGACTTGAAATCCTCGAGCGGGATCCGGTCTTCGTCCCGCGGCTTCTCGGTGTCGGCTGCCGCCATGGCGCGAGTCATTTCCACACGCAGCGAATCCGGCGTCACCTGCCGGGTGTCTATCCGGATATCCATCACGGGCGGACGGCCGTCCTTCGCGCCCGCAGGGCCCTGAGCTTTGGATCCGCGCGACGCCGTCACCATCTCCCGGAAATTCTGTTTGTACTGGATCCAATCCAGTTGAACGTGCATGCGGGAAAATTGCGCCTCGTCGATCTTGCCCTCCTCCAGAAGTTTATAGAGGGTGTCGACTACGCTCTGCGTGGTGGCCGCCGCCTTGCCGTTAAAGTGGTTCAGTTGCAGGATCATCGTTTATCGTCAAGAGCCGATCTCGCTGATATGCCACCCAGGCCGGCTGCCGCCGGAGAGAGGATCGCTTCCGCTATCAAAAGAGTGTAACGGAACGCTCTCTGCGGTTGGAAGCGAGTCGGCCCGAATATCATGGGCGATGATAGATCTGTGATTATTGCGGGACAAAGTCGGGAGCAAGGCGACGAAGAATGACCATTGCCGAAAAGATCCTTTCCTCCAAATCCGGCAAGACCTCCGTGACGCCGGGCGAGATTGTGGATGCGTATCCCGATCTCGTCATGAGCCACACGGCGACCTGGCGCTCAGCCAGCGTAATGCAGCGCATTGGCGCGACGAAGCTTTACGATCCCGACCGCCTCGCCATCGTTCTCGACCACATTTCGCCGGCGAAAACCGAAAAATACGCGGCCGACCAGCAAACCTCCCGCAACTTCGCCCGCAGCAACGGTGTGACGAAGTTTTACGATGTCGACGCAGGTATCGCCCACCTCGTCCTGATGGAGGCGGGCCACATCCTTCCCGGCGATCTGATCGTCGGTACCGATTCTCATTGCACGATCTACGGCAGCCTGGGCGCGCTCGGAACCGGCATTGGATACACCGAAGTCACCTCGGTCTGGATTACAGGGAAGCTGTGGCTGAAGGTTCCCGAAAGCATCCGCATCATTCTCGAAGGCCGTTTCCCCGCGGGCGTCTATTCGAAGGACCTCATGCTTCATCTCATCGGCAAGCTGGGCGCGGACGGCTGCAGCTACAAGTCGGTCGAATTTTATGGCGGCTCCGTGGCCGGCCTGAGCGTGTCCGAGCGCATGACCATGACTAACCTGGCTATGGAAATGGGCGTGAAATGCGCGTTTTTTCCACCCGACGAGAAAACTGCCGGATATCTCAAGGACAAACTCGCGGACCCGAGCCGATATCGCCCGGTTTACGCCGATGCCGACGCCGCATACGAACGCGACATCCCCGTCGATATCTCGAAGCTCGAACCGATGGTCGCCTGTCCGCACGAGGTCGAAAATACGAAGCCGATCGGGCAAGTTGCGGGGACGCACATCGATCAGGTGTTTCTCGGTTCCTGCGCCAATGCAAAGTACGAGGATCTGGTGGTCGCCGCGGCCATCCTCAAGGGCCGCCGCATTCATCCCGGCGTGCGCATGATCATCACTCCGGGTTCGAAAAAGATTATGCTGCAGGCGATGAATTCCGGGGTGCTGCAGACATTGATCGAAAGCGGCGGACTGGTGACGAACCCGGGCTGCGGCGCCTGCGCCGGCGACGGCGGCACGCTCGCCGACGGCGAGGTTTGCCTGTCCACCGCCAACCGCAACTTTGTGGGACGCATGGGCAGCAACAAATCGCAGATTTACCTGTCCAGCCCGGCGACGCTGGCCGCATCCGCGATCAGAGGGGTGATCGCCGATCCAAGGGAGTTTGTAAATCCATGATGCAATCCGTCATTCAGGGGCGTATTTACAAATTTGGCGATAACATCAATTCGGACATTATCATTCCCGGCCGCTATTTGATTTACATCGATCGCGAACGCCTGGGCCAGCATGCATTCGAAATGCTGGGCGAGGGCTTCCCGGACAAACTGCGGAGTTTCGACATACTCGTGGCGGGCCGCAATTTCGGCTGCGGCAGCGCGCGCGAGCAGGCGGCCACGGCGATCCAGGGGCTGGGGATCAAAGCCGTCGTGGCGTCGTCATTCGCGCGAACCTTTTATCGCAACGCGATTAACGACGGCTTGCCGATCGTGGAATGTCCCGCCCTGGTCGCCGCGGTGCGGGAAGGCGACGAAATCGCAATCGATCTGGAAGAGGGAAAGATTCAGCTGTCCGGCGAGGAATTCACGTTCCCGAAAATGCCGGAGTCGGTTCGAAAAATTCTTGAATCGGGCGGACTGGCCGCTTATCTGAAGTTTCAGCTCGAGCAACAGGCTTCTTAAACGACGAAAATCCGATCCACGGAAATGGCGCGGCTTCCGAGTATTGCGAGGGCGATAGTCGCTCCGCCCGGACTCTTGGCCGGCGTGTTCGAAGGGGAGAGTACTTCGACGATCAATGGAGGCGCATAAATCACAGAAACTCAGCCCAGGTGACCGTCGAATGCGCGGGCTGCTCATTCTCCATTCTTTGTAATCCGCGGCTCGGCCTGTGCGAATCTGCCGAAAGGTTTGACCCGCAACGGCTAAACTGAGACGAAAGATCTTGGAAAAATCCCTTCCAGTATTGGCCCGGCAGGCCATGTACAACCTGCGTGGCGGCTTTCTGGTCCGCCCGTTGACCATCACGCTCGTCCTGGGTGTGGCCGGCGCATTTCTGTCCTGGCTGGAAGAATCTTTTCCCTCCATGAGCGAAGTTATCCCGCGCGCGCTGTTCCCGTCTCACTCCGATCCGCAGGTGGCCCAGGTCATCCTCTCGGACATCGCTTCCTCGATCATGACGGTGGTTTCCATCGTTTTCGCGATCCTGCTGATGACGCTCACGCTGGCCTCGATGCAGTTCTCTCCGCGCATCATCGTGAGCTTCGCCAGAGACAAGGTAACCCAGTGGACACTCGGCATATTCCTGGGAACCTTTTCGTACTGCATCGCCGCGCTGCCCACCGCGCGTTCCCTGCCGAGCCCTTTCGCGCCCGTCGCGACCGTCTCGGGTGCCATGATCCTCGCCCTTGCCTGCGTGGGATGGCTGCTGTTTTTCATTCATCACATCTCGCAGGCGATCAGCGTCAGTCATATCGTCGACAGGATCGCCTCGGAGACCGAAGCAATGATCGATGAG
>CAWBIS010000269.1:0-11791 GCA_963788485.1 Terriglobia bacterium
CCGTTTGGGCCGCTCCACGTCAGCAGCGCTGATCGTGTCCTCACATCCTAGGAAGGCCCTAGGCTTTACTTGCTTAACGCATTCGGATTCAACTCCACGTGAACCGCCGGCAGCGAACTGCCGCCGACGATCACCTTACTTATGAATGGCGATTTGGGTAAGTTTCTGCTGGCAGCATATGGTCGAAGCCACATCATACATTTGCGCATTATTCGTATTGCGTCGGATTGGAGCGCCATGATGAGGATTGGAGCATCAGCCGGATTGAGCTGTGCAGTAGGTCGGGTGAGACGGAAGGTTTGCCGGCAAATAAGTCTGTGCCGCATTGATAGCCGCCTGGATATCGCGTGCAGCCCCATCGATATTGCGGTTAAGGTCGAGTTGCAAAGTAATCGACGTTGCCCCGAGGTTACTGGGCGAGGTCATTTGAGTCACGCCGGCGATATGGCTGAACTGACGTTCCAGCGGTGCTGCAGGGGACGTGGCCATTGTTTCTGGACTCGCCCCGGGTAATGCCGCCTGCACCGAAATGGTCGGGAGAATCGACTTGTGGCAACGGGAGAGAATATGCAGCATGTTCGCCAGTACCGCGGCGTTGCCGGACTTGTACAGTCCCTGTATTTCCGGAAGCGACGGGTGCAGGCCATAGACGTCGCTGCCATTGACGATCGGCAGCAGCGACGCCTGTGGAATCGCGAGCGCCCCGCGCGCGCTCTGGTAAGGAGCGTAGCTCTGTTGCGCGGTGGCGATCGGAACCACCGTATTGTGGCCGTCGTTGCCGCCCGAAAGAAAGATGCAGACCAGCGCCTGGTAGCCGGGACCGGCCGCCAGCGCATTCATCTCGCCGAACTTTGAAAGGACGCCCAATGCCCCGGCCGCGGAGACCGACCGAATTGCGTCCCGCAGAAAATCACGTCTTGATCGAATCAGCATTCTCTGTAATCTCTCTTTCCTCTTCGGTGCAGGGCAGGTTGGCTGGCACCTTAGTGCCAGACGTTGTAATAGCTCGAAGTGAGAATCAGCCACGCGCCTGTCTCAACCCGCGACAGATTGCCGTTGGTGTCGCCGGTCACCGCCGAAACGATGATCTGCTTCATGGCCGCGGGCATCGTGCCATGCGTGAGCGTCAGATCCAGCGCCGCAACCAGAGTCGCAGGGTTCGAAGCCAGCGCGACGTACGGCGTCAGATCGATGTTTGTTCCCGGCCCGTAGTTCAGCACCGGATTGCTGTACGAAAAGAAAAGATTCGCCACCATGTTAGCCCGATAGACTGCGGCATCCGGGGTCAGGATCTGGAATTCCGGGCCAAGCAGCGTGCTGCCAGGCGGGACGAACGAAGGCGCGTAATAGTTGAATACGCTGGGCGGGTTGTAGAGGTCCTGGCTCAGGTTCACGAGGTCCCAGCCAAAGTAGTTCTGATTCGACATAGTGCCGCCGAAGGCCCTGACCATGCCGGCGATGAACAGAGCCGGCTCCTGCAAATGGCCGTCCGCCGGTTGGTCGCTGCCGCCTTGATCGTTGGCGCGCGCTTCCGGGTCGAGCAGGATCGCCGTGATCAACGCCTGCATATCGCCCCTGACGCCATTGCCGTTATTCGCGAAGGCGGCGGCGACGCGCTGGATGTAAGCCGGACTCGGGTTGCTCTTCACCAGGTGCTGGATCAGCATCTTTCCCACAAACGGCCCCACGTTCGGGTGGTTGAATATGTTGTCGAGCGCGTTACTCAGATCCTGTTGCGGAGTGAGACCCGCCGCCTCGGAATAGCCGTTGACCAGCTGCTTCGATCCTGTATCGTGTTCTGCTGGATAAGCCACCATCGGCCCGCCGGGGTTGATGTAGTCGTTCCATTCCACGGGCCCAGACGCGGGAACATAAGTCCAGCCGGTGAAGACGCGGGACGTGTCCGCGATGGTCGGCTGCTGATAAGCCGGTACGGGCAAGCCGTTGGAATCGAGTTGCGGAGAGCCGTCCGCATTGAGCATGGCGGTCCCGATCGTGAACAACTGCATCACCTCGCGGGCGTAATTCTGATTTGCAATGGTGCCTGTTGCGGAGTTTCCCATTGCGTTGTTGGCCATGTCGAGGTATTGGCCCATAGTCGGACTCAGCGTCACATCGCCCATGATCTGGCGATAGTTGGTAAAAGCGTCCGCCATGAGCATCTGTTCGTAAGGGATCATCGAGCCGT
This sequence comes from Terriglobia bacterium, assembly GCA_963788485.1. Classification (GTDB taxonomy): domain Bacteria; phylum Acidobacteriota; class Terriglobia; order Bryobacterales; family Bryobacteraceae; genus BOG-234. Next base: position 2,189 of record CAWBIS010000269.1, read on the forward strand.
TCCAGATGATCGTATTGAAAGAGGTGACGAATATCTGGCTCAGCGCGAAGGCCACCTTCTGCCGCAACTGGTCGGGATTTGTCACTGCATTAGCGAGAAATTGTGTGGGCACTCCTCCCTGGCTGCTGCTCAGCTGCGCGCTGTAGTTTGATACCTGCGGCATCGCGAATTGCTGGCTGAGCCAGCCTTGGAATCCCAGCGACTGGACGTTCGCCGCGTCCGACGGCGTGGGTCCGAATGCGGCCTGTTCGAGGAAGCGTCTGGCGGCGGCGGCCGATACCTGCGCGTCGGGATTGCCCACCTGCACCGCTAACGGCGCCGATGCGGAGGAGCCGTTCGAAACGATCAGATTCACCATACCCGTGGTGGACGCGAATCCGGACACGGCCAGCGACGTTGCGGACTCAACCGTCACGATGAGCGGGGTGCCTCCAAGGACTGCGGCCGATTGCGCCGTGAAACCGGTGCCGGCGATCGTTGCCGTGAAAGAACCAAGCGGCAGGGCCGCCGGGTTGATCGACGTGATCGCAGGCGCCGGATAGTTCTGCAGAGTGACAACTGCAGTGCCCGTGCCCCCGGGACCGCTCGCGGTGACCGTGTCCATACCGGAAGCGGGCATTGAGCTGGGGGCCGTGTAGAGACCGGCCGAAGTGACCGAACCGGAGACCGCGGTCCAGGTAGTCGCATCAGCCGCCGTAAACTGCTGGGCCCCGCCGAGTGTAAGCGTCACGGCGGACGGTGAAACCGTCAGCTTCGGCACAAGAGTCACGATCGCCGTGCTTGTGCCACCGGGGCCGGTTGCCGTGACCGTGTCCGTACCCGTAGCGGTCTCCGCCACAGGCGCAGTGTAAAGTCCCGCAGAAGTAATCGAACCGGCGGCCGCGCTCCATGTGGTCACGTTGCCCGACGTGAACTGCTGCGTCTCACCGAGCGCAACTGTTGCGGACGCAGGCGAGATTTTGGGCGCCTGGGTAGTGCCCCCACCGGAACCACCGCCTCCCGAGCTGTTACTGCTTTTCACGGCCACCGTCAGCGAATTGCTCTGCCAGGTGCCGGGATTATTCACATAGCAGGTCAGCGTTGCCGGATTCGTCCCGACATACGTCACAACGGAAACCGAGGTCGCCGAAATAAATTTGGCCGAGGTTGAGGCTCCATTGCACACAGCCGTGGCGCCGCTGATGAACGGCGCATTTGCACTGGCTGTAATCGTGATCGTATCGGTGCCTGCAGGAGCCGGATTTGGCGATAAGGCTGTGAGGGTTGGCCCGGGTCCTTCGGGATTGACATAAACAACGGTCGAAATCTTCGGGTTTGCCGTCGACGCGGCGCTGATCAGGACGGAATTCTCAGGCAACTTCGACGGCGCGGTGTAGAGGCCCGTTTGCGTAATCGACCCTCCGCCGGCAGTGACGCTCCAGGTCACCGTCGCCGGCGATAACCCCGTTACCGTTGCGCTATATTGTTGCGTCCCACCAAGCGGCAGGTTGACGTATCCTGGCGAAATGGCGACGCTCTGAGCGTACAAGCCACTGCATGCAATAGTGAAGCCCAATAGCCATCTGCGCATTTTGTCACTCTAGCCCCTGCCCCGCGAATGGCAAGATTGCCAATAGTTGTTAAACCACCGGGGGCAGATTGTTTGTTAATCTGCGGCCGATTGGCAATCGGCATCTACGGGCGCGCACGACGGCGAGTCACCCCGCTCTACCTTGTGCCGTACAACTCCAGATCGGCCTGAATGTCCGTATGCTCCGCGACTTCCACCGGCTGCGCCCCGGCAACATCCATCGCGTTCGAATCCGGGAAAAGATACTCGAACGTGGAAACAACGCGATAACTGCCTGGCGCGAGCCCTTCGAATCTGTAGTTGCCGCGCAGGTCCGCGCGCGTCTCGCGCAGATCGATCAACCGCTTCCGTTCGACCGGGTCCCACCCTTCCAGAAACACCGGCGCGCCGCCCGCCATTGCTCCCGAGGTTTTCACCGTGCCATGAACCGCGCTTGCGCCTCCCGAAAGCGTGATAGTCACCGACTCAAAGCGCTGGATCGCGATCTCATTCCAACCGTCGGGCCGCGGATTGCCGTTGCGTCCAGCCGGTTGAAAACGCGAAACGTAATATCCAGCCGGTGGAATCGCCAGAATCTCCCAGCGGCCCGGCGGGATCGCCGCGCGATTGCCGTCGCTGAGTTGCAGATCCTGCGCAGGCCCGAATCCGGCGAGGTCCTTGCGTCGAATGGCCACCGCGGCTGAGCCTCCCTGGAAGTTGAACTGCGTCTCGCGCACGGTGTTCAGCAGAACTCCGAATCCGGTCATGTTGCGATCGAGGCGAAACTCCGTGTAACCGCCGAGGAACCGGGTGCCGGGAGCATTCTCTCTCGCTTCCACGTAGATCTGATACGGTCCCGGCGGAAGCGAAGCGAAATGGAAAACCGGGCCGTCACTCGTTCGCCGGCCCAGTTCCGAAACCAGCGTCACCCGGACTGTGAAATCCTGTGGATCGGACAGAGGGCCGGCCGCGCCCGAAAGATTGAACAACGTGCCTTTGATCGGATGCACGTCGGCGTCGCGCGCTTCATCGTCGAGATAAACCTGCACCGGACGAGCCTCCGCGACAAGCAGCGTTTGCCGCGAAAACGTCGGCAGGTAAGAGGTCTCGAGATCTTCGTTGCCGGTGGTGCGTACCAGATAGGAGCCGGGTTCGAGTCCGGCGATGCGGAAGATGCCGCGATCGTCGCTGCGCCCGCGCGTCACATAGTGCGGAGGTTCCGTGTTGGTGTAGGCCGCAACGTCCTGATCGGGAATGCCGACTTCGTTATCGTCCCGAACCGTGCCGGTTATGGCGCCAAAGCGCGACAAACGAATGTTCAGAAACGCGTCGGCATCCTTGCCGAGGATCACCGGCGTTCCCGCCGAGTTCCATTGCCGCTGGCCATATTCCATGGGCAGGAAGCCGCGCCGCGAAGCCTTCACGACATAAGCTCCCGCCGGCAACGAACTGAACTCGAATCCGCCGGAATCGCTGGTATGCGTCGAGACCGCGGCATCGGACGCCCCGCCGATGGCCTGAATCGTGACAAGCGCGCGCGAGAGGGAGTACCCCGTCATGTTCTCGACGACGCTTCCCCGAATCACTGCTGCGTTTAGCGCAGGCACCGCCAGCAACAGGAGCAGGCAGATTCTGTCCATGGGTTATCTGAAAAGCTAACACAGAAATACAGCTTCGAATGGACGTACGAATTTCCGGGGAGGTAGATGCGGAGCGGCTAAGCGTGAGAAGTCGAAAACCGGCTGGCTAATGCCCGCGCGAGTGGCGCTTGATAGTCTTTGCTTTGGGATGCTTCACCTTGGCGTGCTTCACGTTGAACCTGGCCGGCTTCTTCGCCGCCACGGCGGATATCGGGGGCACAGCAAAACACAGGGCCAGCGCAAGCACGATGTAGCGCATACGTACTTATCTTAACTGATCCGGTGACGGAAAGTTACGATAAACCAGAAAAAAACTCCATACGGTAAGAAGTACGCAGACTGCGCCCAGCACGCGCCACATGCCTTCGCGCGCGGCGGTGGAATGGACCGGGGTGCCGGCGACGTAGCCGATGGCGAATCCCGCCGCAAGGCCGCCGATGTGCGCCCAGTTGTCCACACTGAAGCCGGGAATCAGTCCGAACGCGATGATGTAGATCACCCAGCGTCCGTAGAAATTGCGAATAGCCTTGCCCATCGTCGAACGGTTGGCGACGCCGAACGCGATCATCGCTCCGATTAATCCCATAATGCCGGCCGACGAGCCCAGCGACGGAACGAGGGGGTTCTCCACCGCGCTCAGGTAAAACCCGCCGACGGTGCCCGCAAAGTAAAGCACCAGAAAACGCGGCGTTCCATACACCTGTTCGACCTGCGCGCCAAGATCGTAGAGCACCCAGCTGTTCATCAGAATGTGTAACCACCCGCCGTGCAGGAATCCGGCGGTGACCAGGCGCCAGTATTCGTGGTCCTGGAAAATATAGGGGCCGAACTTGGCTCCCAGCGCTGCGATGGCGCCATTTTCCCCCATCGTACGCTCCAGCATCAGCGTGCCGATGAACAATCCGAAGTTGATCACCAGGATCAGAATCGTGGTGAAGTGCGCGTGCGGAATCAGGCCGCCGAGGATCTCGCCCGGCTGCCGCCTTTCGATAGCTCGGGGGCCCACCTGCTGGCCGCAATACGCACAGGTACGATCGTTGCTCGAGATGAATGCCCGGCAATGCGGGCACATGCGCCGGCTATCCACGCGGGCGGGTTCCTGGCAGGGTGCTTCCGGATTTGACACTGGCTCCAACCGGCAGGGAAGAGTCGTATTCGCGCGCGAAGTGATTCGGATCGGGTTTACGCTTGATCGCGAGCCGCACCGCAAACGCAACCGCCACCAGCATTTTCAGGATGTCGAGCCCGGAATAAAAACCGTGCAGGACCCAGAAGCTCTTACTTTGGGGATCGGTCGCGGGCAGGTCTTCCACCTTGCGCCCGAGATCCGTGATGAGCGGAGTAAGAAAGAAATGCTCGGCCGCGACAATCAGAAACATGACGGCACAGAGGATCAGCATCAACCTCTGCGGCCGTTCCCCGAACAGAAGCACGAGGAACAACAATCCGCCGATAGCCAGTTCCACGCGTTCCCAGTTCAGGAAAATCCAATTGTTCTCCTCGGCGGCGTTGCGCCTGAGGATGAATCGTTCCCGGTCGCGGGAGATCTCATGCAGCGCGCTTGAGGTGCTGACGCTTCCCGGCTTCGCCAGAAATCGGTCGACGGTCTGGAAATTCTGTGTGACGGCGACATCCGTCACGACGCTTGCCCCGAGCCACGCGCCGACCAGTAATGCCGCAAGTCTTCGATACTGAACCACGTCCGCAATTGTCGCAAACCTGTTCGCGTGCGCGCCTTACCTGCTGGCGGGCGGCTTGATGCCGTTCATCCGCAGGTATTCCACCATCTGACCGTAGTGGTCGTAGGTGTGCCAGAAAAATATGCCGACGGAAGCCACCCGGGTGCTCTTGCCCCTCGGGTTGAAGGGATCCGCGGTGAGTTCCAGCAGATTGTCGTTGGTGAGCGTGGCCACCGCCCGGTGCGCGTGCGCGAACGCATCTTTCATGTATTTGACAATGTCGTCTTTGGTCGTCAGGTTGTCGGGGCCATTGTCGTGTTCCTGGCTGGGAATCGGTTCGCCCAGCAGCGCCGCGGCCACTGTATTGATCTCGAACGAAATATGCCTGGCTTCGAGGGCGAACGTGCGCACGCCCGTGAATAGCCCGTTGGTGGGGGCGAAGCTGAATTTGTCCGCGGGCATGGCTTCGGTGAGCCCGACGACTTCGCGCTCGGTGTTACTCAACTGACGATCGAAAATCTGCCGGGCGTTGGGCGCGGCATCGGCCGCAAGCAGCGGGAGAGAACACAAAGCGAAGACGGTAAGGGAGCGGATCGGAGTCATTGGTCATCAGTTTAGCGGGTTCTTTGCGACAATAAATGACGATCCGCGACGATAACCGGCCGCTGAACGGGATCCGGTCGATGGTTTACATCCGCGGGTTATACGGCGAAGGTAAGTCTGGCGGGCGTGAACTCCCGATGTTACTAATGGGAGCAGACAACCTCTCGATGGCTTGGAATGGCAATTAACCTTCCCCCAACCGACATGTCCCACCGGCCGGACTGGGGCTGGAAAATCGGGCTCGTGCTCGATTCACCGGAACTGTTGTCCGAGATCGTCGCCGCCATTGCAGAAGCGGGCGCAGCCCCGCTTTTCCGTTTTCCCGCCTCGACCGCTCCGTTCGAAGTTGCCAAGGCGGTGGACCGGGACCGGCCGGATATTCTTTTCGTCGAGCTTTCCCGCACCGCCAAACCTCCCGCGGAATGGATGAAAGATGTGCGGCACGGCGAAGACACCCCGTTTGTCATAGCAGTGCATGTGGCGGCCGAACCGGCGGATATGATTTCGGCGCTGCGGGCGGGGGCGAGTGAGTTCGTCTGCCTGCCGGTAAGGCCGGCGATCTATGAAGCTCTGGACAGGATCTGCACGGTTCTGGAATCGCGGCGGACCGCCATGGTGGACCCGGGTCGAATCGCCGGATTTCTCTCCCCGAAAGGCGGATGCGGAGCCACCAGCGTGGCTTGTTACCTGAGCGCGGCGCTGCAACTCGCCGCTCCGGGAACCCGGACTCTCGTTGCCGACATGGATTACCAGGCGCCGGCGACGCGCCACATCTTCCGTGTTGCGGCGCCGAACCCCGGCGAGCGCCCGCGGAATTGTGGCGATGCATTCGAAGCGGTGCGCCGCCTCGCGGCCAGTTCATGGCCCGAGTTTGTCACCCCGGTGACCCCGGGAGTCGACCTTCTGGGCTCCCCGGCGGAAGGAATGTCCGGCAATTTCGAGGTCCCGCCGCCGGAGCAATGGCGTGTCGAAAGCCTGTTCCGGCTCATCAGCCGGCAGTACAAGTGGGTGTTTGTCGACCTCGGCAGACATATCAATCCCGCGAGTTGGACCGTCCTCCAGAGTATCGAGGAGCTTTACCTCGTCACCGCGCCGGACGTACTGGCGCTCTACCAGACCCGGTCGATTCTGCAAACGCTCTCGAGTCGCGGGTTTGATCGCGGCCGTATCCGGATCATCCTCAACCGGAATATGAGCACGCCGCAGGATTTCTGGGTGGAGAGCATCCAGCAGATGTTCGAGATGAACGTGTTCGGGGTGATCCCGAGCGATGATTCCGCCCTGGACAAACTGCCGCGGGACCGCTTCGAATTCCCGGCGGCGACGCCGTTCGGCCGCGCCATCACCAAGATCGCAGCGCGCGTTGTCAAACCGGGCGGACCTCCCGGCGCCGCAAACGCAAAGAAGGCCGCATGAGGTATTTCGACGCAGCGCCAGGTCGCATTGACCCGATTGTCACCGCGGGTCCACGATCGGAGACATCCTGTCACGATAACTTTGGCTATGATTGCCATAAGCTTTTGATTCGGCGCGGACGCGTTCGTGAGAATGTTGGCCTCTCGTGTGCACTGACTGAAAGGGTTAAGCTGATATAAGCCCATGCGTGAATACTCGATTCTGCTGATCCGAACCGACGAGCATCCGGCGAAACAAGTCATCGCTCCGGTCGAGGAAGGCTTCGACGGAAAAATCGAATGGGTGTGCGTCGAGGCATTGTTTGATGGCTTGCGCACCCTGCAGGAGCGCTCCTTCAACCTGATCGTTTCGGATCTTTTTCTTCCGGATGGGCAGGGGCTGGCTACAGTGCGGCATCTGAAGCAGCATGCGCCGCAAACGCCGGTTATCGTACTCTGCCACTCGGCGGACCGCGACGTCGCTATGAACGCCGTGCGCAAGGGCGCCCATGATTTTATCTGCTACGAGGAATTGCACGACCCGGCGAAACTGCGCCGCGTGGTGACGGGAGCTCTGAGAAGCGAAGAGGCCGCCGATCCCGCGGACAATGGCGGAGCGGACCGGCGGACGAACGCCCGCTTCCCCTGCCGCCTTGCCGTCAGCTACCAGGCGCTGGAGCATCCCTTTCTATCCGGTGTGGCGACCAGTGAAACTCTCAACATCAGCAGCAAAGGTCTGCTTTTTTCCACCGAAGAGGCGCTGCAGCCGGGGCAATTGCTGCAGGTTTCGGTGGACTGGCCCGCGCGCCTGGAGAATCAGGTTCCGCTCAAACTGGTGGCCGAAGGCAGGATTGTCCGGAATCTGAACGGGCAGGCCGCAATGCGCATCGATAAGTATGAATTCAGAACTCGCCGGATCGTCAGGAACCCGGGCGAGCCGGCAAGAAACAGCATGGCAAGCCGTCCGGCAGAGACGGCAGGTGACATTTCATCCCACCCGGGTACGGCGGCGGGGGTAAGAAGCAACGGCGTCAAAGCGCGCCGCGATGGCTGATTAGCTCGTTAGTTTGTACCCGGAGGACAAGAAGTGCCAAAGGTTTTTCTATTAAGCGACCAGCCCGTTCTTCTGGCTGGATTTGAACACGTACTTCGAAACAACGGCTTCGAGATCGTGGGTCGTTGCCCCGCCGCCGAATTCGCCGTCGTGCTTCGCTCTTCGGCGGAACCCGAAGCGATCGCCCCGGACACAATTCTGCTCGACATTACCGCCGGGCTGACCTTCGCCAGTCTGGGCGAGTTGCACGAATACGTTCCCGCTTGTCCGGTGGTTCTCTGGGCCGACGCGCTTCCCCTGGAACTGATGTTCAAGACTCTGGAATACGGAGTCCGCGGGATCGTGCAGCGTAACGCTCAGCCCGAACAACTGGTGGATTCTCTGCGCAAAGTCGCCGCGGGCGAACTGCAGATCGGATTCGGAACGGCCCGGGACGGCGCGCAGCTGCGGCGCAAAGTATCCCTCACCCCGCGCGAGCGGGAGATTGTTTCTCTGCTCAGACAGGGAATGAGGAACAAGCAGATCGCGGGCGAGATGGGCATCACCGAAGGCACGGTGAAAATCTATCTCTTCCGCCTCTTCCATAAACTGGGCGTCCGCAACCGGTTCGAGCTGGCGCGCTGCGGAGTGCTCGAACAGCTTCAACTGACGCCCCAGGCTCCGCCGCCACCGAAGACCGACAAGGGAATTCGCGCCACCAGCACTTTGATGTAGAGCGGGGTTGATTAACCTGCGGCGGATTGGCAATCCGCGTGGCCGTTTGGAACGAAAACGAAGAGGCCGGCTCGAAATCGGCCTCCCATCTCCGTGCAGCACACTTAATTGAGCAGCTTGCCCTGGCGCAGGTACGCGGGCACGTCCAGTTCCTCCTCGAACACCGGCGCGGCTGCCGCGGGAACCGGCTCCGGGACCGGCTGCTGGATCGGCGCAACGTGTGCCGGTTCCGCGGGGCGTTCGGCGAAAAAGTCGGCAACAGGCCTCGTTTCCACCGCCGGTGCGCGCTTCTCCTCGGATTTCGAAAAGCCGGTGGCGATCACCGTCACTTTTACCGCGTCGCCCATCGCATCGCAGGCGGTCACGCCGAAATTCAACTGCAGATCGTCGCAATCCGCGGCTTCGCGGATAATCGAACACGCTTCGTTCAGTTCGTGCAGCCCAATCTCGGAAGACGCTGTGATGTTCATCAGCACCTGTCGCGCGCCCTTGATCTTCGTGTCTTCTAGCAGCGGCGAACTGATGGCGGCCCGCGCCGCCTCGACTGCCGCATTCTCGCCCCTGGCCACGGCATTGCCGATCAGTGCGTGTCCCATGCCCGAGATGGCGGCCTTGATATCCGAAAAATCCAGATTGATCAGCCCCGGCCGCAGGATAATCTCGCTGATACCCTGCACCGCCTGGCGCAATACATCGTCGGCCATCCGGAACGCCTGTGCCATCGTCGTTCCCTTCGGCGCGATCGTAAGCAGCCGGTCGTTCGGAATGGTGGTGAGAATGTCCACCGACGCGGCCAGATCGTTCACGCTTCGCTCCGCCTGGCGCATGCGCTTGCCTCCCTCGAACGTGAATGGTTTGGTCACGATCGCAATTGTCAGCGCGTCCAGTTCCTTAGCCAGACTCGCAACCACGGGCGACGCGCCCGCTCCGGTGCCGCCGCCCAGTCCGGCGGTAATGAAAACCAGATCGG
>CAWBIS010000270.1:0-15717 GCA_963788485.1 Terriglobia bacterium
GCCCTGGAAAATGCGCTCGAGCGCGTTGTAGAAAATTCCGTGCTTGCGGCCGTGGCTCGACGTCAGGAAGAGGCTGCCGAGCATCGGCGTGAGCGTCAGCGAAACGAAGCCGGAGACCAGAATTGCCACGGCGATGGTGACGGAGAATTCGTGCAGCAGGCGCCCCACGATGCCGCCCATGAAGAGTACGGGGATGAAGACGCTGACCAGCGAAATGGTCATCGAGACGATCGTGAATCCGATTTCGCGCGAGCCCCGGCGCGCGGCTTCCATGCGGGTCTCGCCCAGTTCCATGTGCCGCACGATATTCTCCAGCATCACGATGGCGTCGTCCACCACGAATCCCACCGACAGCGTGAGCGCCATGAGGGAAAGATTATTCAGGCTGTAGCCCAGCAGGTACATCACGGCGAAGGTGCCGATGATCGAAAGCGGCACGGCGACGCCCGGAATGAGCGTGGCGGAGATGTTCCGCAGGAAAAGGAATATCACCATCACCACCAGGCAGACGGTGAGCTTCAGGGTGAACTTCACATCGTCGATCGAGTTGCGGATATCCTGGGAGCGGTCGTAAAGTACGCCCATCTGGATAGCCGGCGGAACCGCCGCGCGGAACGTGGGCAGGAGTTTCCGGATATTGTCGACCACTTCGACGGTATTGGTGCCGGGCTGCCGGTTGATGGCGAGAATCACAGTCCGGGTGTCGTTCAGCCAGGCGACGACTTTGTTGTTCTCGACATCGTCCAGCACGCGGCCCAGTTCTTCCAGACGCACCGGATTGCCGTTCCTGTAAGTCACGATCATGCGGCGGAACTGCGCGGCGTTGGTCAACTGGCCCGACGACTGAACTGTGAACGCCTGTTTCGACCCGTAGAGCTTGCCGGTGGGCAGATTCGTGTTGTTGGCGTTGACGGCCGCCAGTACTTCATCCACGCCGATGCCGCGGCTGGCCAGTTCGTCGGGATCGAGCTGAATGCGGACCGCGTATTTCTGACCGCCGAAGACCTGCACCTGCGAGACGCCGCTGACGGTCGATATCTGCTGCGCCATGACGGTCTCGGCATACTCGTCCACCGTATAGATGGGCAACGTATCGGAGCTGACGCCGAGGAAGAAGATCGGCTGATCCGCCGGATTGACTTTATTAAACGAAGGCGGGCGCGGCATATTCGGCGGGAGCAATCCGCCGGCCTTCGAGATGGCAGACTGGACGTCCTGCGCGGCCGCGTCGATGTTGCGATCGAGCGAAAACTGGATCGTGATCGAAGTGCTGCCGAGAGAACTCGACGAGTTCATCGAATCGATGCCGGCGATGGTGGAGAACTGGCGCTCGAGAGGCGTGGCGACGGACGCGGCCATGGTGTCGGGGCTCGCGCCGGGCAGATTGGCGTTCACCTGGATCGTCGGATAATCCACACTCGGCAGCGCCGCTACCGGCAGCGTGCGGTAAGCGACTGTGCCAAACAGCAGAATGCCCAGTGCCGTGAGGGTCGTGAAGATGGGCCGGCTGATGAAGAACTGGGAAATGTTCATCAGGAAGCTCCCTTGTCGCTGACAGGAGTCGTGTTGACGGATTGCACAACGCGCACGGGCGCGCCCGGGATCAGGCGCATCTGTCCGTCCGTGACGACGGTGTCTCCGGGGGATACGCCACTCTCCACCACGATTCGTTTGTCGGTCTCCTGGCCAAGCTGGACGACTTTGTTCACGACGGTTCCGTTGGGTTTGACTATGAACACGAACTGGCCTTGCTGGCCGGACTGCACCGCCTCGGATGGAATCACCGTCACTCCCCGGAGCGTGCGCAGCGTCATGACCACGTTGACGAACTGGCCCGGCCAGAGGGAACGGTCGGCGTTGGGGAATTCGGCTTTGAGCTTGATCGTGCCGGTGGTGTTATCGACCGAGTTGTCGATGAAATTGAGCGTTCCGTTGATGTGGTGGTCGGGGGAAATAACGGCAGTCACGGCGAGCGGATGCTCCCTGCCGAAGGCGCGAATCTCGCCCAGCATCTGCTCGGGAACGCTGAAGCTGACATCGACGGGCTGCATCTGGTTGATGTTGACCAGCGCCGTGGTGTCGTTGGCCTTCACCAGATTGCCGGCCTGCACGAGCAGAGCGCCGGCGCGGCCGTCGATGGGCGACTTGATGAAGCAGTAGGAGAGGTTGAGTTTGGCGGTTTCGAGCGCGGCTTTGTCGACGTTCAGCGTGGCTTTGGCGCTGTTGATGGCGGCGTCGTCGGCGCGCAGGGCTTCGTTCTGCGTGTTGAAGGTGGTTTGATAGGTGGAGTTCTGGTCCCGGGAGATCAGGCCGTCCTTCGCCAGCGCCGCGTAGCGCTCGGCCTGTTCTTTGGCGTTGGCGGCCTGGACGGTGTCGCGAGCGAGGTTGGCCTGCGCCTGCGCGATGAGAGCTTCGTCTTTAACGATGGCCGCCTCGGCCTGATCGATCGCCTGCTGATAGGGGCGCGGATCGATCTCGAAGAGCTGCTGGCCGTTGCGGATGTCCTCACCTTCCTTGAAAAGCACTTTGGTCAGTTCGCCGCCGATCTGCGCTTTGACGGCAATGACCGAGACCGCTTCGACGGCGCCGATCTGGCGCACTTCCACCGGGACATCGCGCTGCTCGGCAGTCGCGACCGTCACCGGGATAGCGGGGAAACCGCCGCGCCCGCGGCCTCCGGCGGCGGAAGGTCCACCGCTATTGCAGGCGATTTGAGCGGCGGCGAGGATCGTAATGGCGCAGTACGACCTCAGTTGGAATGGCACAGTTTGGAAAACTCCCAAGTATTCAAGTTACCAGAGCGGGGAATCGGCGGGGACAGTTCGGTAGTGCCTGAAAGGTGCGTTGACTGGAAAACAGCGCTGGCATTCGCTGTACAGTGGAATCATCCCATCCAGCCGCACCGAACTGAAAGCGCTCCGCAACCTGATCTCAGAGGCGGATCTGATCCTCGAAACAACGCCGCCATTGCCTCAGAATCGCACAGGCGCGGCGCGGGAGAATCTGAAAGCGGCGCTGGCGCTGGTGGATGACCTGATGACTCAGACTCGGCTGAACGCTGCCGCCGTGCTCGGGAAACGAGGCGGGGCCAGCATCGCAAAGCGCGGGCCGGATTACTTCCGGCAACTCGCTGAGAGGCGCAAAACGCGGGCCGGTGGCAGGCCGCGCAAGCAAACTGACTGATGGATCTATCAGGGTCTTTCGGATACCAGATCTTCGATTAGTTTCTCAGCGGCTTCTTTCGCTGTCAGTTCTTCATCTTTAAAGATCAAAGAAATCCGTTCATGATCCCCGATTGAGAATCTCAGATTTTTGGCTCTGTCGTTTATTCGTAATACTCCCGGCAAACTGCGCAACCAGCGCTCAACTCTTCCATGGATTTCCCGCTCACTCGCGTGGGCCGAGATGGTAAGCATCACCGAACTGCACGGATTGTCGTGTTCGTGACCACGCATGCACTCGATCACCATGAAGGTGTCACCTTCTTCGATGATTTTTGGCGGATGCTCTTGCCCGATGGAATGCAATGTGGCGTAGCAGTCCAGAAGCGCCCTGACATTCTCTCGAAACGAAACCCATGCTCGAATGACCGCGTTCGAATCTCGGAGAATCGCGCCACGCTCGAAAACATTCATGAGGATTGTTGTTTTCAAGCTTACCATTACCGGACTTTTCGTTACAATTGGTCCTTAAAAACGAAAAGCCCGGCTTGCGCCGGGGCAGTTCGATGAAGGACTAAGCAACCCCATCGTACCGCCCATGCGCCGCCGTGCGCAACGGGGCGAATGGAAGACAATCGAGAACCGCTGATTGATCTGAAAGGTCGGGAAGAGATAAAAATCCGATGGTTCCACGTCCACGAGAAGTTCTGGGCTGAACTGGCTCCATTGCGAAATCTGCGACCTTGGCTCGAAAGCAGCACATTCGCCAAGTTCGCGGCACTGGCTGGCGGGGAGAATGCGCCTGCTCCGAAGCCTCCGATGCCGAGACAGCCATTGCGTCTGTTCGAAATTCTTGTCCGCTATGCGAACGAACTATACGAAGGTGAATTCGTTTATTATCCAGGCAGCCCGGAGATTGATATTTGGATTTCAGTCTTGGCGTCAAACATAGAGCAAATGGTAATCGACAATGTGGAGACCATCGGGGCTTTAACCTTTCACGCAACGATAGACGAAATGCGCGAGGCGATCCGCGAAGGTCTTCGGAAGTATGTCACGACACTCAGAAAGCCAATATACTTTCTGCCGTTGCCAGATAGTGAGCCACAATCTCCCGCGCCGACCTTCCAGTCTTCAAATCCAGAAGTCCGGTCAGTAAAGTCCATCGGCGAACGGCTTGACGATGCTGCGCTGTTGACTGGCCACAAACAAGTGTGGTCCGCAATTGGAATCTCTAAATCTAGCTACTTTGAAGTGAAAAGCGGGGGCGGCGGCAAAAAGGCTAAGAAGAAGGTGGAGTCGTATCTTTTCCGGCTTGAGCAGGAGAGAAAGAGAAATCTGGACTGATCTGGACTTTTCTAGACTCCGGGCTCTATGAGTCCAGAAAAGTCCAGAAGGCAGCCAAACTTTCTGTCCAGAAAAGTCCAGAAACGATTCTAATCCTCAGACTCAATTGGACTTAATTGGTGCTGACAATCTACGAGATCTACCTTTACGATTGAAACTGAAACGGCGGGCGTGACGAGCGTCAGTCTAGAAACGAAGGCGGCCAGCAGAGTCTAGCTGCTGGCCGCCAGGAAGGGATCTGATGCCAATGCCACCGCCGTAAATTGACTGACTGAAAGCCAAACCTGTCGGGCTCCGGGCTTGCGACCGTCCCGACAACGCATTCCTATCCTACAGTGATTGACTATGAATGCAATAGAGATCGAATTTAGCTCTTGAGAACGGCCTTCGCCGATTCCGCTGCCCGGTGTGCCGGAAGACCCTCACCGAAGCCCACCAGCTCACCATGGGCGAGATGTACCTCCCGAAGGACAAGGCCGAAATGGTAATCAAGCTCCTGATCGAGGGAAATTCGATCCGCTCGACTCAGCGGATCACCGGCGTCGATCAGAACACCATCATGAAGCTCCTGACGCTGGCCGGTGAGCGCTGCGAACAACTCATGGGCCGGTTGATCGTGAATGTCCCGGTTCGCGACGTGGAGTGCGATGAAATATGGGGATTCGTTCAGAAGAAAGAGCAGCACAAACGCCCGAAAGAAGCGCATGACAACTCCATCGGAGACGCCTATTGTTTCGTGGCCATCGAACGCCACACGAAGCTGGTTCTGAACTTCGCCTTGGGACGCCGCGATATCGCCACAACTCAGATCTTCATCGAAGGCTTGAGGCATGCGACTGCGCATCAGCACTTCCAGATCACCACCGATGGATTCCGCCCGTACGTTGCGGCCATTGCTGACACGCTGGACGACCGCGTGAGCTTCGCTCAGCTCATCATCAAGGTCTACAAGCAACCGGCAGATGGAGAACGCCGCTACAGCCCGGCTGAGGTTGTGGAAACGGAGGTGGTCCCAGTGTTCGGTAATCCCGATCCCGAGCGGATATGCACTTCCATCGTGGAGCGCCAGAATCTGACGATCAGAATGCAGATGCGCCGCCTCACCAGGTTGACGAATGCGTTCTCAAAGAAGTGGGAAAACCTTTGGTCCGCGTACTGCCTGCACTTCGCCTATTACAACTTCTGCCGCGTACATCGCTCGTTGCGCGTGACTCCGGCTATGGAAGCCGGAATCACCGATCACATTTGGGAACTCAGCGAGCTTTTGGCGTAAACTGAAAGCCAGCACGAAAAATAGAAAGGCTCGCTGCCAAGCGGGCCTTTTCGAAACCGGTTTGGGTGGGCACTCAGATCATCGCACGGAGTTGTGTCCACATGCAAACAGCCTGGAGCGATAATGGAAGCAGGGCAAGATGGAAACGGCTACTCAAGAACGCGTCTCGGCAGATCCGTTTTACGAAGAACTGAATCGACTGTTTCAACTCTATCTGCTCGCCAATCTGAACGTTCGTTACTACGGCGTCAGAGCGGAAAGCTTCGAATGGTGGATCAAGGTTGCCCTCATAACCACCTCGGTTCTTTCGACTTTGGCGCTCTCCTTAATTCTCGGAGTGGATCAGTCCTGGGCAAGGACAGTTTCGGCTGTTTCCGCAGGTCTAGCCGCCGTAATCTCTGGAGTTACCCCTTTTTGCGGATGGTCCGAGAAGGTGCGGGATCTTCGAAGCTTGCGGTTTGCGTACAGTCAGTTATTCGGCCAGATCGAGTCTGCTATTACGGAAATCAAAAGGGCTGGCTCAATCTCGCCAGAACATATCGGTCTGGCGAGAATGGTTCACGACGCCTACACGCGAATCGAAGCGCTCGACGAATTCGAACCGAATCAGAAACTAATCGACCGGGAGGATGCCAAGGTTCGCAAGGCGTTTCCAGACGATTATCTCTGGACGCATTTCTAAACGACAAGAAAATCCAGCCGCCAATTAGAAAGCAGCCAGTGCCTGGACGTACTGGCGATGCTGAACCTCCAAACACGATCAGGCCATCAGAGCCGTTCCCGCCGGCACGCAAACCTCCAAATCCTGCAAAGGAAGGCAAGTAAATGCCAAAGAAACGTTCGACTAAAGATCGGGCGCGAGAGAAACGTGGAGACTCGCTCGTGCAGCGGCATCGGGACTCCTCTGGCGATTTGAGCGGTTCATCGATCGATTTGCGACCCTCAAAGCCATTTGATCCCGCAACGCGAACGAGGGAACCCAAACCAAAAAAATGAAAAGAAAAGCCGCCGCGAAGAAGAGAGCAGCACCGAAGAGGTGGGCACCGAAAAAGGCCAGTGCACATCTTCGTCCATCTACGCCGTTCAATCCGGCCACCAAAAGGCCACAGCCTCCAAAACGGGATGAAGACGACGAATAAACCATTGAGTCGGTGCCGTCCTGATTCATGTAGAATTGCCGCATGCCAGACACCCAACTGACGCCAAGCCAGAAGGCCGCGCGAACGCGGGTGCGGCGCGAAGTCGCTATTACGACTTCTGTATACAGATCAGACGGGAGTTACTTTTCCTCGACGCGCGTCACGATTTCAGGTTTAACCTGAGGCTATATGATCACCAAAGACGACATCACCGATTTCAGTCACGGCGTACTGCGGGTTATGGAATCGGAGGATCTGAATCTGATCGGCCCACGAGACATGACCTCAAACTTCTTATTCCATGGCGCGACCGCAAATAACTATTTGAAGATGCCAGTTGAAGCGAAGTATGTGCGCCAGATGCTGATGGGTAAGTTAATTGAAGAGTCAGAGCCATTTCCGCCCGGCCAGAGTTCGCGGAACGTCGTATACTCTTTGACCTCCGTTGGGCGAGCGCTCGCGAAACAGGAACCGAGAACCGACGCCAGGTTCTTCAAATAGTTTGGCGTTTTCAGTCAACGCACCTTTCAGGCACTACCGACAGTTCCTACCGGTTGCTGTTTCCCGTTCCCGCCAATGCCGGCGCGCCATTATCCGCGGCGGGAACTTCCGGCGGCTCTTTCAATAGCTTGTCCAGTTCCTCGCGGTCCAGCGTCTCCTTCCGAATCAGGGACGCGGCTATTCGATCCAGATCCTTACGCCGTCTGGTCAGCGTGTCCCTCACCTCGTCGTAGATGTGGTCGACAATGGCACGGACCGCCTGGTCGATCTGTTCGGATGTCCGCTCGCTGTAATTTCTCTCTTCGGAAGCGAACGGTGTTCTGAGAAAACGCGATTCGTGAGGAACCCCGTAGGTGAGATTTCCCAGACTCGGACTCATGGCATAGCGCGTAACCATCTGTCGCGCGAGCTCCGAAGCTCGTTCCAGATCGTCGCTGGCGCCGGTGGAGACCACACCTTTGTAAACCGTGTCCTCGGCGCCGCGGCCGCCCAGCAGTACCGCGATTCGCGTCTCCAGTTCCGGTTGCGTGAGCAGGTATTTGTCCTTCGTCGGCAGCTGCAGAGTGTGGCCGAGCGCGCCGATGGAGCGGGGAATAATCGAAACCTGGCGCACGGGATCGGCGTTCGGCAGCGATAGCGCCATCAGCGTGTGGCCGAGTTCGTGATAGGCCACGCGTTCTTTCTCTTCCGGGCTGATGAGCCGGCCTTTTTTCTCGAAGCCCAGGGTGACGCGATCCACGGCCTGTTCGAAATCGCGCTCTTCGATCTGCGTGGCTCCGCCGCGCGCGGCGTTCAAAGCGGCTTCATTGACGATGTTGGCAAGGTCGGCTCCTACCATGCCGGGCGTAGACGCGGCCACATGCTCCAGATTCACGTTCGGCGACACCGGCAACTTGCGCGTATGCACTTTGATGATGGCTTCGCGCTCGCGCAGATCGGGACGATCCAGCACAACCTGCCGGTCGAAGCGTCCGGGCCGCAGCAGCGCCGGATCGAGAACTTCGGGCGTATTCGTCGCCGCCATGATAATCACGGTGTTCGACGGTTCGAAGCCATCCATTTCCACCAGAAGCTGATTCAACGTCTGCTCCCGCTCGTCGTTCGAGAAGTACATGTGACCCGTCGCACGGCTCTTGCCGATGGCGTCCAGTTCGTCGATGAAGATAATGCAGGGCGCGCGCTGCTTGGCCTGCTCGAAAAGGTCGCGCACGCGGGCCGCGCCCACGCCGACGAACATCTCGACGAATTCGGAACCCGAGATGGAAAAGAACGGGACGTGAGCCTCGCCGGCGACCGCCCGCGCCAGAAGCGTCTTGCCCGTTCCCGGCGGTCCGACCAACAGCACGCCTTTGGGGATGCGCCCTCCCAGTTTCTGGTATTTCTCGGGATTTTTCAGAAAATCGATAATCTCCGCCAGTTCGGCTTTGGCCTCGTCCACGCCGGCCACGTCGCCGAAGCTCGTACTGAGCGTGCTCGACTCATCGTGAATTTTCGCGCGATTGCGTCCGATGCTGAGCGGACCTCCGCCGGCCTGCATGCGGCGCATCGCCACGCCATAGATGATGAAGAGAAGCAGCAGGGGTCCCCAGGAAATCAGGATCTCCATCCAACCGGATTCCGAAGGAATGGTCCCCGAGTACTTCACCTTGTGCGCTTCGAGTACCTGGACGAGAGGTCCGGCGTCGAGTCCGGGTATGCGTGTACAGCGGATCTGAGGGCTCTCCCCCTTCTTGCCTTTGAGCGCTTCTTTGTTGAGAGTTCCGATCAGTTGCCTCTCAGTGACTCGGACATCTTCGAGATGGCCGGCCTTCACCTCGTTGAGGAAATCGCTGTAGGACAACTCGCGCGGTTGCGGCGGGGCAAAAAACGCGTGCAGCCCCCAGATGGCCAGGATCATCCAGACGATGTAGCCCAGCGTAAATTTCCACTGCTGTTTATTGAGGTTTGCCGGCATTTTCAAAGACACCGTCCTCCAATTAATTGGAACATAAAGGCTGGCCGCAGCACTATGAATCGCCGCCCATTCCCGCGAGCACGAGCCCCGCGACGATAAGCGCCGTGGCCACGCTTTTTCCGATCAGTACGGGCCGGCGAAAATCTTCCTTGAGCCATTCCGGTCGGAAGAACGTTATGGCCCATGCCGCCAGGAAAATCGCGACATAGCGAACGCCCGATATTGCGGATACAACAGCCGGGTTCGCGCGGCTGATCGCAAAAAAGACCAGAAACGATCCCACACCATTCGCGAACCGGTTCACGAAATACCAGAGCCGGCTGGCCGGCGGGGCTTCGCGCGTCTTTTCAAAAATCTGCTGCCGCCAGAGCGGGCGGATCAACAATGCCATGGCGCCGGTGAAGGTCCCGATCGAGAAGAACACGAAGCCGGTCACGAAGCCGGCTGCGTTGAACACCACTTTCTGCAGATCGTTGGCAAGACCGAACAGGCCGGCCGCCAGCACGACACTCGGCAGGATCGCGCGCCAGTTCAGTTTTTCCGACAGGAACATCACGAATCCGCCAGCAACCAGGAATCCGAAACCAACCAGGCTCTCCCGTCTGAGTGGGTTCGAAAACAGGGGGATACCGATCAGCGCGGTTGCCAACGGGGAGAATCCGCCCAGTACGGCAAGCGTGTGCGAAGCCTCGCCGCGCTTCAGGGCGAGATAGTAGAACCAGGTGCCGGCCAGATCGGCGACGCCGGCAGTGAATCCCAGTGCCGCTATTCCGGCGTGCGGCATCTTGAACCCGAACGGTATGATTAGCAGCCCGAACACGCTCATCGCGCCCAGCCAGAAGATGTAGTTGGCCAGATTCCGGGTAGCCGGCTGCTGCAGCAGTACCTTATCCCATACCAGCGAAAGGCCCACGAGCCCGTGGGCCAGAATGGCGATCGCGATGCCGCCGCTCAAGGAAAGACCAGCAGCGCCACGCCGAAAGCGATGACACTGGCGCCGACCCACCTCTGCCAGCGCACGTCCTCATGCAGGAGCACTTTGGCGAGTATCGCTTCCAACACGAAACTGCCGGCGGTAGCAGGGATGGCGAAGCTGACGTCGGCTACGGAAAGAAGCGAGATCAGCGTAATAAAAGAGACCGCGTTCGCCGCGATTCCGCTGAGCACGAATCGGTTTCGTACCAGCGCACTCGCCAGGCGGGCGAGACCGCGTGGATCAAATTCCCGGACGGCGCCGTTATGGCGCATCCCGAGGGTGTTCAGCAGATCTCCCAGCGTATTGCACAGTACGATGATCGCCACATAGATCCACCTGGTCATATCGCGGCGCTCGCCGACGTCAGAGGTTTGGTTCGCGATACCACCACAGCCCCGCAAACGATCAGCGCGCAGCCGCACCAGTGCGCTGGTGAGACATGCTCATTCAGCGCGAAGGCGCCGATGAGCACAACCACGACGTAAGTGATCGAAGTGAATGGGCGTATAAAAGTCAGATCGGCCCGGCTGAGAAGCGAAAGCTCCAGCAGAAAACCGCTGAACAGGAGCAGGATTCCCGAAATAGACGCTGCTCTCAGGAAAGCTGCAAGGTATGCAATCGCCCCGGAAAGGCCGGTGGGCGGTCCCGCACTCAGGCCAACTCGCAGTAAGGCGTCGCCCCCGGAGTTGCACGCGACGACCGCTGCGATCAACACGGCGATGATCCGTCGGCTTGCGCTCACGCGGTTGGCGAGGCAATCCGCGTTCCAGCCCGATTTCGATTTGTTCAATTGCTACAATCTGGAAAGAGGGCGGGAGTAACTCAATGGTAGAGTCACAGCCTTCCAAGCTGTTGGTTGCGAGTTCGATTCTCGTCTCCCGCTCCATGTGTTCAATAGTTTACAGGGCATTTGAAGTGTTCTGCGCCTGTTGCATACCTTGCCTCCGGTTGTCGGCGGAAACCTTCGCATCAGCGCTTGCAGCTCGCATGAACGTAGAATTCGTGCGCCGCATAAGCCCTGAATTCTGCCACGCCAAGTCGATCTTCGCAAACCGTGGCCGTGTATTTGCTGCCATTAGGTTTTCATACTTGATCGGCGCTCCGGCTTCAGACTCATCAAATGCCAGCTTTCGCTTGTGATGCCGCGCTACCGGATCGGAAGTTCCCGCGCCCGGCCGGCAAGTAGCCGCGTGGACTCCCTTTTTGCGCTTATGTCAGGCCGTTCAACACGAACAGTTCCTCAACCGCGCGGTTGGCCTGATCGAAAGCCTCATTGGTGAAGGCAGCGGCACCCGCGTCCGAATTCGCAATCGTCACGCGGCCGAATCGCTGCCGTCCGATCACGTGCGGGCGCTGCTCTGGTGGCACGTCCGGATCGTTCAGCGTGTCATACGTGTAGGCGTAACCATAGGGCCACCGGTTCACCGTAATCGCCAGAATGTCTGCCGCCGGGTCAAACCCCCCTGGACGCAAAGCCCGCGCGAGCTGATCCCGTACCTTGAACTCGAAGTCGTGGAAACTCATCGACAGCATCTCGGCCGCGCCCGCGCGATTCTGCTCTTTCCGCGTCAGGCCGGGCTTTCCTGGTGTGCAGGTCATGTGGACAATAATCGGCTCCTCAGGCGTAGTGACGCCGCGATATCCGCCGAAGGTCGAGCCGGGGTCCAGGCTGGCGCTCGTATACCACATTCCCGGGAAGCTGATCCGGGAGACACCCAGCTTCTGGAATGCCGTCCACTTCCGGATCAGCACGTTCGTGTAATTCAACGGGACTTTCGCCGGATACGCCAGCGCCTCCTTCTGCCGCTCGGGGATCTCCGGCATCAGCGCCGGAATCAGTTGGTTGTAACAAGCCAGAATGCAATTTTTCGCGCGCACGGCCATGAGCTTGCCGTCTTTCCGGTAAGCGATCTTCACCGAATTCGGATGCTCGGCCGGTCCTTCGTTCATCACCCGCACTACCGGACTGCCGAGGCGAATGCGCGTTCTGGATGCGGGATCGTCCAGCTTGCTGTAAGCGAACTGCGCCTGCACAATATCGTTCATGTCGAGCCGCTTGCCGCCAACCACGGCCGGAACCAGCCGGCTGACCAGAAGCCGCCCGACCGATGCATTGCCATCGGGGAAGTGCAGCGCGTAGGAGCTTTCGCTGAATTTTTCGCCATCGAACTGCAGGCCCAGTCCGTTGGTGCCCATAGCTCGCCGCTCCGCCTGTTCGAGGGCAGGCGTAGAGTCCACTTTCTTGCTGTTCCGGCTGCCTCCTCCGGCTAATATAAGCACTTCGCGGCTGACCTTGGCATAGTTCAGAAGAAAGTCCTGGTAGCTCATCTTCGCCAGTTTGGCTTTCTTCTCTTCCGCGCTCATCCCCGCCATGTAATCCGGATTCTGTCCGAGCAGTCGGGCCAGATCTTTGCGCGCTTCTTCGGAGACCGGCACCATGGCAAGAAACTCGGGCTGGCGTATGTTCCCGACGAGCAGACGCTCTTCCAGGAACGCCTCTTTGTTGAAGAAGGTCCCGGCGCCGAGGCGATACGGATCGAGGTCGTGGCTCGTGAATTCTCTGCCGCGATTGACTTCGATGCCGAGCTCTCGGATGAGAGCCTTCGCGCCGTAGCTGTAAGGGAACGGCGTGGCGATCCCGAGAGTCCCGCCGACACCAATGTAAGTCCGGCCGTTGTAGTGGAACTCATTGCGCTTTGCGTGTCCGCCGAAATCATCGTGGTTGTCGAGGATCAGGATGCGCTCCTCGTTGCCGAGCCCGGAGCGCCAGAAATGCGCCGCGGACAAACCCGACATCCCGGCGCCTACGATGACGAGATCGTGCTCCTCACGGATCTCCGCATCCGGCACGGGGAACTGCGCGAACTGCCCCTTGCGGATCGGATCGAAAATGTCGACCGCGGCAGGATAGTTTCCTCTCAGTCCGCTCCGCAATGGAGGATAAACGGCTGCCGCCGAATCGGCGGGATTTGTCGTTGTCTGCGCCCGCAGGTTCTCCTGGCCGTATTCGAAAACGGTGCTGGTTGCCGCGATCGCCAGTGCGACGCCGTTCAGGAAATCGCGGCGGGCAATCGGGCGATCCATGCCCAGTTCCCGGTTTCTGCTGGAGTCGTTCATCGAGTTTCTCCTTCGTTTGGCCATTGCGCGACGAGGGGCGATGAAGCAGGCGATTGAGCTTACGCGGTTATTCTAAGCTTCCACCCGATCTGATCGCAAGCCGGCAATCCCTGGACGCCGTGAGTGGTTTGAATCTCCCGCCGGAATGGGCTCGATAAAGACTTTTTTTTATCCAGCCGCCGCGATGTCAGTGTATGATACCCGAATAAGGTTATGAAAATTCTGCTTGCATCGATTCTGGTGTGCGCCTCCGTTGCGCAAGCCCAGAAGCCGCAAGCTGCCACGTCCGCAGAGCCGGCTAAATCGGCGACCGTCGAGGGCATTCCGGTCACAAATCCAGTCGTCATTTCGAAATGCGGCGCTTGTCACACGCGGGACGCGAAGGGCAACATGCTGCGTCTCTCGTGGGAGCGCGGCACGCCTGAAGCCTGGGAGGAAGCCATCAAGCGCATGGTTCGGCTGCGCGGCGTCAAACTGACGCCCGATGAAGCGCGGACGATCCTGAAGTATCTGGCCACCTATCACGGCCTCGCGCCCGAAGAGGCCAAACCGGTCATGTATTACGCCGAGCACCGGATTCAGGACGAAACCAATCTGCCCAGCGACAACGTGAAAGGCGCGTGTGCGAATTGTCACGCGATGGCGCGGCCATTGTCCTGGCGCCGGTCGCCGGATGACTGGCGATACCTGGCCAATCTGCACATTGCCCTTTATCCCCAGGCTGACGAAGCCTTCCGCCTCGGCCTCGCCGCCGGTGGTTTTGACGAATCGATGCACGCCCGGAACCCCGACGCGCCCAAGCCGGTGGATGAAGCGCTGGCGTGGCTCAGCAAGACGGCGCCTCTCGAAACGCCGGAGTGGGCTGCGTGGCAAGCCCGCATGCGCGCTCCGAAACTGTCCGGTCGCTGGATCGTATCGGCTTATGTGCCGGGGCGCGGTAAGTTTGTCGGAGAAATGGAAGTGGACCCCGTCAGCGGAACTACGGACGAGTTCACGACCAAAGTAAAACTTACTTCCCTGAAGGATGGCTCGACTGTTTCCCGTACCGGGCACAGTCTGGTCTACGCCGGTTATGCCTGGCGCGGCCGATCCAAAGGCGCCCCGGCCGCCGACGCCGCTCCCGACGATCTGGCGCGCGAGGTGCGTGAAGCCATGTGGGTTTCACCCGATCAGAACACGGCTGAAGGCCGCTGGTTCTGGGGCGAATATCAGGAGTTTGGATTCGACGTGAAAATGGAGCGCGCTTCCGCCGACCCCACGCTGATGGGCATCGACCGAACCATGCTGAAAGCCGGTTCCCAGGCCACCCGCGTGCGCCTGGTCGCCTCAAACCTGCCTGCGCAAATAGCGCCTGCCGATCTCGACTTTGGCACCGGCGTCACGGTGAAACGCATTGTTTCGCACACGCCGGCGGAAATAGTGGCCGAATTGGATGTGGCTGCGGACGCGGTGCCGGGCAAGCGGGACGTCGCCTTCCGCCGGTCCGTTATGCAAAGCGCCATTGCCGTTTACGATCGCATCGACTACATCGCGGTGACGCCGGATTCAGCTCTCGCGCATCTCGGCAGCCAGGTTCACCCCAAGGGATATCAGCAGTTCGAGGCCATCGCTTATCAGCGCGGTGCGGACGGCAAGCCGCACACGGCCGATGATGTCGAATTGGGTCCCGTTGATGTCAGCTGGTCGGTGGAAGAATTTTACTCGGCTTACGATGACGACGATCGGGAATTTGTCGGCTCTCTGAGCGGCACCGGCCTGTTCACGCCCTCATCCGACGGCCCCAATCCGCAGCGCAAGTTCAGCCGAAACAACTATGGCGATGTCTGGGTCGTGGCGACGGCCAAAGATGAGAAGGATAAGGACGGGCAGCCGCTTAAAGGTAAGTCTTACCTTGTTGTGACGGTTCCCACTTATATCAAGTGGGACCAGCCTGAGGTCAGCCAGTAACTGCGCCGGTCGACCTGGGCATTCCAAACGGTTTCCGGAAGAGGAAGGCTACATCATGAAACATATGCGACCTTTGAACAGGAAAGCCAGACGCATTGACGAGCGTTCGGCGTCGCGTCAGGGAGATGTCGTGGCGCTGCAAAGCCAGCAGTCCGGCCAGCAACGGCCGCATGTCCCGATGGGCTGCGCGCTGATGTTTACGCCCGGCTGGGAAGTGGATGCGGCCGGCGGCACCGCGGGGCTTTGCCAGCCCGTGGAGCGCGACATCTACGACTGTTACGTCAGTTGTTACTGGCCGTCAC
>CAWBIS010000271.1:0-5771 GCA_963788485.1 Terriglobia bacterium
TAGTTCGGCTGGACGCAGGCGGAAGCAGTTGAAGATGATTTGTACTGTCTTCACGTTTGGATATTCGATGGCTTTTAGGGCTTCTTCTACACGTTAGGGACACTGGGAGGCCGAATGAGCGAATTTTGCCTGGCGGTTTTACTAAGTCATCGAGGTAACCTAAATACTTCTGGTTGATAATAGAGCGCGGTGGGCGGGCAAGGCGCAATTGGACAAGGCGAGGCGGTCTTGTAGCTAAAGTTGCGCAGGCTGTCTTCAATCCAGCCAGTGAGGTTTTCGCGAGAGTAGCCTTCGACGGTTTGCGAGGGCAAGCGGCGGCCCGTTTTGGTGGTGGCGACGATGATGCTTTCTTTGCGCTCGCGGCGCAATTGAGCAACGAGTTTTTCGCGACGGCCCATGCCGTACACGTCGGCCGTGTCGATGAAATTCACTCCGCAATCAATGGCTTCTTGTGCAGAGCGGCGAGCGAATCTTTGTCGTTGACTTCGCCCCAGGAGCCGCCATATGGGCCCAGGCGCCAAAACTTACTTCGGAAACGTTAAACGCAGTTCTGCCTAATGTTCGGTATTGCATAAGTTGAGTTTACTTGAGAAACCCGCTCGCGCCGGGCGTGACTGAACTGAGTTGGTCTCCAGGCGGTGCAGGCATCGTTCTCGACGACATGATGGCCGGAGTCTACGGCGCACTTGTCTTATTTCTGGCGGGATGGTTCAATCATCATTAACAATGGCAATCCGCAAAGATTCCAATGGCAGACCTCTGATCTCTCAGGTCCAGCCCGAAGCAGCGATTACCGGTGGGGAATTGTACATACGGGGCAAGAGCCTCACGGCGGTGGACCGCCCGCAGGTGACGATCGGGGATGTGAACGCGCCCGTGGTTATCGGGTCGAATTCGCTGGTGATCGTGAAGGTCCCCGAGGGCGCGTCGGCGGGCGAACTGGTGATCGGGAACGGCAAGCAGCTGAGCGATGCCTGGAGCTGCGATATCGGCATCCAGATCGCGGAAAATCTGCATCCGGTCACCAGCCCGGCGGTGGATTCGATGGGGAATATTTACACCACCTTCAGCGGCTCGCGGGGGCAGAAGGTGCCGGTGGCGGTTTACCGCATCGACCTGAATTTCAATCTCACGCCCTTCGTCAACGACATGATGAACGCGACTGCCATTGCGGTGGGACGCGACGGTTACATTTACATTTCGAGCCGGTTCGACGGTGTGGTCTATCAGGTCAGCCCGAACGGCAACATGTCGGTGTTCGTGGAAGGCATGGGAGTTGCGACCGGCCTCACGTTCGACGACGAAAACAATCTTTATGTCGGCGACCGAAGCGGAACCATTTTCAAGATCAGTCCCAGCCGCCAGATCTTCGTGTTTGCCACGATCGAGCCGTCCATTTCGGCGTATCACCTCGCCTGGGGCCCGGACGAGCATCTTTATGTCAGCGGACCCACCACGTCGAGCTTCGATAGCATCTATCGGGTGGCGCACAACGGGGATGTAGATACGTTTTATCGCGGCCTGGGGCGTCCGCAGGGAATGGCTTTCGATACAGAGGGGAATCTGTATTCGGCGGCGTCCTATATGGGCCGCAAGGGCGTGGTCAAGATTACGCCGGAGCGCGAAGTGAAGCTTTTCGTTTCGGGTCCGGGGATTGTGGGACTGGCTTTCTCGCCTTCGCGGGCCATGATCGTGGCGACTACGAATGCGATCTTCCGGGTGGATGTCGGCGTCAAGGGCCTGCGGGTTGCGTAGTTCGCGGACAGCATGGGCGGGGGCGCCCCCCTGCGGCAGGGTCCGATGAATTGCGAGATTATCGCCGTCGGGTCGGAGATGCTGACGCACAAACGCGTCGACACCAACTCCCTTTTCCTCACTGAGGAATTGAACAACCTGGGAATCGAGGTTACCGCCAAGCATGTGATCGGGGACGATCTGGAGCGGCTGGCGGGCACGATCCGGCGGGCACTGGGCGCGGCGCAGCTGGTGATCCTTTCGGGCGGTCTGGGACCTACTGAAGACGACCTGACGCGCGATGCGATTGCGCTGGCTCTCGACCGGCGTCTGGTGTTCAACAGCTCGATCAACGAAGGCATCGAGCAGCGCTTTCGCCAGATGAACCGCAAGATGCCGGAGATCAACCGGCGCCAGGCCATGGTGATCGAGGGCGCGCATATTCTCTCGAACGACCGGGGGACGGCGCCGGGGCAGTGGATGGAAGAGGCGGGGGCGGTGCTGATCAGCCTGCCCGGACCGCCGCACGAGCTGAAATCGATGTTCACGCGCCATTGCGTGCCGCGGCTGGCGAGAATCGTGCCGCAGCTGGCTATCCGCACGCTGGAGCTGCGAATCTCCGGCATGTCGGAATCGGAACTGGATCAGGCGATCGCGCCTGTCTACAAGCGCTACAGCAATCCGGTCACGACGATCCTCGCGCATAACGGCGATATGCAGGTTCACCTGCGCGCGCGCTGCGCGACGGAGGGCGAGACTATGCAGTTGCTGGCAGAGGTGGGGGGGAAGATCGAGGCCGTGCTGGGCGACCGTATCTATTCCCGCAATGGCGATCCACTGGAGGCTGTTATCGGGAAACAGCTCAAGAACCTGCATGCGACGCTGGCTGTGGCGGAGAGCGCGACGGGTGGAGGGCTGGGCGAGCGGATTACGGCGGTTCCCGGCAGTTCGGGCTGGTTCGTGGGCGGTTTCATTACGTACACGAGACGCGCCAAGATGGAATTGCTGGGTGTGCCGGCGGAGATCCTCGACCAGTTCGGAACCGTGAGCGCGCAGACGGCCGAAGCCATGGCCAGCGGAGCGCGGCTGCGCACCGGGGCGACCTGGGCGGTTTCGATCACCGGCAACGCCGGACCCACCGTGGATGAGGAAACTGCGCCTGTCGGCATGATCCACGTTGGCATCAGCGGGCCCAGGGAAACGGTTTCGTATCACCGGCAATGGCCGACCAGCGACCGGCCGCGCGTGCGCGCTTTTGCGGCGCAGATGGCACTGGATCTTTTACACCGGAAACTGAATCAATAGCGCGCGCACCGCGTCGAGGCAGAGCGCGGCGGCGTGCTTCGATTCGTTCGAAAGCCCTCCGACCGCACGTTCGACATCGGCGGCGCTCAGTTGTTTGAGCTCGGCTTTTTCGCGGCCGGCGATCAGTTCGGTCAAGGCGGAGCCGGACGCGATGGAAGCCGTGCAACCCCTCACTTTGAATCGGGATTGCAGGATGCGCCCGTTGCCGATTTCGACTGAGAGGCGCAGAATATCGCCGCAGATCGGGTTGGACACTTCAACCGTCAGGGCGGGTGGGGGCAGTTCGCCGACGTTGCGGGGATTGCGGAAATGTTCGATCAACTGCGGGCTCACTGGTAAATCGTAGCGCGCCCGGTCCGGTCAGACGACTTTGCGAACCACGAGGAATATTTCAGCCACGCCGAGAGCGCAGGCCACGGGGTCTGATAATGGATTTTGTTGCCAGCATCCCATGAAAAAACTGCTTGAGGGTTATGAACGTTTCCGCGCCAAAGCATGGCCGGAGCACAGCCGGGAATTCGAATTACTGGCGAGAAACGGACAGGCGCCGGAATCGCTGGTCGTGACTTGCGTGGATAGCCGGGTGGATCCGGCAATGATCTTCGACGCGGGTCCGGGGGCGATGTTGACGGTGCGGAACGTGGCGAATCTGGTGCCGCCGTATACACCGGACGACACGCATCACGCGACCAGCGCGGCACTCGAGTTCGGAGTGCGGGTGCTCGAGGTGAAGCATGTCATCGTACTCGGACATGCATTGTGCGGCGGGGTGAAATCGCTGCTGGAAGAGGCGGCGGTGGATCGTGCGCATGAATTCATCCGGCCATGGATGTCGATTGCCGCAACGGCGCGGGAACGGGCGCTGCGGGCGGGGCCGGAAGAACGCCAGCAGTGCTGCGAACATGAGGTGATCAAAGTTTCGCTGGCCAATCTGATGACGTTTCCCTGGGTGGCTGAGCGGGTCGCGAAAGGCACGCTCAAGCTGCATGGGGCCTGGTTCGATATCCGGAACGGCGGGATGGCCGTTTTACAAACGAATGGTTCGTTTACGGTGGTCGAGGCGGATGGGCAATCCGCCGCAGGTTGACAAGCCCCCTAATGCAGGGGCACGGGTACAAAGATGGTTTGGCCCTTGCGGTTTACCAGGATCAGCGCGGGACGGCCGGCTGATTTCTGCAGCGCGCCGCGCAACTCGCCGACCGAGCGCACCGCCTGATGATTCACCTGCTGGATGACGTCGCCGGCCTGAATTCCAGCGTTGGCAGCGGCGCCCGAGGGGTCGACGCTATCGACGACCATGCCCTGTGTTGCCGGAGACAATCCCAACTGGCGTGCCAGGTCCGGAGTCATCGGCTCCAACGTCACTCCGAGCTTGCCCGAGGGCGTTTGCTGGGCGCCTTGTCCGCCGCCGTTCGAATTGTTGCCGGCCTGGGGGTTGAATTCGCCCAGCTTAGCGGTAAGCTGCTGCTGATTTCCGTTACGGAGGATGGTCAGATTTACCTGGGTACCCGGTCCGGCGGCAGCAATGAGATTGCGCAGGGTGTTTACATCGTTGACCGGGGCTCCGTTGATGTCGAGGATCACGTCGCCGGATTTGAGGCCGGCGCGGTCCGCAGGTCCGCCGGAAACAACGTTATTGACCAGGACGCCGCGCACTTCTTTCATGCCAAGGCTGGCGGCCAGGTCGGAGTTAATGTACTGGACGGTGACGCCCAATTGCCCGCGAGAAACTTTGCCTTTCGAGATGAGCTGGTCCATGACGTTCTTCGCCATGTTGGAGGGAATGGCGAAGCCGATGCCGATATTTCCCCCGGATTCGGAAACGATCTGGGAATTAATTCCGATCAGCTCGCCGCTGGTATCGACGAGGGCGCCGCCGGAGTTGCCGCGATTGATGGGCGCGTCGGTCTGCAGGAAATCTTCGAAGCTGCCGTCGCTCAGATCGGTGGTACGGCCCTTGGCGCTGATAATGCCGGCGGTCACCGTCTCGCCAAGGCCGAGCGGGTTGCCCACGGCGAGGCAGATGTCGCCAACGCGCACCTTGTCGGAGTTACCGGGCGACAGCACGGGCAAGTTATTGGCGTCAATACGCAGCACGGCGAGATCGCTCGGCGGGTCGGAACCGACCAGTTTGGCTTTGAACGTCCGGCGATCGCCCAGGTCGACCGAAATCTCCTCGGCGCCATCGATGACGTGGTGATTGGTGAGGATATATCCATCCGGGCGAACGATTACGCCGGAGCCCAGCGCGTGTTCGATTTGTTCCTGCTGGGGCTGGTTATGCTGCTCCGGCTGGCCGAAAAAGAAGCGGAAGAGCTGGTCGTCGGAAAACGGATATTGCTGAGGCGTTTTCACGCGAAGCTCGGACCGGACGGTTACCACGGCCGGGGCCACGCGGTCGACTGTATCGGCGTACGACAGGACCACTCCCTGCGGAGCGATTTTCCCGGAGACCGTCTGGCCAGCAGGCCGACTGGGGGCCGACTGAACTCCTGTTTCATAGCCGGTGGGATGGAAATTTGAGAAGGGGCGCGATTCACAGGACACCAGCGCCATGCAGCCAAGCAGAAGAGCAGGAAAGCGCATGATTATGTTCCTGCGGGATGCGATGCACGCGCCCTTCCACGATCGGGCTGCGGCGACGGTTCGAGCCTGGGCGGCGCCCAAATCTGTAATGATCTGCGCCGTTTGAGTGAAAAGCCGGTGAGCTGCGCCAGCCTATGGGGCGCCGA
>CAWBIS010000272.1:0-3279 GCA_963788485.1 Terriglobia bacterium
GACGCATCGCTGTACATCGAACTGATCTCTGGGGGCCGTGGGGGGCCACTCGATGAATCTGCCAAAATTCGACAGATAGGCGGCCTGAACTTCGTACTCGGTGGGTCTCGAAGCCTGCGCATTCAGGTTCCCGAGGGCGAAGCACGCGCCGACCGCGAGGACCAGCGCCAGCGCCGCGAGGCTCCGGGTTCGAGTCATTGTCTGAATGTCAGCGAGGCGAAGACATCACGCTTGATACCCACCAGCGGACCCGGATCGCCGCCATATTCGACATGGTGGGGCTGCAAGAGATTCCGGCCGACGACGGCAAACTCGATGTGCCTAACGGGGCGCCACGCGAACCGCGCGTCCCCGGTCTCATAGCCGGAGACCAGATAATACGGCAGGGCGCCGACGTAGCGGAACGTCAAAGTGAAATCCACGTTGCGGGTGATGTCGAAATACGACTGGAATTGCGCCTGGTGGTGCGGGCTCTCGCCTTCGTCCTGAGCCACGGTCGTCGTGTCGTGGCTGTCGAACGCTCTGCGCAGGTCCATCAGCAGCCAGGAGCAGGAGCTCTGGATGCGCCACCAGGGTCTTACCTTCCAGTCCGCCGCGATCTCAAAACCGCCGGTGGTCCCTTTTATGCCATTCCCGTTGATATACGGATAAATCGTCGCCGGCGTCCCGTTGTCGTCCTCGATAAAGGACGGTTGTGGTTCAAGGCTCAGCAAGTGGTCGTATTGGTTGTAAAATGACGCGAAATCGAGAGAAAAGTTCCGGGTGACGAGATTGCGATATCCGGCTTCGTAACCAAGCAGCGTCTCCGATGTGAATCTTCCATCGCCCATGGTGCGCATGAATGCGAGAGGCGAAGTGGACAGGAGAGTCGTATTGACGAGCGTATCTTCGATGTCGGAAGGTGTTCTCACCGCTCGCGTAACGGCCGCCCAGAAGGTGCGCCGCGAAGTGGGAGTCCAAAGAAGGCGCGCGCTGGGCTCCCAATCGAAGCCGGTGAAGCTGCTATGCAGCAGTTTGGTGCCGGCGGTGAGCGAAACTTTGTCTGGTATGAGCGAAAAGGCGTCCTGGGCGTAGGCGGTGTAGACCTGGTCGGTCCGCTCGTTCGGCGTAAAGACATAGGTGGGAACGATTTCGGGAAGGCTGGCGGGGCTCAGCCGCGCTTCGAGGCCCCAGATGAAATCCTGCCGTTTGCTCAGCGTCAGATGATGCACGAAGTCGACGTCGAAGGTATTGCGATACTCGGCCTGCGTCGCCTGGAGCCGGTTCACCCGGTCGTAGTAGGCCAGCAGCTGGATGTCGGACCCGTTTTTGAGTTTCCGCTCCCAGCGCGTCAGCACGTTGCCTCCGGAGAGCTGCGCATTCTTCTGAACGTTGACGAGCGCCGGGGGAGACAGTTGCGTGATGTTCACGCTTTCTCCGGCCACTCCGTCGTAGATATCGCCCTGGACGGTTAACGTGTCACGATCGTCGACGGTCCAGTCGGTGCGGAAGCCACCCTGCGCCCGGCGCCAGTCGTCGAAGTTATGGTTATCGGGGTGAAATTCGGGTCCCTGATCGAAGGCTTTCCCATAGATCCGATAACTGAAAGCATCGTTGCCTCCGCCCTGGCGGACGTCCATGAAACCCTGCGCTACGTTGCCGCCACCGGCCGAGACCAGCGTCCCTCGCGTGTCTTTGGCGCTTTTGGTGATGATGTTGATCACGCCATTGACGGCGTTCGCGCCCCAGATGGTGCCGCCGGGACCGCGGATCACTTCGATGCGGTCGATGTCTTCGAGCAGCGTGTCCTGCACTTCCCAGTAGACGCCGTGGAACAAAGGCGAGTAGACGCTGCGTCCGTCGATCAACACGAGCACAGCCCGCGACAGCCGGCTCTCGAAACCGCGGATGCCGACCGCCCACTTGACGCCGTCGATCTGGGCCACATCGACTCCCGGAGCCAGCCGCAGGGCTTCGGGAATGCTGGTTACGCCCGCGCGGCGGATATCTTCCTGGGTGATGACGTAGACCGCGGCAGCGGTTTGTGAGAGCTTGACCGGGCTCTTGGATGTGGTGACGACTTCGATGTTCCCGAGCTCTTCGAGGCTCAGGCCTTTGAGGCGGCCCTCCGATCCTGGATCTGTTTGCTGCGCGCTCCCCGCCGCCGCAAGCCAGACCAGAGGGAAAAGAAACGTGAATCGCAAATGGTTTTCACTCTTATACCATAGAGGCGATGAGCGCCATTATCCTGAAGGTCAACGGCCGGTCTCATTCTCTGGACCTCGATCCGGCGACGCCGCTGCTCTACGCCCTGAGCGACGACCTTGAGCTGCGCGGTCCCAAATTCGGCTGTGGCCTCGGCCAGTGCGGCGCCTGCTCGGTTATCGTCAAAGGCAACGCGATTCGCTCCTGCATCACGCCGGTGAGGGCCGTTGAAGGAACGGAAATCACCACGCTCGAAGGCCTCGGCACGATTGAAACGCCGCATCCGATCCAGCAGGCGTTCATCGACGAGCAGGCGGCGCAGTGCGGCTTCTGCGTGAGCGGCGTCATCATGACCGCCAAAGCCTTTCTGGACAAGAATCCGAAAGCGACGGAAGAGCAGATTCAGCAGGCGATGTCGGGTGTGCTCTGCCGCTGCTTCACGCATACACGGATGCTGGCCGCGATAAAACGCTATCTGAAGGGAGGCGCCAGATGACCTCTCGCCGGGATTTTCTCAAGAGCTCCGGCGCTTTGTTCGTCGGATTCAGTATTGGCGGCGCTGTGGTCGAGCGCGTTGCCGATGCTCAGTTCGGTGGGCCGGTCGGCGGTTCTCCGCCGCTCGATCAGGTGGATTCCTGGATCGCGATTGCGGCGGACGGAAGCGTGACGGCGTATAGCGGGAAAGAAGAACTGGGCCAGGGAATTTCGGTAGCGCAGATGCAGCTGGTTGCCGAAGAGCTTTGCGTACCTTTCGGGCGCGTGCGACTGATTTATTGCGATACCGCGCTGACGCCGGATCAGGCTTACACGTCGGGCAGCCAGTCGCACCCGGCGAATTTCAATCACGGCAATCTGGCGCAGGCAGCGGCCACGGCGCGCGAGGCGCTGCTGCGGCTGGGTTCGGAGCGCCTCCAAACGCCGGTCGGCCAGCTCAGCGCGAAAGACGGCGTGATCGCGGTGACGGGTAATCCTTCAAAGAAAATCGGGTATGGCGAACTGGTCGGCGACAAACAATTCCACCTCAGGCTCGACCCTGACGCCAAACGAAGAGATCCACGCGAATGGACGGTTCTCGGCCAGCCCGTGCCGCGTCCC
>CAWBIS010000273.1:0-17248 GCA_963788485.1 Terriglobia bacterium
CCAGGATTGGGACTGAAGCTTATATCGAGGAAGCACAGCAGTGGGATGCATCGGAGCCGGGAGCGGCAGTCAATGGAGCAATACCTGGCGCGGAACGCGAACTCATCGTCGTGGCCGACGACAATGCGGACATGCGCCGATACCTCGCGCGCCTTTTAGTCGACCGCTATGAGGTGCGCGCGGTTGCGGACGGCCGCGCGGCGCTCGAAGCAATACGAGCGTTGCGCCCAGCCCTGGTGCTGACCGACGTCATGATGCCGCACCTCGACGGATTCGGCCTGCTGCGAGCCATTCGCGACGATTCGGCCCTCGCCGGTACGCCCGTGATCCTGTTGTCCGCGCGAGCAGGCGAAGAATCGCGCGTGCTGGGACTGCAGGCCGACGCCGACGACTATCTGGTAAAGCCGTTTACGGCGCGGGAGTTGCTCGCGCGGGTGGCGATGCATGTCAAAATGGCCAATCTTCGCCGCGAAACCGCGGAACGGGAAGAACGGCTGCGCGGCGAGGCGGAACTGGAACGCGAGAAGCTGCGCGCCAGCGAAGAACGACTGGCGGAGACTGGGCACCTGTATCGTGAGCTGCAGCTGGCCGACGCGGAGTTGCAACTGCAAGTCGGGCTGCTGCAGCGTCTTCCTGTATCCGCCTGGACGCTGAAGCCCGATGGGACGCCGGATTTCGTAAATCAGGTGTGGCTTGAATTTTCCGGTCAAACTCTCGACTTCATCCGGTCGTATCCCGAGGCCTGGATGACCGCGGTCCACCCTGAGGATCGCGACGCAGCATCGAAGGCCTTTTGGGAAGGCGTGCGCTCGGGACAGGCTTTTGCCTTTGAAACCAGATCGCTCCGTGCCGGGGATGGGAGCTATCGCTGGCATCTCCAGCAAGCTGTGGTCTTGCGCGATGCGGAAGGAAAGATCGTCAGGTTCGTGGGCACGACCACCGACATCGACGACCAGAAGCGTGCGGAAGACAAGATCCGCCAAAGCGAAAGAGAAGCCCGGCAACTTCTCGACCTTTCACCGCTGCACATCGGGGAATTGGGACCCGACGGGGCACGCCTCTACGCCAATCGGGCGACACTGGATTACTACGGCATTACTTTGGAGGAATGGAAGGATGCCGACTTGCGACAGGTGTTGCATCCGCACGACGCCGAAATCGTGACGCAGGACCTTCCCGCAAAACTCCAAAGTGGATGGCCGTTTGAGTACGAGGTTCGGCTCAGGAGAAATGACGGACAGTATCGCTGGTTCCACTATCGATTGATCCCGGTGTCGGACGACCAGGGGCTCATCACGCGGTGGTACGCCGCCGGAACCGATATCGACGATCGCAAACTAGCCGAGCAAAGGCTGCAGGAAGAGAACGTTGCCTTGCGCGAGGAAATCGACAAAGCATCGATGTTCGAGGAGATCGTGGGAACTTCCGCGCCTCTGAAAAAGGTGCTTTCCCGGATCTCCAAGGTTGCGCCGGCCGACTCCAGCGTTCTGATCACCGGCGAGACCGGCACCGGCAAGGAACTGGCAGCGCGCGCCATTCACCGGCGGTCACGGCGATCTTCACATGCTTTTGTAAGTGTCAACTGTGCCGTGATCCCCCGTGACCTCATTGCATCGGAGTTGTTTGGCCATGAAAAGGGCGCTTTCACGGGAGCAACCCAGCGCCGCCTGGGGCGCTTTGAACTGGCGGAGAAGGGCACGATCTTTCTCGACGAAGTTGGCGAGTTGCCCGCGGAAACTCAGATCGCTCTTTTGCGGGTTCTTCAGGAGCGCGAGTTTCAGCGCATCGGAGGGACGGGGACGATTCGCGCCGATGTGCGGGTGATCGCCGCCACCAATCGCGACCTGGAGGCTGCCATTGAGTCGGGTAAGTTCCGCAGCGACCTGTTTTACCGGTTGAACGTATTTCCCGTTGAGCTGCCGCCTCTGCGGAAACGAAGCGAAGACATTCCCTTGCTCGTCACCTATTTCCTGAATCGGTACGCACGGAAAGCAGGCAGGCATTTTACGGCGGTCGACAAGAAGAGCCTCGATCTGCTGCAATCTTACGTTTGGCCGGGAAACATTCGGGAATTACAGAACGTGATCGAGCGATCGGTCATTGTGAGTGAAACGGAGACATTTTCAGTGGATGAGAGTTGGCTTTCCCGCCGGCCTCCGGCCATTGATGCCCATGTCCAGCCAAACCTCTTTAACCGGTCCCCTGCGCAGGAGAAGGCTGTCATTGAGGCTGCGTTGCGGGAATGCGGAGGGCGCGTATACGGTCCCTCAGGCGCCGCCGCCAAACTTGGCGTTCCACGGACCACGCTGGAAACGAAGATCAAGGCCCTGAAGATCAACAAGCATCGCTTCAAGGGGCCGGATTTGAAAAACAGTTAGCCGCTCCCGGCTGATTGGCGCGCCCATTTTTGTGCCATATCCGTCAATTGACGGATTCCGCCAATTTGACAGCCCGACAATATCTTTTCTTTCAGCAAGTTAAGCCCGGCGCTTGACTTGCACTCCCGCAGGGCGCGAAATGCTGCGAATTCACAGGCGAGCGAACGGGGACGTGTTCTTTACCTTAAGCGGTCGCATTGACAAAGAGAACATCGCCGAACTGGAAGAGCTCATCGCCGCGGAAGGGAAAGATCGCCGCATCATTCTCGACCTCCGCGATCTGACTTTGACCGGTGAGGACGGCATCAATTTTCTCGCTCAGTGCGAAGCGGCTGACATCACGCTGGCGAATTGCGATCCATACGTTCGCGAGTGGATCACAAGACAAAACATGAAGGCCGGCGGATCCCGGCCTGATCGAAAGCGCGGAAGGAATCCCCATTCATAAATGGATAAAACGATGGCTATCTTAAATTCGATTGGTTTCAGTCCGGAACTCCTGGCGGTAACGGCAGAGGTGGAGATGGTTGAAACAGTGGACTCGGCTGTTCTGATCCCGGGCGAGATGGGCAACGGGAAAGAATTGATTGCGAGAGCCATTCCTCCGGCCGGCTTTCGCCGTAACCTCCGCTGGAAGGATAATTCGTCACCTACATAAATAAACCTATAATTGTCACCTTCGACTCACGGCTACTATTCTCGATTTGTAACTGAAGATGTTCCGGTATCGCCAAACGTTCAGAGACAGCCGGAAGCGACTCGTCGAGATCGAACGCGCCGGTGACTCGTGCGATCACCCGACGTTCGGACGTTTCGAACGAACTGTAATGAGGTGCCCCGTCGCACCCAGGTGGAGCGCCAAAATTGCGGGTGATCCTTACATCGCGCCGCTATAGCGCCGGCACACGATTCTGACAGGTTGATTTTTCTCGCAGTGCGAAGGTTCTGCTGAATCTGCGCTGGGAGATCTGCGATCCACGTCCGCGACTGGATTGCGAGACAACGAACCGGAACGCAGCGAAGGCTCGTTTCGATCAGAGGAACCGCGGAACAGATCCCGCATCGATAAAGGAGTGAAAGCTATGACGACTTTAGATTTGATCGGGTCCAGTCCCAAATTCAGGGCATTGATGACAGAGGTGGAGAAGGTTGCGCCAGTGGATTCGGCCGTCCTGATCCAGGGCGAAACGGGCACCGGAAAAGAAGTGATTGCGAGAGCCATTCATGAGGCCAGTCCCCGCCGTAACCACCGTTTCGTGGCCCTGAACTGCGCGGCGATTCCGGCGGCGTTGCTGGAGAGCGAACTGTTCGGCCATGAGAAAGGCGCCTTCACGGGTGCGTGGGCACCAACCAAAGGACGATTTCAAATGGCGGACGGCGGCACTCTGTTTCTGGACGAGATTGGCGACATGCCACTGGAACTTCAGCCCAAACTTTTACGTGCTCTGCAGGAGAGGGAGTTCGAACGTTTGGGCAGCAGCCGGACCGTCCAGGTCAACGCGCGCGTGGTGGCGGCGACAAACCAGGATCTCGGCCGGCTCGTGGAGAAGAGGCTGTTTCGAGCAGACCTGTTCTACCGGTTGAACGTCATTCCACTCTGCCTGCCTCCGTTGCGCGAGCGTGTTCAGGACATCCTGCCGCTGACGCAGTTCTTCGCGGCAAAATTCGCGGATCGCCTCAACAAGCCCATCGATTCGATTCCCGATGAAGTGGTCGCGGTCCTGAAAGCGCACGACTGGCCGGGTAATATTCGCGAACTGCAGAATCTCATCGAGCGCGCGGTGCTCTTTTCGCCTGGGCCGATGCTGCGTTTGCCACTGGACTGGAAGCAGACGGTGAATCGGACGGTAAGCCAGATTTCGGAGAGTGCTGCACGCACGCTTGCCGACGCCGATCGGGAGCACATCCTCGAAACGTTGCGACAAGCCAACTGGCTGATCGGAGGGCAGGACGGAGCTGCCAATCGGCTTGGATTACCGCGAACCACGCTGATTTACAAGATGAGAAAGCTCGGAATTGAAGCGCGTCGATCGCCAGGGACGCGCCCTGTTCGGCGGCAGGCGGATGTGCAGTGCAGGGCCGCCGCAAACGGCTAAGAAATTTCCCGGATCGTGAAATTTACAAGGAGGCTGTATGACGAAAAAACTGCTTTGTTGTATTACGCTGTTGCTGCTGTGCACGATTTCGCTTTTCGCCCAGGCTTCAGCGAGCCTGCACGGCCGCGTGACCGATCCACAGGGGAATCCCGTGGCCGGCGCCGCGGTGAGTGTGACCAACGCCGCAGGAGGCATCGCCCGCGACACGGTGACCAATGGTCAAGGACTGTACAACGTACCGTCACTGGTACCCGGAAACTACAACATTAAAGTAATGGCGCAGGGTTTCTCGACTACGGAGACGAACGGTGTTGAACTGCTGACGGGCTCCAATCTGAGCGTGGATACTCAGATGTCGCTCGGCGCCGTGCAGCAAACGGTTTCGGTGGATGCACAGGCGGCGCTGGTGGAATCGTCGCAGTCGACGCCGGGCGGGGCGATCCGTCCGACTGAAGTTGCCGAACTCCCCATCCTCAATCGCACCATGGCCTCCATGATGACCCTTATCCCAGGGGCCAGAGAAGTAGCGGCAACAATTTCGTCCCATGGCGCGTTGTCGAACTGGGTCTCGATCGGCGGTGGCAGCGGCCAGAACTTCGAAACGCTGGTCGACGGCACCGAAGACAGAGAAGATCAGTGCGGCGGTGTGATGATCAGCTACAATCTCGATTCTGTTCTGGAATTCAAGACGCTGACCAACGGCGCCGATGCTGAGTATGGTCGCGGCACCGGTCAGGTTCTGATCGCAACCAAGTCAGGTACGAACGATGTTCACGGCACGGCGTTCGGTTACTGGCGCAATCAGGATCTGATTCGGACGGACTATTTTTCGGATCCGGCGCATGGCGGGCTTGGCAAAGCCCCGTTTCTGCACGAACAGTACGGCGGATCGGTCGGCGGCCCGATAATCAAAAACAAGCTTTTCTACTTCGGGTCGTACGAATACACCAAACAGAACTACAACGTTCCCCGTTCAGCGCAGCAGATCGGCGAGTTGGATGCCCTTGCCACCGCGCTGCCCCAGTATGGAATTGTGGTGAACGGTTCCGTGCCGCAGCCTTCCACCGATAACACTTACATAGGCAAGGTGAACTGGCAGCCGAACGCAGCTCACAACCTGTTCTTCCGCTGGTCGGGTGAAGCCGGCTCGATCGAGAACGACTATTCCAGCAATACGGCGATCCTTCTCAACTGGGAGCCGTACCAGGACAAGGACGAGCAGTTCCTGATGGACGGCGCCGCGGGCGATACCTGGGTGATCAACCCCAGTACCGTGAACCAGTTTGTCACGCAGTGGCTCAGCGACAAACACGATACTTTGTTCCCTAAATGCCCGTTGGTCAATACTACCCCTGTTACAACCGCGCTGGGGCCGGATGCCTGCCTCAGCGAATCGATCGCAACCGTCTCCGGGGATCTGTCATCCGGCATCTCGAATGCCTACGGAAACTGGTTTAACCGGGAGAGGAAATGGCAGTGGCGGGACGATTTGTCCAAACAAATCGGCCGCCATTCTTTAAAGATGGGAGTTGATTACGTCTATCTTCCGACCGACGGCGGGTTTTTCGCGGCCGGTTCTCCGGGCGCTATATACCTCTCGGCGGATCCTAGCGTCATTGCGAGCAACAAGACCCTGTATCCGGAGGGATTCCAGTCGCCCAATGCCATTTATCTGGACCTTCAGACCAGCCTCGCCGCCGACGGCGGCGGCCAGGATGTCGGCGGCCTTTACGCGCAGGACAACTGGAGCGTGGGCGCTTATTTTCAGGACGATTTCAGAGTGTCCTCGAACATCACGCTGAATCTCGGCCTCCGCTGGGATGTGTACAGCATGTTCAACAGCCCGGCGAATCGGGCAGAGAATGCGACATACCTCGTCCTGAAAGCCATTGGCAGCCCGTACGGCGCGCTTCCCTCAGGCCTGCCGGACATGCATGACTGGCAGCCGCGCGCCGGTCTGGCCTGGGATGTGGGCGGCAAGGGGAAGAACATTTTTCGGATCAGCTACGGCATTTTCGATATCGAACAGATCAAGAACACCACTTATCTGATCGATCAGCAAAGCCCGCCCCAGACTGGTCTTTACTACACGTCGACCGTGGTCAATCCGGGTTTCGGTTTAAATGCGAATCCGGCGCTGACGCCGCTGCCTCCCATACAGCCGATCTCGACGACGTTCCCGGCCGGACTGGGTTCGGCCGGCTACTGGTACGATCCGAAGCACACGAAGGATGCACAGGCGCAGCAATACCATGCAGGCTGGTCGCATCTCTTTGGAACCAGCTCTGTACTGTCCGTCGACCACACCGATATTTTCGGATACAACGAGTGGCGCGACCTCGACATCAATCCGATCATTAACGGCGTACGTCCGCTGGCGGCGGCGCTGCAGAGCACTTTTGGCAACGCATCGCTGCTGGGACCGGTGTATATCGATTCGGCCGTGAATCATTCGGTTTACGATGAAACCGTGGCCCATTATGAGCGCCGCTTCGCCAGGGGGAACAACTTTCAGGTCAATTACACCCTCTCCTGGGCTTACGGCATGGCGGGCGACGCCGACGGTACGCTTCGCGGTTTTCCGTACTACCTGTATCCGGCCGTTCCGTCGCCAACGGGCGGCGATATCTACGCGTCCTGGGAGTGGGGACCGACGCCATACGATGAACGGCACCGGATCACGGCGTTCGGTGTGTTCAACATACCGTTCAAAATCCAGGTCGCACCTACCCTGACCTTCGCCACCGGCCGGCCCTACACATTATTCCAGGGCGCGAATCCGAGCGGCGAGCCGGGTGCGTTACTGCAGCTCACCAGCAGCGCAGGAGTGCCGGAGGGTATTGGCGACGCACGCGGCAACGATCTGTTCATCCTGAGCGCGCGCGTGTCGAGGAATTTTCTGTTCGGCGCAGACGGTCGATACAAAATTGCGGCCTTCGCTGAACTGTATAACATCACCGATCGCGCGAATTTCGGGAGCAATTACGGCGATGTGGAGGGTACAGCCACATACCGTTTGCCCACCGGCTACATTGGAGGATTCGGAGCGGTTTCGACGACTCCGAATTCATTCCAGGTTCAGTTCGGAGCGCGGGTGACATTCTGATGGCGCAGGATCGGCCCTTTTACGGATGGAAGCTGCTGGTTGCCCTCGCAACGGTCGTTGCCATTAACCAGGGAGCGACGTACCAGGGAGCCGCGGTCATCAATGCGCCCATGGCGAACGATCTGGGAATGAGCCGCGGCACGCTCGGATTAGGGTCGACGTTCTATGTTCTTTGCATCGCTCTTACGGCGCCGCTGGTGGCACGCATGGTGAAATCGTTCGGCACTCGCATAACCATGTGCACCGGTTCTCTGCTCGTTGCGCTGGGGTCGATCCTGCTGGCGACGTTTGCAAGCAGGGGATGGCACTTTGTCGTCTGCTACGGAATTCTGCTCGGCGCCGGCTGCAACTTCGGCGCTATGATTCCGGCGCAGTCGAGCGCCACGCTTTGGTTCGAACAGAGGCGCGCGATGGCTCTTGCCCTGGTGCTGGTGGGCGCCGGTGTGGGTGGAGCTGTCTCGGCGCCTTTGTTCACCAGTGTGATTGCCGCAGCGCACGGAAACTGGCGCACAGGCTGGTACTGTCTTTTTGCGGTCGCGCTCGCCGGCGCCCTGGTGTCGATCCTGTTCGTGAGAAACCGCCCGGAGGATCTGGGGCAAGTCGCGGACGGAGGCGCAAAACGGTCCGAAAAAAACCGCGGCGTCGACTCACAGCCATCCCGCGTTTATCGCACGCGGGAACACTGGACTCTGCGGGAGGTGGTCCGCACCCCGGCATTCTGGCTGCTCACTCTGGCATCCATCGGTGAATCTGTTCCGGGCACGGCGACAATCGCGCATGCGGTGCCGCATTTGCGCGACCTCGGTCACACGGCGGCAGCGGCCGGCTCCGCAGTCGGAATTTTTTCTGTTTGTTCGATCGTCGGGTGCCTGGCTGTCGGGTTCCTGTGTGACCGGATGGATCCGCGCATCGCGTGGGCAATCTCGATATTGACGATTGGGTCCGGCGTGTTTATTGCGACGCATGCCAGGAGTGACGCCGCCATGTATCTGTTTACCGGCATGGTCGGGTTCGGGTCGGGAGCCGCCCTGACTTGCTGGCATGCGACGGTTGGCAACTATTTCGGGCCCGCTTCATTCCCGTCGATACTTGGCGCACAAATGCCGATCAGCACCACCCTTGCCGCGGCTTCTCCCGCTCTGGTCGGCATCACCTACGATGTGGGCGGCAGCTACACGCCGGCTTTTATCGTGCTGGGCGGGTTTTCTGTCCTGACGGC
This sequence comes from Terriglobia bacterium, assembly GCA_963788485.1. Taxonomy (GTDB): domain Bacteria; phylum Acidobacteriota; class Terriglobia; order Bryobacterales; family Bryobacteraceae; genus BOG-234. The sequence goes on from CAWBIS010000273.1 coordinate 8,800, forward strand.
AGTTCTTTTGTTTTTTACGAAGCCACCGGTGCGCCGCTTACTCACGCTCGATCGCGCAAACGCGGCGGGTCTTTAAGCGCCGGTGCGCCGGCTCCGTCTGGCGTCCATTGCCAGTCTCCCAGGACGCCCGTGCGTTTTAACAGCTTTTTGTTTTAGTAGTGAAAACACGCCTCAGGAACAGGCAAGGCACGCCTAATGCAAGCAACATCATGGTCGCGGGCTCCGGCGTCAGGCTCACTCCCGACTGCACGCTTACTTCGCTGTCACTGCGAAGACTAACCTCGTAGAAACCGGCAGCCAGCAGAGGTGAGGTGCCACTCACCGAGCAGGACGCCGTCACTGTACTGTCCGGAGGGACTGCGCCGGTTGAGCCAACGGATCCCTGCAGATTGCCGCCGCCACAGGTAGTCGGGGTGTAGAGGAAAACCTGCGTGCCATCGAGCTCGGCGATCTCGAATGAATTGGCGACGGACGCAATGGCTGAGTCCCCGGCTCCTGAAGAGGAAGCCATCAGCGAGATCTGGTCGGAGAAGGCAATCGTTATAGTCGTGGGAACTGAGACGCTGAATGTATAGGCTGCGTTCGCTTCGTTGGCGCCCTCAGCGCTCGCGCCCAGAGAACCGGCGTTTCCCAGAATCTCGGCTTCGGCTACGTTGGAGACGGTCGGATCGCCCGTGCCGCCAGCGCCGATAAAAGGATTCGCCCCGACAGTCAACGAGTCGCCGCGCGCCCCGTTCAAAGTTCCGAAGCCTTCAAACGCCGTGAATACGTCCTCGCCCGGGAATGGGCCCGAACCTGCCGTTGCCTGGGGTGCATCCGAACCGGCGGGAATTACCTCCGGATCCTGGGTTGAGTCCGTTAGTGCCCCGTACTGCGCCGTGTTGACCGTTGTGCGGGTGCCGCTCACGTCTGCAATCGTGCCGACGGCCGATTGGATTTGAAAGTCGGTAATCAGATTCTCCGCAAACGCGTATATTGTGTCAGCCTTTGCATTTGACGACGCGCAAGCAGCCAGCATCGCTGCGCAAAGCGGCAGATAAAAACATTTGCACTGAAATTTTGTCATATGTTTCTCCGGTTTCCTTCGGATAGTCAACAACCGCGTGCTGATGCAGTGGGGAAATGCGGCGAAATTCTCCAGTTTTTTTTCGCTGGTATCCGGATTCTGTCAGGGTTGACCTCTTTGGGCAAAATGAGGCCGGCGACTCTGCGGCGATCGAGATCTCGCGAGCGCGGTAAGGCAGATTGTTAATCTGCGGCCCTCTCGAAAACAGACCACGGTGGAGACGTCGTAGCCTGGTTTTTGCAGCCTTCCCATCAGCCGTCCGCGATTTTCTGCGGTTGCAGGCGATCGCAGTAGTTCTCGCCCGGTTCGCGGTACGCTCATTGTTCTTGAGCATCCCGCTCGCTATGTGAGGCCGCCCAGGCGGCTTTCGCCCAAGACGGAGCGCAGTCAGGGATTTGGCCGCGACCTGCCCGCCTGGACCGTCTCCCGGCGGATCAGTACAGTCTTTTCACTCAAGCGGCGTGAACTGGGACGCTCGGAATGGAGAAGCTGAATGTTGCGCCGGGGCCTTTGTTGTTCTCGGCCCAAAGACGTCCGCCGTGCCTTTCGATAATGGAACGGCTGATCGACAGGCCGACGCCCATGCCCTTGGCCTTCGTGGTGTAGAAAGCTTCGAACAGCCGTGCGATCTTCGCAGGATCAATACCCGTGCCGGAGTCGCGGACCAGCAACTGGACGCTGCCATCATCGTGCAGGCCAGTCCGGACCAGCAGCGTTCTCGGGCGATCTTCCACCCCCGCCATCGCATCGCCGGCGTTCAACAGCAGGTTCAGGATCACTTGCTGCAGTTGAACGCGATCGACTTTGACTTGAGGCAGCCCATCCGCGAACTCCGTCTGCAGGAGCGCGCCAACCCGTCGCAACTCGGCCACCGAAAGGGCGATCACTTCGCGGGCCACGTCGTTCAGGTCCGCCAACTCCATGGTCGCGACCTTTGTGGAGAACATGGCGCGCAGGCGCTGGATCACCTCCGTGGCGCGATTGGCGTCTCGAATCGTCCGCCGAATCGTCTCGGCGGCGACAGCCAGATTCGGAGGGTCGGCGGCCAGCATCCGCGCGCCGGTATTGGCATTGGTCAGGATGCCGGCCAGTGGTTGGCTCACTTCATGGGCGATGGAGGCCGTCATGGCGTTGAGAGTCGCCACCCGCGCCACATGGGCAAGCTCGCTGCGCGCCTGGTTCAGCGCTTCCTCCGCCGCCTTGCTTTCCGTGATGTCCTGGATAACGCCCATGAAGATGGGCCGTCCATCGATCTGCTCGATAACCTGGGAGACGCCGCGAAGATGCTTCAAACCGCCTTTGGGGGTGACGGCACGGAAACTGAAATCGGAGCCGCCACCCTCGACCCTGCGCTGCATCTCCGCGTCGAAGAGCTGGACGTCGTCCGCATGGATCCGTGCGCGGACCGCGTCGAGGCGAGGCGGCGTGTCCGGATCGATCTCGAAGATACGGTAGAACTCGTCCGACCAGCGATGCCGATCCAGCCGGATGTCCGAGGTGAAACTGGCGGTCTTGCTGATGCGCTGGCCCTCAGAGAGCTGCGCCAGGGCTTCGCGCAGTTCCCTTTGGCGCGTCAGGAGGGCTGCGTCCGCCCTGGTGCGATCGATCGCGATACCCGCGATCTTTGTGAACCGGTGAATGATGGCCTCTTCTTTGGGGGCTGGGGCCGCAGGCCTCGACCGATAGATCGCCACAACGCCGGAGACCTCGCCTGAAGCCGACACGATAGGCATTGCACAGCACGAACCGAAGCCGAGGGAGTTCATCACCTGCAGCCAGGCCGAGCCCCGCCATCCTGGGTCATTGGCGAGATCCGACGCAATCACCGAAGCCTTCTCCATGATCGATAGGGAACATGGGTCGTAGCTGCCGTCAATGGGCTTGCCGTTGAAGTTCTCATGCCAGGCGTCGGGCAGACTCGAACCTGCGCCGATCCGGAAGTGCTTCCCGTCAGGCGCCACAACCAGCACGCCGCAGAAACAACCGCCGCACAACTCTTCCACGTGATGGCTGAGTGCGTCCAGAACCTGCCCCTGTGGTTCGCCTCTTGCCACCATTTCAAGCAGCTTCACTTCGGCCGCAAGCAGGGCCTCCGCCTGTTTCAGGTCGTCGATATCGACCTGACACGACACGTAGCAGACGACGTTGCCGTGCGCGTCACGCGTTGGGACGCACACAGCCTTCGTCCAGCGATAGGCGCCATTCGGGTAGAGGAAGCGTAGTTCCGACGAGTAAGTCTTGCCCGAGAGCAGAGCCGCGACATGTTTGTGGTTGGTCTCGTGGTCATCCGCGTGGATGATCCCGGAGCTGGTCCACTGCTCCAGCTGCTCAAACGTCATATTGAAGTCATTGAGCGACTTCAGATTCGCGAACTCGAGAACCATCGCGGTGTTCAGGAACCCCATCTGGACGGGTATAGAGTCCAGCAGACGACGCAGGCGCCCGTCGGCACTGGCGCTTTCGTCCGCATACGATCCAAGCCAGCACCATCGCCGATCGTCGCCATCGTCTTCGGGTAACGGGGAAGGGCGCAACACAAACCAGCGGTATTGGCCGTCGAAACGGCGCAACCGTGCATCGATCTCCCGCGCGGCGCCGGATGCTTTGATCGTTTCCCACGTCTGCACGAAGGCCGGCAGGTCGTCCGGATGGATCGCACTCTGCCAGCCGTGATCGATTGCCTCTTCGAGGCCAAGACCCGTGTATTCGCGCCAGCCGCGATTCACGAAATCGCTGCGGCCATCGGCATGGGTGGTCCAGACCAGCCCGGAAAGCGCATCCACAACGCCGCCGAAATCGATGTTTGCTGCGCGCTTCTGCAACTCCGATTTTATCGCCCGAGGCGAAATACCTCAATTCGGGGGCATCACCGAACGCAGAGCTTCGAGGAGTGCTGTGTCGCTGAACGGTTTGGTCAGGCAGGCTGCCGCGCCCTGCTCAATGACCCGCGCCCGAACCGCTTCATCCCGCGACGCGGTGATGAAGATGATTGGTATCCGCTTACTCTGACGCTTCAATTCAGCCTGCAGCTCGATACCTGTCATGACCGGCATCGAGATATCGAGGAGCAGACAACCGGCCTGGTCCTGTGCGTCCGATGCGAGGAATTCCAATGCGGATGAAAACGTCCGCACCGAATAGCCAAAATCGTGCAGCAAGTCCGGCAGCGACTCACGAACGGATTCGTCGTCGTCAACCACACACACAAGCAAACCCTTGTCGGGCATTAATTCCCTACGCCTTCCTGCGGATATCTCAGCGCGAACCGTTGCGACATAGCCGATCACCACTACACCCCTAAGCCGATTAGAGCGGAAACCGAGAAATAAGTCGATTAGACGAAAGTATTGCCCGCCCGGCCGCCCGTCCCGATCAAAAGACCGCCGCCAATGCAGTGTATGAGCCGGCGCCGGTAAACGCAGGCGCAAACGCTGCTGACCGGCGCCGTTGCGCCCGCCGGCTCTCAATACCGAGCTTCCGCATCTTGTAAATCAGGGTTGTGCGCGGCAGACCGAGCCGCTCGGCCGCCCCGTCACGGCCGCCGATCATCCAGCCGCTCTGTTCCAGAACTTCGAGGATATGATCGCGGGATGCCTCGGCAAAGGTCTGCGCCGCGGCGGCCGTCGGCTGCTTCGCCATCTGGCGTAACTCCGTCAGGGTGGGGCGCAGCACCGGTCCGGGTGAAAGGACCACGGCGCGTTCGATGCAGTTCTGCAGTTCGCGAATGTTGCCCGGCCAGTCGTGAGACTTAAGGCATTGCATCACTTCGTCGGGAATCGTGTCGATCTCTTTGTTGAGACGGTTCGCGTACATTCGAACGAAGTGTTCGACCAATCGGGGAATGTCATCCGGACGCTCGCGAAGCGGAGGCAGAAATATCGGGATGACGTTGAGGCGATAGTACAGATCGGCTCTGAATTGGCGCGCCGACACCAGTTGGGCCAGATCCTGGTTGGTGGCCGCCACCACGCGCACGTTCACGCGAATTGTACGGCCACTGCCCAGCCGCTCGAACTCCTGTTCCTGCAGAGCGCGCAGGAGCTTCGGCTGCAGCTCGAGCGGAAGGTCACCGATCTCGTCCAGGAACAATGTTCCGTTATCCGCCTGCTGAAACCGGCCCATGGTCTGCGCCACCGCGCCGGTGAAAGCCCCTCGCTCATGGCCGAAGAGTTCGCTCTCCAGCAGCGCGCCGGGAATGGCGGCGCAGTTCAGTTTGACAAAGGGTCCGCGGCTCCGCAGGCTCTGATTGTGAATGGCTCGGGCGATGACTTCTTTGCCTGTGCCGGTTTCACCCTGGATCAGCGTCACCGAATCGCTTTTCGCGATGATGCCAACCTGATTCAGGACGTTTTGAAATGCCGGACTTTTGCCGACGATGTCTTCTTCGACGCGGTGCGCAGTGACATTGCGTTCAAACATGGTCCTTTACCTCTTTCACCTGGATAGCAACCTCTGAAAATTTCGTGTTGCTTATGATTCCTGTATTTGATTAAGCCAGAGTTCGTTGAAACGAACAATTAGACGAACGTATCGGCGATACTTTGGTATTAGTCCGTGCTCGATTCAAACCGTGCGGCGAGATCTCATGCTTCGTGCTTCACTTCGCAACAGAGTTCTCTTTGGGCTGATAATCACCGCGGCGGCGCAGTCCGGGAGGGCTCAGACAGGCCAGCCAGGCACTCACGGACCAATACACGTACCGGAAGAGATTCTGGAACGCCCGCTGCCGCTTCGCACCGGCATCGGCACGTCGCACGAAGACGTGACAACGATCTCGAAAGACGCCCAGGCGTATTACGACCAGGGGCTGGCATATCTTCATTCCTATGTGTGGATCGAAGCGGCCAGATCGTTCCATCAGGCTCTTCGGTTGGATCGGAAGCTGGCGATGGCGCAGCTGGGGCTGAGTTATGCGCTGGGCGAGCTGGGCGACTCAGCAGGCGCGAGGCAGGCCAGTCAACAGGCGTCGGCTCTCGCCGGACCGGTGAGCGACCGCGAGAAAGCGCGCATCAGGCTGCGCGCGCTGCAGCTCGGCGATGAACGCGATCCGGCGAAGCGACGATCGAATTACCTGAAAGGATTCGATCTGATTCTGGCGAAATACCCGCACGACGTGGAGCTTCTCCTGCTCCGGGGACAGGCGGATCAGCAGATGCCTGATGCGCAGGCCATGGGCATGCCGGGAATGGGCGTGGGCGAAGGGTCCCTTACCTTCTATGAACGGGCGCTGGCTGAGCAGCCGCACTACTTCGCGGTGCACCACTATCTGACACACGCGTATGAGAATCTCGGGCGCATGGATTCGGCCCTGAAGCACGCGGAGGAGTACGTGAGCCTCGCACCGGCGGTGCCTCATGCTCACCATATGCACGGACACATCCTGCTCCGGGTTAACCGAACGCAGGAAGGGATTGCGGAGTTTCGGACGGCCGATGAACTGGAGCTGGCATATTTACGGACCGAGAAGATCGCGCCGGAATACGATTGGCAGTACCACCACAATCTGGACCTGCTCGGAGTGTCCTATGAGTATGCCGGGCAACTGCGGCTTGCCGATACTGTTCTGCGCCGTTCCTTCGATCTCGCCTCCATCGAGTTTTCCCAGGAGCTGAACGAAGGCGCCTGGCCGATGTTGCTTCTCGTCGAAGGACGAACTGATCAGGCGCAGTCAGCGGCGAAGGCGCTCATGGGCCGGGCGGATCCGGTAGTGCAGGCGCTTGGACACCTGATGGCAAGCCGGCTTGCGATGCAGCTGGGCCAGACAGATGAAGCCGTTGAAGAGGGTGACCGCGCACTCCATCTGATGCGGGAGGCCCCCAATGGCGGTGTGCTTCTGCCAGAACTGGAACTCGTGCAGGGCGAAATGCTGCTGCGCAAAGGGCAACCCGAGAAGGGACGCGCGATGCTGCGTGACGGCGTATCGAAGCTCCGCGGGGATCCCTCGGCGGACCGATGGACGCAGAACTTATTGCGGGTCGAAGCAGTGGAAACGCTTGGCCGCGATCTGGGCGACTGGACACTCGCCGGCGATGTCGCCAGACAGATGGGCGAATTTGCACTCGGCTATGCGGGCACACACTATGCACTCGCCAAAGCGGCGGAGCATGCGGGAAATGCCGAGGCCGCGCGGCAGGAATACCACGCGGCCATCAGCGGCTGGAGTGCGGCGGATGCAGACTTTTCACTGCTCAGCGATGCCCGGCATCGACTGGCAGCGCCGGCGAATCCCCACTAAAGATGCGCAAGTCGAACGAACAAACCCGCGAGTCCGGCGCCTATCAGCGGACCGACAACCGGCACAAAGGCGTATCCCAGCAACGTTTACCTGCGTCTCCACAACAACACGAGCGTTACAGTGCCCGCTACGGTGAGCATCTCGGCTGACTACAAGACGGTCACCGTGACGCCTACCGCGCCGCTGCAGCCCTCAACCATCTACGACCTGCTGTACTATCCCAACAACTTCTACCTGTACGACATCGCTGGAAACTATGACGGCAACTACGCGGTGTTCTCCACCTTCACCACCGGCCCGGCCATCCCTGTAAATGGCGTCTGCGGATCGGCCAACGGCCAGACCGTTGCCACCCCACCCACCACCAATCTCTGCTCGGCAGGCACTGCATCGTCGCTGCTCAACAATGCCGGCACGGTAAGCTGGACCTGCAACGGGGAGTCCACGGGCACAAACGCTTCGTGCTCGGCCACAATCACAAAGGCCGAGGCGTGCTACGCCGCGCCGTCCGGTCTGGTCCGGCCGCAGCCACCGCCGTGCCCCATCCAATTTGTCCGGCGTGACCGCCCACGGCGGACAAATTGGGTGGGAGACTCACTTCGCCTTCACCAAGGACCACGGCTCCCTCCTCCGCCCACCGAGCGCTGCGTCGGCGTCGGCTCCTGCCGCAATACCGTAGGCGGCGTCATGTGCCCCAGCTACCGCGCCACCGGCGAAGAACAGCACTCCACTCGCGGCCGCGCGCACCTGCTCTGGGAGATGCTCTCCGGCGCGCTGCGACAGGAAGGCTTCCAAAGCCGCGCCGTTCACGAGGCCCTCGATCTCTGCCTCAGTTGCAAGGCCTGCAAATCCGAGTGCCCGGTGCAGGTCGATATGGCCGCCTACAAATCCGATTCCTCGCCCAGCGCTACATGGCCGCCTGCACCCGCTCCACCACTACATCTTCGGCTTTGCCGACCGCTTCGCCCGCTACGGCGCGCTCGCGCCCGCTCTTACCAACGCCATCCTCACCGGCCCCATCACCAGCCCGCTCATCAAGCGCACGCGGGCATCGCAACGAGCGCAATTGCCACGCCTCGCGCAAAGAGCTTTCAGAAAGCGCGCCAATCCACAAAGGTGGTCCAAGGGGCTGCCCCACCGCGGGAGAC
>CAWBIS010000274.1:0-54071 GCA_963788485.1 Terriglobia bacterium
GGAGTTTCCCAACCATCACCGGCCACTCAATGAGAATCTGGATCTGGCGGCGATTCTGTGCCACGTCGAACAACGCGTCATCGGTAATGACTACACGTTCAGCTTCGCCGGCCGGCGTTATCAGATTCTGCGTCCAGCAGTCCAAGCCGGGATGCGGCGCCAACGATTACGCGTCGAACTTCGGCTCGATGGTGAGCTGAAAGCGCGCTATCAGGGCAGTTACGTGGATATCGCCGAGTGCGGTGCCCGGCCCGTTCCGCCACCGCCGAAACCGAAGGGGCCGGTTCGCAAAGATCACAACGCTGGCGGTCGTAGCCAATGGATGGATGGCTTCTTCGATCGCCCCAGTCCACCATTGTGGAAATCCATCGGAGACTGAAGCAGGAATCCAATTCGGAAGACGCGCTTTGCTTAAGCCCAAAGCCTCCGCTCGGAGATTCCACCAAAGCAATGGATCCCGGCTCGAGCAGAGCCCTGCCGGCGCTCCGGAAATCACACGGGTTTGCGTCACAGGCAGGGCTCCCGCCGATTGCTTCGGAGCCAACCCCGTCGCCTCGGCTTTGGGCAACTTCGCCGGGCGCGACCCCGGCGAAGCTGTGCGAACATACCACGAGGATCGAAAATCGAATCCTAAAACCGGAACTTTCTACTTGGCCGGGAATAGGAACTTTCTATCTGGCTCCGACAGCGGGCGTAAGTTCTGTGGCGTAAGTTCTGGTGTAGGATCTTGACGTAATGGCTGACGAGAAAGATCCGCTCCAAATCACGCGTCGAACCGTGATCGCTTCCGCGACATTCGTGCCGTTGGCCGCCCTGACGGCGGCTGCGCAGACCCCGCAGACCGCGCTTTCGCCCGCGCAACTCAAGACGCTCGAAGCCTGCCTCGACCGCATCGTTCCCAAAGACGATCTCGGCCCCGGCGCGGTCGAATGCGGCGCGGCGAACTATATCGATCGCTCCCTTGCCGGCGCTCTGGCGGCCGAAAAAGGAGCTTTCCTCGAAGGTCTGGCCGGCCTCGATGCGCTCGCTCATGCGACGCACAATGCCGCGTTCGCCGATCTTGCGCCGGATGTTCGCGATGCTCTGCTCACGAGCATGGAGAACGGCACGGCTCCAAACTTCCCCTCTGCGCGACAGTTTTTCGCGCGGGTGCGCCGCCTGACGCTCGAAGGCATGTTCAGCGACCCGTATTACGGCGGCAACAAAAACTTCGCCGGCTGGGACCTGATCCGCTATCCCGGACCCCGCCTCGCCGTCGCGCCGGAGGATCAGAAGATGAGCGCGCCGCCCAGGCCGTATCGCCGTTCGGCTTACGGAACCGGCGCTTCCGGAGACAATCATGGCCATTAACCTCAAGCCCGCCGATGTGGCCGTCATCGGGCTCGGCGCGGCCGGCGGGGTTGCCGTGCTGCCTCTGGCGCGCGCGGGTCTCAAAGTGGTTGGCATCGAAGCCGGCACGTGGATGGACCCGCACAGCTTCAAGCCCGACGAAATCTTTAACAACGTCCGCTCGCTGGTAACGTCCGTGCCCAAGGCGAAGCTGGAAATCCCCACCTTCCGCACGAGCGTAAACGATCGCGCACGGCAGGGGACGACGCATCCGATGATGAACGCCATCGGCGGCACCTCGATTCACTACCATGCGCAGAGCTGGCGCTACAGTCCCTGGGATTTCAAGGTGCGTTCGGAATCCATTCGCCGCTATGGTCCGAATTCGCTGCCGAAGGGCAGCACGCTCGAAGACTGGCCGCTGACATACGACGATTTGGAAAATTATTACGACATCGTCGAACACGAAGTGGGCGTATCGGGCAGGGCGGGGAACCTCAACGGCAAGCTCGACCCGCGCGGCAACGTGTTTGAGGCGCCGCGCAAGCGCGATTTCCCCATGCCGCCGCTGCGCGATACCGAATTTACCGAGATGATGATGGCTTCCGCGAAGCAACTGGGATGGAAGCCCTTTCGCGGGCCCGCCGCCATCAACTCCGTGCCTTATCGCGGCCGGCCCGGCTGCGCCTATCACGGCTATTGCGATCGCGGCGGGTGCCACATCAGCGCCAAAAATTCGACTGCCGTCACTACGATTCCGGAAGCCGTCAAAACGAAGAACCTGACCATTGCCGACAAAGCGCAGGTGACCCGAATCGCCGCGGGCGCCGACGGCAAGGTTACCGGCGTGACTTATATCAAAGACGGCAAGGAATATTTTCAGCCGGCGAAGGTGGTTTTGCTCGCGAGCTATACGTATGAGAACTCGCGGCTGCTGTTGCTTTCGAAGTCCAAAGCCTATCCGAATGGCCTTGCCAACAATCGCGGCCAGGTGGGCAAGCATTATTTCGGACACTGGGAGGCGCAGGCGGGAGTGGGAGTCAGCGCGCTTTTCCCGCGCGATCTGAACATCTGGTATGGCGCCATCGCCCAGAACGTCACCGTGGATGAATGGGCCGACGATAACTTCGATCATGCGGGCCTCGGCTTCATCGGCGGCGCGTCGATCCAGGTCAACACCGAGAAGCATCCGATCGCCGCGGCAGGCATGAGCACCTACGGGCGCGCGCCGCAATGGGGATCGAAGTGGAAAGCCTTTGTGCGCGAGAACGCGGGGCGATGGGTTTCAGCCTACGTTCAGTCGAACACTTATCCTTACGAGAACACGTTCCTCGACCTCGATCCGGAAGTGAAGGACCCGCTGGGAGATCCGGTGTGCCGTGTGACCAGCGGCCCGAAAGACAGCGAGCCGCGCCAGGCGTTATACGCGGTGAACAAAATGGAGGAGTGGTTCAAAGCGTCGGGTGCGATTGAAGTGCAGGCCTCGCGCAACTTCCCCGGCCCGCGTTTGACGACGCACGCCTTCGGCGGTACGCGGATGGGCGACGACCCGGAGACGAACGTGGTGGACAAGTGGGGCTTCTCGCATGAAGCGCCGAACTTCGGCATACTCGGGGCGTCCGTTATCGGCACCTCGGGCGCGCGTAATCCGACGCTCACCGTGCAGGCTCTGGCGTGGCGCACGGCCGATCGTCTGATCACGAACTGGAAATCATTCGCGTAAGCTCGGGAGGATAGAAAGCCGGTAGATCGGGATACGCTTCCGCGAGCCGGATCAGATCCAGTTCGTCTTTCCTGCGCTTACTCAGGCGCCGACGAGGATCGCTCCAGGCCCACAGCTTCTCCTGCGTAACATCCCCGATGCACGCGACTCTCGCAGGCACTCCGAGGACCTCAGCTTCCATGGATCGGGACGGGAAGGACTGGTATCTTTCATCGATAGTGAATTGAATCCGGAGGTCGCTTCCCGCAGGCTGCGCATTCAAGGAATGAGGATGCTCTTCGGTTTCGAAACCCTGCTTTCGAAGATAGGCCGCAACCAACGCAAGGTTCGATGCGATTACGACCAGGTCCGCATCGAGCGTATACACCGGCTCAACATAACAGTTGACTGCGAGGCCGCCAATCAGGCAGTAAGGTCCGAACGATTCGCACGCGGCTATCACCAGCGCGAAATCGGTGGCGCCGCCATTGGTGGTCAACTCGTAAGCCTCCGCTGCCGTCACATCGTATATGATGACATTGCAGTTTTTTGAACGGGGAGACGCTTCTATGTTCCGCATCGGGAACCTTTTTTTGATCACTCTAACAGCCGCCGGCGTGGCTTTCGCTCAGGGTCAGCAGGCCGCGGGACCCGCCGCGCCAATGCCGCCGGTGCTCCGCAATTATCAGCCGGTGACCGCCGAGCGCCTGCTGCATCCCGAAGACTCGAACTGGCTGACGATCCGCCGCACGTACGACGGCTGGGGCTACAGCCCGCTGGATCAGATCACCCCGGCCAACGTGAAGCAACTCCGCCCTGTCTGGGTCTTCTCGACGGGCGAAGCGAAGGTTCACGAATCCGCGCCGCTGGTCAACAACGGCGTGATGTTCGTCTCGACTCCCAACGATCAGGTGATCGCGATCGACGTAAGAAGCGGCAATCTCCTCTGGCGCTATCACAAGAATCGGCCGGCGGGCGCAATCGTTCCGCACGACACCAGCCGCGGCGTCGCGCTCTATGGTGACAAGGTTTACTTCGCCACCGGTACAGCTACGCTCGTTTGCCTGGATGCGAAGACCGGGAAGGAAGTCTGGGTCTCACCGGTGGCCAACAACAAAGATGCGTACTACATCTCGCTCGCGCCATTGATTGCCGGGGGCAAAGTCATGGTTGGGGCATCCGGCGGCGAGTTCGGCATCCGCGGCTTCATCGCGGCGTTCGATCCGGATTCCGGCAAGGAGCAGTGGCGCACTTACACGATCCCCGCGCCGGGCGAGCCCGGCAGCGAAACGTGGCCAAAGGGCGATCAATGGAAGACGGGCGGTGGATCGGTCTGGGTCACCGGCAACTACGATCCCACGACAAATATCGCTTACTGGGGCGTCGGCAACGGCGGTCCCTGGATGGGCGACAAGCGGCCGGGCGACGATCTCTATACCTCCTCGACTCTCGCGCTCGATGTGGCCACCGGCGCGATCAAGGGACACTTTCAATACGATCCCAACGAATCGTGGGACTGGGATGAAGTCTCGCCCCCGATTCTCGTCGATTTTCAGCGCGGCGCGCGCACCATCAAGGGCCTGATCGATGTGGGGCGCGACGGCTATATGTGGTTCCTCGATCGCGGCGATGCGACTACCGGCGGCCGTATCAAGTTCATCGAAGGCAAGCCGTTCGTTTATCAGAACGTCTACACCAAACTGGATCCGGAAACCGGCAGGCCGACGGTCGACCCGGCGCACAAGCCGGGCACGGGCAAGACCGCCGATTTCTGCCCCAACCTGCACGGCGGCAAGAACTGGCCGCCGATCGCGTTCAGTCCGAAGACGCGCATGATTTATGTGCCGGCCAATAACAACCTTTGCGGATCGTCCACCGGCGCGGACGCCGTGTATGAGGCGGGCAAGGGCTTTACGGGCGTGCGGATGGGTAAGAACGCCGCCACGCCCGGCGCCACGCACATCGGCGAAGTGCAGGCGTGGAATGTGGATACCGGGCAGAAAGTGTGGACCCACAACTACGACAAGAGCCCGAATTGGGGCTCGATGCTGGCCACGGCGGGCGGGTTGGTGTTCACTGGCGGGACCAACGATCGCAAGATTCACGCATTCGATGCCACCAACGGCAACCTGCTCTGGGAGTTTCCCACCAACTCGGGAATTCTGGCGCCGCCGACGACATTCCTGATCGACGGCAAGCAGTACCTCGCGGTGCATGCCGGCTGGGGTGGAGACTCGCGCGGCATGGAAGGCACGCTCAACCAGATATTCCCCGGAGATTATCCCGAAGTGCCGGAGGGCGGCGCGGTCTGGGTCTTCGCGATTGAGTAAAAGCGCAGTTTACTCGTAGTCACGTAGTCGATTTCCGCCAGCAACCGCTCGGGAACAGAGATAGTTTGCCGCGCCCATCGACGTTCTGTTTTGTACTCGCCGGGGTCCCTTTCGCTCGCGATTAATTCAGCTTGCTCTGAATCGTCGCGTCGCGCTTCACCGGCTTGCCATAAACTTCAATCCGTCCGATATCGGACCATCCACCAGGTCCATGGCCGCTGCCGGCCATCAGGTCGGTGAATCCGATCTCGTCCACTTTGCTCAGATCCGGGTGTTCCACCCACTTGCCATCGGCTGCCTCGATGACTTTCTGGATATTCAGTTTGCGCCAGCGCACGTCGGCCAGCGAAATCTCGTCCGTATGCCAGTCCGAACTGAGCCCGACCGCATGATCTCCGACCAGCCACGTCCCATCCGCCAGCTTGACGATCGGCCGCAACAGATGGAAACCGGCTTCCTTGTATTCGTAGCTGATCTTGGCGGCGCCGCTGAGGTCGAAGTAATTGTCCTTATCCTGCAGCGCGAACGCGCAGCTTGCCGTGCACTGGCCGGTCCACACATGAGCCGGTTCGATCATCGGCGGATTGTGCTTCACGATCCAGATGCCGTGATCGGGTTGCTTGCCGCCGGCGCCGTCGCCGTAAAGCTTCAGATTGAGGCTCGGATTGGCGAGCGAATCCTGGGCGGCCGGATGCTCGACATCCGAAGGCGCCTTCCATTCTTCTTTCAAAATCAGCGCGGGCGGCCCCGCCGGACGCTGCGCGAAAGCACTGCCGGCGATGCAAATCGTTGCCAAAACCAGGTGACGTCGTGTCAAGAGAGCCTCCTAAGAGCCACTGGAATTATATCCAGGCTTCTCAGGCGATGCCGCGGCTGTCTCGGCGGTCACGTAAATCTGGCCGACCAGGCTGATCCGAGCCTCGAACAGGTGCCCGCCTTTCAAACTGCCGTCGCCGAACGCGACCGAAATATGCGCATGGATTTTCGGTTTCCCGTCCTTGCCTTCGGTGATATCGCCGATCAGCGAAACGATCTCGGCCTCACTCGCGATCACGATCTTCCGGTCCGCATGCGTGGCCGGATCGTACCAGCCGAAGAGGCCCGAATCGATGGCGCCGATGCCGGTGAAATGGCCGTCCGTGACGTGGTTTTCGCGCGCAAACCGGTCGAGCGCCGACATGATGTCATCGCCTTTGCGAAGGCTGATCTTGTACGTCCGCGGCGCCGGCCCGAGTTCTTCCACTTTCATGCCCGGCGCCGACCCGCGCGGCGCGAAACCCAGAGGAACGTAGCCGTCGGGCGCCGGCGCGGAGGGCTGTCGTGCGATTGCCAAAGAACCGGCCAACAACAGATAAATCGCGGCTCTCACGCCTTTATTTTCGCAAAAGCGGCTTAGCCGGCGATGCGCTTCCAGTTCTTCGCCAGATACTCAGACGTGCGCCACGCCAGGGCCTGTACCGTCAAGGTCGGGTTTCGAGCGCCGCTGGTGCCCATCGTCGATGCGCCCAGAATGCCCAGATTCGGGGTTTCATGCGCGAAGCCCCATTGATCCACCAGGCTCGTTTCCGGGTTGCTGCCCATGCGCGTGCCGCCGAAGGCATGCGTACTCAAGCCCGGCACGACCGGCGGCAGCAGGCTTACCTCAATAGCGCCCGCTGTCCGGAACCACTGCTCCATTTTTTTCTGGGCGAACTCGACCGAATGCGTTTCGTTTTCCTTCGCGCTCGTCGTCACGCGGCACACCGGATCGCCCAGCGGATCGCGCACCATATCGTCGAGATCGAGGAAAGTGGATTCGTACGGAAAAGTTGAAGTCTGCAGATAGGGCGCTACAAAGCGAGCGGCGTTCTGGCGCACGAAGCGCTTCCAGTTCGAACCCCACCCGGGAGAGCGGCCAAACGTGGCCATGCTTGCGGCGTCGATCGGATGCATCTCGGTGTGGACGTGCAGACTGGTGCCGCCGATGAACCCGAGCCCGGTGTGGTCGAAATTGTCGTCGGCCCACTCGTCGACGGTCGTGCCCTGTGCCGGCAAGCCATACCAGACGTTGATGTCAAAGGGAAACAGCGCCGTCACGCCGCCGGCGGTGCTCCAGTGGCCGAAATAATGCTTTCCCACCTGGCCCCGGTTGTTCGCCAGCCCCTTCGGATAGGCTCTGGATTTCGAAAGTAAAAGCAGACGCGAGTTTTCGTACGTGTAGGACGCGAGCAAAACCACTTTGGCAGGCTGGAAATACTCTTTCCGGTCCCTGATGTAGCTCACGCCGGTGACGCGTCCGTCGCGGCCGGAGACGATCCGGGTTACCTGCGCGTAATCCGCGATTTGCAGATTTTTGGTTTGCCGGGCTGCGGGAATGGTGGTCACGGCCGTCGAGTTCTTGGCGCTGATATGACACCCTCCGGTCGCGCAGAAGCCATGGTAGGCGCAGCCCGGCCGTCCGTTGTACGGCTGCGAATTGATGGCGGCGGGCGCGCGGAACGGCTTCCAGCCGAGCTTTCGCGCGGCATCGGCCATCAGCTCGGAAAAATCGCTCCCGCGCAGCGGAGGCATCGGGTATTCGCGCTGCCGCGGCCCTTCATGGATATTGCCGCCTGGATCCAGCCGGCCCTGAATGTTGCCGGCCTTGCCCGACACGCCGATCTCGTACTCCACCTTGTCGTAAAAGGGCTCGAGATCGTCGTAGGTGAGGGGCCAGTCTTCCAGCGTCGATCCGGCCGGAATGGCACTTGCGCCGTAGCGCCGGATCGTCTCCGCGCGCGTCCTGAAATCCCACGGCTTGAGACGCCAGCTCTGCGCCCAGTAGTGGATCGAAGTGCCGCCAATGGCGTTCATCATCGGATGGGCGGCGGCTTGTCTCGCGGGCGCGCCCGGGCTGCTGCGGACGGTAGGGATCTCCCGCTGTGCTTTCGGGACCGAAGTCAGCAGGTGCCGGACGTTGTTGTGGATTTCGTCGGGACGGAAGCTGTGCGGGTCCATCCACCCGCCGGCTTCGATTCCCACGATTTTGAGTCCGGCGCGGGCGAGCGGCAAGACCGCCACTCCGCCCGCGGCGCCGAGCCCGATAACGGCCACGTCGACCGGCTTCAGATTGATAGCCATCCCGGTTTCCCGAGAATGCTATCACAGCACTAATGCGTGATTTGTTCGACGTGAATCGTGTCCGTGGCAGTGTCAAGCGAGCCGGTGATTTTTACCTTCTGCCCGGCAAAAGCTTCCGGCCTGGTCTGATCGTCGAGATTGTACGTCTTCGATCCGTTATAAAGTACGTATTTGGCTCCGCCTTTCACGCAGCCGAGCGTGCAATCCTTTGCGTTTTTGATTCCATGCTCTTTCTCCATCGCCGCGTGACTACCCACTTTGGCGCAGTTGCTGTCCATGATCTGGCCCGTGAATGTGTGTTCGGTCTGACCGAAGCCGACTCCGGCTGCCAGAAGCAGCGCCGGGATTGAAAACACAACGTGAATCAATTTTATTTTCATGGTTTACCCTTTTCGCTTCCGCAAGGCCTGTGTGCGGCAATTTGCGGCCCGGGGTGCGCAGGGCCCCGGAAGGTTCGACACGTTCAGCGCGAAACGAGTTTGAAAACAAACGAACGGCCAGGGGGTACCGGAACCGGTATTCACCCCCGTAAACAGGTTAGGGGCATACACTTCCACCCGGATTTATACGACAATAAGAGCGTTACCTAAATATGCGATATCTGGCATTAGCGCTCGCCGCAGTTTCGCTGATCTCCTGCAGCCGGGACCCCAATTACCTCAAACAGAAGTACCTGCAAAGCGGCATTAAATACTACGACGCGGGCCGATACAAAGAAGCGAACATCATGTTCCGCAAGTCCATTGAGGCGGATCGGAAGTTCGGCCCTGCGTACTATCATCTGGCGCTCACGGACCTGAAACAGAGTCAGATAGCGGCCTCGGTGGGCGCATTGCGGCGCGCCGTCGAACTGCTCAAACCAGGCACCCCCGACGCGAACGACGCCGTCCTGAAACTTTCGGAAATCATCATTGTGGCCGCCCAGCAGCAGGAGCACAACGATGCCATGCTCAAGGAAGTCCAGCAGAATGTGGACGGGCTCCTCGGGCGCAATCCGAACGGCTGGGAAGGTCACAAGCTGACTGGCGATCTGGCCATGCTGACGACAGCCAAACTTTACCGGAGCTCGGATCTGCCGGGGGCTAAAAAAGAGCTCGGCGTAGCCATCGGCGAGTATCGCAAGGCTCTTTCGATAAAACCTGGAGACCCGGTGATTACGTTGGCGCTGGGCCGAACCCTTGTCGTTGACGGCGAGACTGCGGAGGCGCAAACGCTCTTCAGAGGCCTCATCGACAAGGACAAGAACAACCTGAATGGGTATTACGAGCTCTACCGGCTTGACCTGGCGATGCGTAAACTTCCCGAAGCGGAAGCGATCCTGCAGGAGGCGATCAGGAACAATCCAAAGGACACCCAGTTGCGCCTCACCCTGGCGCAGTATTACTTCGGCGCCAATAAACGTACGGAACTGGTGACGCTGCTCAACCAGATGAAGGGCGATCTAAAGCAATTTCCGAACGCCTATTTTCAATCCGGCGATTTCTACCTCAGGGTCGGCCAGTACGACGAATCGATCAAGCAGTACGAAGAGGGTATACAGAAGGATTCCGCCCGCAAAAACAATTACCTGAAGCGTGAGGAAGAGGCGTACATCCGCGCGGGAAAGCCGAGCCTGGCGCGCGAGAAAAACGAACTGATCCTCAAGAACGATCCCAAGGATCCGGAAGCGCGAGGACTCAAGGCCACGTTTCTCCTGGATAAGGGCGACGTCGACCAGGCGATGTCGGAGTTGCAATCCGTCGTGACGGCGAAACCGAACAACTTCGTCGCGCGCTTCAATCTGGGGCGGGCCCACTTCGCGCGACGCGAGTATGAACAGGCAAGGCAGGAGTTCGACGCCGCCATTCAGCTTAGGCCCGACTACATGCCCGCGCATCTTGCCCAGACTCAGGTGGCCCTGATCCGCGGCGATAACGACGCGGCTCTGCACGATGCGGATGAAACGCTAAGGATTGCGCCGAACAGCATCCAGGCCAGGGTCATGAAAGCCGCGGCCCTGCAGCGTCTCAAACGTTACGATGAGGCGCGTGCCCTGCTTGAGGCTGTCTTGCAGAAGATACCCAATCAGGAGGAGACGCTGCTTGAAATGGGCGTCCTCGATCTGAGTCAGCGGAAAACCAAAGACGCGGAAGATCTCTTCCGCCGCGCGTATGAAGCGCAACCCAACAATTTGCGTGGGTTACTCGGCGAATCGCGGGCGCTGCTGATGGATGGACAACCCGACAAATCGGTCCAGTTGATTCAGACGGAAGCGCAGAAGAACCCGGCGAACCTCGATTTGCAGCGCGAGTTGGGCAACGCCGAAGTTGCAGCCGGCCAATACGATCGGGCGATCACCACCTTCCAGGGAATACTTGGGAAGGTGACGGACACGCGGGTGCAGGGCGACCTCTGGACGCGGATCGGGGAATCGTACCTGCGCAAAGGCGACATCCAGCAGAGCATCAATTCACTGGAAAATGCCCGGCAGCGGCAACCGGACAATACCAATCTGACCACCAATCTGGCCATGCTCTACGAGACCGAGAGCAAGCGGGACGTAGCGCGCAAGTATTACGAGATGTCGCTCAAGATGGATCCCAATAACGCGTTTGCTCTCAATAATCTGGCCTATTTGATCAGCGAGTCGAATGGCGATCTGAACCAGGCTCTGACCTATGCTGAAAGGGCCAAGCAGAGACTGCCCGGTCATCCGGAAGTGAACGATACGCTCGGATGGATCTATCTGAAGAAGAACCTGACCGACCAGGCGGTCGAACAATTCAAGACCCTGGTCGTGCAGTCTCCGCTAAACCCGACCTACCATTACCATTACGCAATGGCCCTTCTGCAGAAGGGCGATCGGGAGACGGCCAGGAAGGAATGCCAGTCCGCTCTCGCGAACAAGCCCAACAAACAGGAAACGGACGAGATTCACCAGTTGATGACGAAACTGGGTTGACGGACCTCTCAGAAAAAGAAAGCCGCCAACCTTGGGTTGGCGGCTTTTCTTTTTTCCGGCTGAGCCAGTTTACTGAACGTTCTCTTATTGGACGACGCCGCTCCAGCCGAAGCCGTCGGACGGCCGCTTGATGCTGCGCATGCGGACGCGATGATCTTCGGGGTTCCGCCCGGGGTTGCCGGTGATGATCACGTGATCGCCGGGCTTCAGCGTATCGCGTGAAACGCCGTCGCGGCTCAACTGGCCGCCACCGCCCCATTCCACGGCCCAGGTTACCATTTCGCCCTTGTCGTCCGGCGCTTCCACATGGACGAACGAATGCGGGTTGCGGAACATGAACTGCACCAGCTTGCCATCGATTGTGACTGTTTTGTCTTCGAAATAAGTCGCGGCAAACGAGTGATGGGCATACGCCGGAATCCCCGCCATGAACGCACTGGCGAAAGCCAGTGCCAAGAAAGCACGCTTCATTTGTTTTTCCTTCTCCTGATGTCGAAT
Organism: Terriglobia bacterium; assembly: GCA_963788485.1. GTDB lineage: Bacteria > Acidobacteriota > Terriglobia > Bryobacterales > Bryobacteraceae > BOG-234. The sequence goes on from CAWBIS010000274.1 coordinate 11,900, forward strand.
AGCGCCCGAATCGGACGTCTGCCGCCGGGCTTCCCATCCGAAACCTAGCACGCCGGATTCGGGAACCACGAGCCGCGAGGGGTAATGTGACGGTTAGTGACGCCCGTGTTACGTCCTCCCGCGCTTTGTTTTCATCGTGAATCTCCGCCGGTCGCTTTCGTGATGGTCAGCTCCCTGTGGAAAAGATACGAGATTTCCGTCGGAACGCCATCCATCGATCTGACCCGAAGCACAACCTGAAAATACCTCGGAATTCCGCCGGAGGGAGTTCGCATCCGGCTTACCAGCATCTTCGCCACGGAAGGATCCGTCAAAGCCTGCGCCCCAGCCATGACGCTCGAAATCTGATTGCCGGAAAGACTCAGAATTTCACCTTTACCCTGCAGACCTGGGACGCGGCTGATCAGCGCATAGGTGTCGAGGTCTTCGGGCCCGCGCACTCCCGGGCCTTCCGGAATGAAAGCCGGCTCTCCCGGCCGGGGATGCAGATTACGAATTCCGTCCGGCTCAAGAAGGATTTCCTGATCCACCCGCAATGCGCGGATCTCGCGTGCGCCCGTCAGGGGCCCGAGGAATACAACATTCTCCTCCATCAGTTCCGGCAACGACAGGAGGTTCGAGCGGGTCACCACCACGTTTTTCTGCCGGGCGCCGAGGAACTGTCCCAGCAGGAGCGCCGCGGTAGCCGTGCCGACTCCCGTGTATCCGTAGGTGGGCTGGACCGTTGAGGCGTGAAGCGCCTCTTTTAACGCGTTGATCCCGTTCGATTTTGCCACGTCCGCCCAGTCGTTGACACTGAATTCCCGGACAAAGCCAAATCCGGGGATCGAGACGGACAAAGGAGTCGCAATGCACACCACCAGCGGGCGGTTCGACGACAGAATCGGTTGCCAGATCTCCCGAATCTCCGGCGTCCAGGGTACGTCCGATGCCGCTTCGGCCAGTTTGATTTTCTTGTTCTCCTGCCAGGCGCGCGTGGCGAAGAACGCCGCGGTCGTGAGCGCCAGAACCAGCGCCGCCGCCAGCAGAACTTCCCGTCGCCGCCATTGGTTCGGCAGCGGGGTTTCGAGCGCCGGTTCCGGTGGGGGAATCTCCTCAAAAGGCGCCTTTCGCGGCTCGAATACGACGGTGAATCCGCCTTTCGGCAGATCGACCACGACAGGGTCGTCGACACCCTCCGTCCGGTAGTATTCGGCCAATTTCTGCCGCAGACGGCCGACCTGCATGCGGACGGCGGATTCCTGGCGCGGATCGTAGGACGAAGGCTTGCCCAGCGCGTCCACCGCCACGGTGTATTCCTTCAGTTCGTCGGCGGTGCCGGCCAGGGAGGCGTCGGCAAGGTAGGAAAGCAAATGACGGAGAACGTCCGAACTACGGAAGGTTTTACTTTGAAAGATGCGCTCGACCTGGGCGCGGGCTGCCTCGACTTCCAGCACCATTCATTTGATCCTGACAAGGGGGCGAAGCCCGCTTTCATTCTAGTATGAGAGCCGTTTATCGCTTGCGGTGGTAGCTCTTCAGTTGTTCGAGCTGACCCCGGATGGCTCCGTTGTCCGGTTCGATTTCGAGCGCCTTCTCGAGCGCCGCCATAGCCGACTCATCGTCCAGGCTGCGAGTGTAGGCATAAGCGATCTGGGCGTAGCTGCGGACGGATTTGGGATAGAACTCGAGATTCAGGCGCAGAATGGAAATGGCCAGCGGCGGCTTGACGCGGACCAGCTTCTGTGCCGCTTCGAGCAGTGAGTCTTCGCGAAAATCGTAGCTCTGCCCGCCGTAATAGCGTTGCCGAAGATCGCGGTACTGGGCGATCGCCGCGTCCGGCCCTTGATCGAAGGCTGTCTTTGCGACGATATCCGATAATTGGCCCGGGATGGCGACGCCCCTGTGGCAGGTCATGCAAGTGACCTGCGTGGCCTCCGCCGGCGGTTTGCCCGTGGCGGCCTCAATCTTCGCGTTGAGATCGCGAGTCATGGCAATCATGGCCCGCGCCACTTCGAGTTTCGAAGGTGGGTGTGGCTCCGCGCCGGGCTCCGCGGCAGGGGATTGCGACGCGCGCGGTCCGGAGTGGCAATACTGGCACTGAACTCCGAGGCCCTGGGCAATCGTTGCCATATCGGGCACGCCCTGTTGCGCCAGTGCGGTTGATCCCGTTGCGGCTGCAATGACTAACAAAATCCTGACAAACCCTGCCATTGGCGCGAGTATACACCTCTGGCTTAAAAAAGTGCAGTCTGCAGAAATATTTCCATTCCGCCGATAGTGGCTCAACAAGCAGTTCTGCCGGGAGGGAGATGCTTCATGACCGCTGCACGTTGGAATTTTGTTGCACCGCTGGCGCTGGTGAGCGCGTTCCTTTTCTTCGTGACGAGCGGATTCTCTCAGCAAGACCGGATTCAGAGTCCCATTGGACGGAACGAAACGGTTGTCTTGCAGACCGCTCTTAACCCGCAGGCCCGCCCCGGCAACGACCGCGGCGAACTGGATCCATCCTTTACGCTTCGGGATGTAAAGCTTGTCCTGGGCCAGACAAAGGTTCAAACGGCTGACCTGGAACGATTGCTCGAAGCGCAGCGCGACTCGTCCTCTCCCGATTATCGAAACTGGCTGTCACCGGAAGAGTATGGCGACCGCTTCGGGCTGAGCGAGGGCGATATCGCCGGCCTGACGTCCTGGCTCGAATCTGAGGGCTTCATCGTCGAGCGCGTCGCGCGCGCGCGAAACTGGATTACGTTCAGTGGCAGCGCCGGTCAGATCGAGGCTGCGTTTCGCACCGAGTTGCATCGCTATGAAGTTGGCGGCGAACAGCACTTCGCCAATGCCACGGAGCCATCGGTTCCGGCGTCGCTCGACGGCATCGTCGTCGCCATTCGCGGGCTCGACGATTTTCGCCCGCGACCTCTGACGGGCAGGGTCGCGACCCGACCCGATTTCGCGGGGCCAAATGGAAGTCATTATCTTGCCCCGGCCGATCTGGCGACGATCTACGACATTCAACCGTTGTATGAAGCTACATTCGATGGTTCCGGACAGAAGATTGTCGTCGCGGGACAAACCGACATCAATCTGGCCGAAACGCGAGCCTTCCGGTCCGAGTTCAACCTGCCGGCGAAGGATCCGCAGCTGGTGCTGGCGGGTGCGGACCCGGGGGTGAGTCCGGACGATCAGACGGAGGCCTACCTGGATCTGGAGTGGTCCGGCGCGGTGGCCCGCAACGCGACGATCGTTTACGTTTATTCGCAGAATGTCTTCGAATCGGTCCAGTACGCCATCGATCAGAACCTCGCGCCGGTGATCAGCGTCAGCTACGGCGGATGCGAGATCGGAACTTCCACTTCCTATCGGACGATGGCGCAACAGGCTAACGCCCAGGGAATTACGTGGATGAATGCGTCGGGCGATTCCGGCGCCGCCGGTTGCGATGCCGGCGAGAAAATCGCCACTCATGCCCCAGCCGTTACCTATCCGGCGGACATCCCCGAGGTGACCGCGGTTGGAGGAACGGAACTCAACGAAGGCGGAGGCTCGTACTGGAGTAATTCGGGATTGGCGCTTTCGTATATCCCGGAAAAAGCCTGGAACGATACATCTCTCGGCGATGGACTGGCAGCAGGGGGCGGGGGCGCCAGTGCGATCTATGCCAAGCCTTCGTGGCAGACCGGTCCCGGCGTTCCCAACGATCAGGCCCGCGACGTGCCGGATGTATCGCTGGCCGCCTCCGGCGCTCATGACGCCTACGTGATTTACGGGAACGGCGGACTGATGGCGATAGGGGGAACCTCGGCGGCCACGCCATCGTTCGCCGGCATCGTGGCGATCCTGAACCAGTATCTGGTCGCCGGGGGTGAATTGTTAAAACCGGGTCTTGGTAACCTGAACCCCCTCCTCTACTCCCTTGCGCAAAGCGCGACGGGCTCGTTCCATGACATCACCACCGGGAATAACGTGGTGCCGTGCGCCGCCGGAGTGGAGGGGTGTGTGGCCGGTTCTTACGGCTACCAGGCGGGACAGGGGTATGATCCCGCCACCGGCCTTGGTTCGGTCGACGCCTGGAACCTCGTCACGAAATGGAGCACTGTTCCAGCAGCGCAAAGCACTAAACTGGTCTTGTCGGCCAGTCCAGCCGGCATTTCTCAAAACGCCGCTACCCAGTTGACCGCGACTGTGTCCGCCGCGACAGGTGTCCCGGCCGGAACGGTTGCCTTTTCTCTGGGCAATACGCCTCTCGGCTCGGCCGCGCTTGCCGGCGTCGGCACGACCGCGGCCGCATCCCTTTCGGTCAAGGGAACCGCTCTCGCGATCGGCGCCAATACGATCACGGCCAGTTACACGGGTGCCGCGAACTTCAGCGCGTCCGCTGCAACGGTGGTGGTGACGGTGACTGCGGCGGCCATCGCCACATCCACAACCATCAGCGCGAATCCGGCCAACATAGCGCAGAGTGGGTCGACCGTATTGACCGCGACGGTGAAACCCGCGAGCGGGAGCGCGGCGCCTGGCGGTACGGTGACCTTTACAGCGGGAAATACACAGCTGGGTACCGCCCCTCTTGCGGAGTCGGCTGCCGGGGCGACAGCCACGTTAACTGTCAAGGGCGTCAATCTGGCTATCGGAGCCGACAGCATAAGCGCGAGCTACGGAGGCGCCAGCGGTTTCAGCGCTTCAGCATCAACGCCTCTGAGCGTTACGGTTACGGCCCCTCCCGTGGCCACGACGACGACGTTCACGGCCGCTCCGGCAGCCATCTCTCAAACCGCGTCGAGCACCCTGACAGACTGTCGTGAAACCCGCCGCCGGTACCGCTCAGCCAACGGGATCGGTAGCGTTCACGTTGGGCAAGACCTCACTCGGAACGGCGAATCTTTCGATCACCGGCGCCACCGCAAGCGGTTCGCTCACGGTAAAGGGCGCCAGCCTGGCGATAGGAAATAACAGCATCGTGGCCACTTATGCCGGCGCTGCCGGATTCACCACATCCAGCGGTACGGTCTCGGTAACTGTAACAGCCCCCCCGACCGCGACATCTATCGCGCTGACGGCAAATCCAGTCGGCATCCTGCAGGGCGCGAGCACGGTATTGACTGCAACCGTTAAGGCCGCGGCGGGTACTACCGGCCCAAGCGGAAGCGTGGCGTTCAGCATCCCGGGTCTTTCTCTTGGCACTGTGCCCCTGAGCGTTTCGGGAACTACCGGTACCGCGGTTTTCACGCTGAAAAGCACCAGCCTGGCTTCAGGTGCAAATACCGTTACCGCTACCTACACCCCGACTGGGAATTTCAGCGCGGCGACCGCCTCGGTGGTTATAACGGTGACATCGCCCGTCGCCGTGGCCATGGTCCTGACGGCCAATCCTGCCAGCATCGCGCAAACGGGCTCTACCCAATTGACGGCTACTGTACGAGCAACCGCCGGAACCACTACGCCGACAGGAAGCGTTACCTTCGCAACCGGGACCAAAACCCTTGGGTCGGTCGCGCTCACCGGCTCCGGAGGCACCTCGACCGTCACCTTGACAATCAAGGGAAGCAGTTTATCCGTCGGCGCTAACCCGATCGGCGCCATTTACGCCGGTACCGGCTTCTCCGGCGCTACCGCAGCGGCTAACGTAAGCGTCACCGCACCGGCAACAGCTCCGAAATGATTCGGCGCCTATTGTTGCGGCGCTTGCTGCCGTGCGTCGCCACGTCCCCGGCGCGCCGATCCACCAGGCCCGCCGCGTCCACCCCGGCCGCCCTGCTTGATGGTATACGTTGAGGGAACTACAAACAGACTTGCGCTCGGCTCGGCCTCGACGATATTCGTCACTTCCAGATCGCGCGAGCCGAAGCGAGGGTCCGCAGTCTTGATCTCGACCGGAACCTTGAGTTCGGTCGATACCCATGTGACGCGCACGACCTGAATTGCCTGTGCATTGCCGATTGCCCCGGCCGGGATCGTCTCGGTGACCTGAGTGCCGGTCGCGGGCACGCCGTTGATGGTGGAAGTGCCGAGGCTGCTGGTCGTCACGTTCGGGTTGCTGGGCCGGGTTGGCGCCGTGCTGCCAGCAGGCGGGGTACGCCGTGTCGGCAGAGCCGTCTGAACGGCGATCATCGTCGACGAGTTCAGCTCATAACGATACCCGGCTACGGGGTCGAAGATCGTCTGGATCGTGTACGCCGCCTTGCCGGAAGATGCCGGGGGAGTGATGGTTTCCGAAGTACTAATGCGGCCCAGGCTGTCGCGCGCCACGCTCGTCGTCTGCGTGCGGGAGATCTGGTTCCCGGTGGCGAGAGTCTGCTGAGTCGTCAGAGTCTCAGTCGCCGAGTACGGCGCTCCCGTGACCGGAGTTCTGGGACCCGCGCCCAGAAGGCCCGGTCCCCGGCCGCCAAAACCACCGAATGCGCCGGGGCCAAATCCCCCGCCGCGCGGACCCTGGGCGAACAACGCCGCCGCGCACATCAGCGAAAGACAAATCGTTCTGATTCTCATGATTTTCCTCGTCGGAGAGATCTTATCGAAAAACTCACTCTGCATTCCCGGTAATCCGCACTGCGCGGGGAATCCCATCTTCGCCCACCACAACATCGGCCGGAATCTCGCTCGCCCATTCGGGATCCACATCGATTCCCATGCTCGCGAGAGCCTCCGGATAGAGATCCGCATGCACCACCCGGACCAGTTCCCCCTGCGCCAGAGGCGGCGTGTAAGGAACGGCTATGAAATCGTCGTTAGACAGCGCGCTTGCGTCCGCGCTGGCTTCATAAAAGGTTCCCTGCGCATTCCGAATTTCCCGCGCCGGGATTGCCGGCGATTGCACCGGACGCATGCGCGTTCCCGCGATGTGGCCCACGAGAATGACGGCGAACAGAGCCGCCGCGGCGCCTAGCGCGAATACCCAGGGTCGCGCCGGCCTTCTCCGGTGCAACTCCGCAAAATTGCGCATCAGAGCTTCGCGCTGCGCATCCGGCGCCATTATCGCCGTCGCCCGTAAACGCATCGTCCGGAACTGGCCGGTTAACTCACGCTCCATTTCCCAACGCGCCGCGCACCCGGCGCAGCCGGTCAGATGTGCGCGCAGTTCGCGGCCGGGCGTCGTCCGGCGCCGTGCGCATTCCACCAGTTCCGCTATTTGTTCCGTACACTTCATCTTGCAAGCACCTCCACCGGTGCGTTCAGCCGTTTGAGTTTCGCCGACAGCAGCGCCCTTGCCCGATGCAGCCGCGATCGCACTGTTCCCACGGGACGTCCGATCAGACGAGCCACGTCCTCGTAGTTCCGTTCTTCCAGATCGCACAGGATCACCACATCCCGATAGCAATCCGGCAGTTCCCGCAGAGCTCGGTGGAGCTCCGCCGTCATTTCATCGCTGATCAGGTTTCCCAGGATATCGTGCTCAAACGGCCGGTCGACCGCTTCTTCCACCGGCCCTAGGCGCCGCACCACGCGGACCAGGTTGCGCGCGATGCCGTACAGGAAGCTTTCAAGCGTACCCTTCGTCTCGTCGTAACGCGAATTGGGGCTCATGAGCTGCAGAAATACCTCGTGCGCCACCTCCTCGGCAACGGCAGGACTCCCGGAAGTGTGCAGTGCATACCTCCGCAGCGCCGGAGCCCGCCGCGCGTAGAGCTGCGCGAACGCGTCCTGATTGCCTTTCTTCATCAGCCTGTAGAGTTCCTCGTCGCTCCGTTGTATCAAGGCGATCACTCTCCATTGTTTTCCGGCGGGTCGAAAGTTCCCCGCGGAAGGCCGTTTTTATTGTAGATGGGGTTTTTACGCTGCGGAAAACACTTCAATGACCGGGATACCGGCGCGCTGCAGGGCGGTTTCCACTTCGGTTGTGCGCAGACGGCTGGCGTCGAACTCCACCATGAGTTCCTCCCGCGAAGGCGCGATCGCGATGCGTTCGATGCCATAGATCGAGTTGGCGTCGGCGATCTTTTCCATAAGGGAATCGTCAAGCGGCCGTTGCAGCCGGAAGTGCTTCTGAACTTTGGTCATGGCGGGGAAAACAGATTATAGCGAACTGTCGTCGCCTCCGGCCCAATGATTCACCGGGCCCGATCCGGCGCCCAGTCCCGGGTTCGTCCGAATCGCTTCGTCGATGAACCTCTTGCCCTGGGCGACGGCATCTGACGGCCCGGCGCCGCGCGCCAGAAAGGCGGCGATCGCAGCCGAGTAAGTACATCCCGTGCCGTGCGTGTGCCGGGTATCGATTCGCCGGGCTCGAAATTCGGTAAAGGCGCCGTCCAGATAGAGAATGTCGACCGTCTCGCTCTCAAAACCCGCGCCTCCGAGGTGGCCTCCTTTCACCAGTACGGCCCGCGCCCCCGATTTCGCGATCCGCATCGCGGCTTCCTTCATCTCGTCGGGACTGCGCACGGCCATGCCCGCCAGTTCCGCCGCTTCGTCCAGATTCGGCGTCACCAGCAGGGCCCTCGGAATTAACAGATCGCGCAAGGCTGCCCGTGCGCCGGCATCCAGCAGCCGCGCTCCATGTTTGCCGATCATCACCGGATCCACCACGAGCGGGCACGGCAGATCGCGCGCCGCCACCACTTTGATGATTCCGGCAGTTCCCAGCGCTCCGGTCTTCACCGCCCGCGGCGGGAGATCTTCCAGCACTGCATCGATCTGTTCGCCCACCAGCGCGGGCTCGAGTGTTTCCACCCGCGAAACCCGGGTCGTGTTCTGGATGGTAATGAGCGTGATCGCCGCGGTCCCATAGACGCGCAGCTGATGGAAGGTCTTGAGATCGGCCTGAATGCCCGCTCCTCCGCCGGGGTCGGAGCCGGCGATGGTAAGAGCGATCGGAACCATTCAGGGCCGTACCGTATATTGCGCCTGAAACGGGCCGATCCCGGGATAGTACAACTCTGCGCGCACCAGTTCCGCCAGCTGACGCACATGGCCCAGATCGTGCAGAGCCCACTCATTGATCAGATTGGCCAGAGTGAACCGGCCCACTTCCGGATGCAGCGCCGCGCGCGACAGCTGATCCACATCCAGCTCGCGCAGGAACTCGACGTTGTCTTCCCGCTGTTCTTCCCAGTGCGCCAGCGATTCCTCCACTTCCCGTCCCGAGTATGCCCCCGCTGCGTAATATGCATTCTGGTCGTAGGGTTCGGCTTCCGGAGTGTCCTCCGCCAGAATGGCGTCCGCGTGTAACCGGAAATAATGCCCCTCCACGTGCGATAGATGTTCCAGCAGTTCGGCGATCGAGAAACGGTCGGGGGCGGGCTTCCAATACGCCTGCTCGCCGGTCACTCCGGTGAGCAGGGCGCGGAGAATGTCCGGCGTTGCGGCAAGATGTTCGATTGCGAGCATGGCACGTTAGTCTATCGCGTCGATGCGAATTTCGCGCGTCTCGTCCGGCAGCCGGTGCAGCCGGATTTCCATACGCCGCCGCGGCAGCAGGGCGGGGAAGCGCTCCGCCCATTCCAGCAGGACCACCGCGCCGCTGTCGAGCAGATCGTTCAGACCCAGACTCTCCACCTGACGCGCTTCGTCCAGCCGGTAAAGATCGATGTGATACACCGGTGCGGCATCTCCGTATTGATGAACCAGCGTGAATGTGGGGCTCGATACTTCGTCTGCCGGCGCCGCCTTCAGTCCCTCCACAATCCCCTTCGCCAGGGTCGTCTTCCCGGCGCCCAGTTCCCCGATCAGCAGCACCGCGCCCGGCGCGAGGTCGGCGGCGATCTCGCGGCCGAGCGCGATCGTCTCGTCTTCAGACCGCGTTTGGAATGTTCGTGATTGCACGAATGCCCTCGGCGAGGCAATCCAACAGGTCGGTCGCGATCACCGTCTGTTCAGTTCCGCGCCGCGCCGCAATCTCGCCCGCGAGCCCGTGCAGGTAAACCGCGCCGGCGATCGCCCGGTCCGGATCCTGTGGGAACTGCGCCAGCAGACCGCTCATCATTCCTGTCAGAATATCCCCCGTTCCGCCGGTCGCCATCGAAGGTGATCCCGTCGGATTGATCCACACGCGGCCGTCGGGAAAACCGATCAGCGTTCTCTCGCCCTTCAGCACCACGACCACATTGCGGCTCGTCGCCAGAGCCCGCGCGGCCGGAATTCTGTCGGATTGGATGTCGGCGATGGAGCGCCCTGCCAAACGGCTCATCTCGCCTGGATGCGGTGTGAGAACGCGCAGCCGCCCATTCGCTCCGGTCCACTCGCCCGCCGCCAGGCAATTCAGCGCATCCGCGTCGATCACGATCGGCTGGCGAAGTTCGTTAAACAGCCGCATGACCGTGGCCCGCGTTTCATCCTCTGTTCCCATTCCCGGCCCGATCGCCACCAGCGTGCGCTTCTCCGCGAGTGCCACGATGCGATCGAAAGCCGCATGCGCAATCTCCCCGGCGGCCGTTTCCGGCAACGGTTCGGTCATGAGTTCCGCGGTATGAGATGAAACGGATGCCAGCGCCGACCCGGGACACGCTACCGTCACCAGCCCCGCGCCAGCCCGCAGCGCCGACAATCCCGCCATCGCGGCCGCGCCCGGTTTGTTGCGCGATCCCGCCACCACCAGCACATGCCCAAACTTGCCCTTATTCGAATCCCTTGGGCGGGGCACGAACAGCGGCGCAAGGCTCTGCGGCGTAATCAGCGCCAGTTGAATCCGCTCGTCATCCTCATACATCGATGCCGGCGAACCGATCGGCGCAATCGCCAGATCCCCCATCAGATTGCATGCGGGGGGCATCGCGTGACAGACCTTCGGCGCGGTGAATGTCACGGTCGCATCGGCCCTTACATACTCGCCCGGCGGCGTTCCGCTTTCGCCTGAAAGCCCGGACGGAATATCCACGGCAACGACCTTCGCGAAAGGAAACGACGAGTTGATTTCAAGAATCGCGTCCAGCGCTCCACCCTTCGCCGCTCCCGCCAGTCCGGTGCCCAGAACGGCATCGATCACGAGCGTAGCGGAACGCATCTCGGGGCCGAAATCCCGATACTCCTGTATCCCCGACGCGCGCAGCATCGCCATGTTTGCCGCCGCATCACCGCGCAATTCCGCCGGATCGCACGTCAGCACCACGCACAGGCTGCGAGGATTGAAACGCACATGCAGCTGGCGCGCGACGGCGAGGCCGTCGCCGCCGTTGTTCCCCTTGCCGCAAACCACTACGATGCGCTGTTCGCTCACCGGCGAGAAATGCGCGTAAACGTACTCCACCACGCGCTGGGCGGCGTTTTCCATGAGGATGATGCCCGGGATTCCGGACTCGATGGTGGTGCGATCCACTGCGGCCATCTCGGCAGGCGTCAAAACCTTCCGCGGCGCCTGCGCTCTCACGCCAGTCCTCGCGCGATCACCACGGTCATATCGTCCGGCAACTCGGGCGCCGTGCTCCAGTGCCGGACCGCTTCCATGATTTTCGCCACAATCTCTTTCGGTTCGCTGTTCTGATAACGCAGCGCCGTTTCGGCCAGGCGTTCGGCGCCGAATTCCTCGCCATAGGCGTTCTCGGGCTCGGTAATCCCGTCCGTATAGGCGATCAGCAAATCCTCGGGACGAATCTCCACGCTCTGTTCCTCGTAGCGAATCGAGGGAAACGCACCGACCACAGTACCGGTGACATCCAACGGTTTCACCTCGCTGCCGCGCAGCAGCAGCGGCTGGAGATGTCCTGCGTTGGTGTACGTAAGAACACGCGACTGCTCGTCATATGCGCCAAAGAAAAAAGTGGCATATTTTTCGGGTGCTGTGCTCGCGTAAAGCTGCCGGTTCAACTGCGCCACCAGGCTCGAAGTGGAGAAACGCGCCGCCGCGTGACCGTTTCCCATGGCGGCTGCGAGCGGCATTCCAGCGGCCAGCTGCGTCCGCACAATCGATTGAATCGAAGCCATAAGCAGCGCCGCCGAGATGCCCTTGCCGGCCACATCGCCGATCGCAACTGCCAGATTCCCGTCCGGCAGACGAAGGTAATCGTAGTAGTCGCCTGAAACCATGCGCGCGGGATGGCAGATGCCGACCAGTTCGATGGTTCGCATCTCGGGCGCCGAGCGTGGAAAGAGCTGCGTCTGCACCTCGCTCGCAATCTCCACCTCGGAATCCATCCGCTCCTTCTCCCGCGCGATTACCACCAGTTGCTCGATCCGCTCGGACATGTTGTTGAACGAACGGCCCAGATCGGCCAACTGGTCGTTGCCCTTGACCGGTATCCTCCAGGCGAAGTTTCCTTTCGCGATCTGCAGGGTGCCTTCGTACAGCTTGTGGACCGATCCGGTGATGGTGCGCGCCAGCGAAAATCCGATCACCAGCGATACCAGCTCCACCGCAAGAAACAGGCAAGCCACCACGACAAAACCGAGGAGCAGCGCCTGACCCAGCTCGAGACCTCTCGCAAACACCGGCCCGAAGACGGCGGACGGGCGCGTCCCCACGGAAAGATATGCCGTTCCCGTGGTTTTCGGATCTGTCCAGTCCGCGTAGGGAATGGGAGCCAGCCCGTAAGTGGGCAGGTCGAGCCATTTGAGTCCATTGGCCGGCGGCGGAACAGCCCCCGCGCCGCTGTTCAGCCCGATCGTGCCGGCGAGGTCCGTCACCAGGTTCAAAGCGCCGATCCCGGGAACGATTTTCTCCAGTACCTGGCGTGTAACCGGAGCCAGCGCGATCACCGTTGTGCCGCCCGTTTTCGCCACGGCAGCCGAGTAATAGAGCCCGTCCTTCACAACGTAGCCGGAGTAGTCGCCCCACCTGGGATCGGGCGCGGGAATCGTGCTGTCGGGCGGGTAACGCAAGACGCGGTCGCCCTTCAGCACGATTTGAAGGCCTGGCATCCGCGCCGCCAGAAAATTGCCCATCTGTTGCACGATCGCGGCGCGGTCGTCCGGTCTCGCCTGACTCAAAATGCGCACCGGATCCGTCAGCGACGCGGCCCGCCGCTCCAACTCCGAACTTACCAGGTAAGCCGCCATTTGCCCCACTACAATCAGGCTTCCCAGAACCACCAGCGAAAGAATCAGGACGATGGGCACCACCGCGATAAAAACATACGTCGCGATGAGCCGGTTTCGCAGCCGCCAGATGGATTTGCGCAGTATGCGGCGGAACACACGGAACGCCAGAACCGCACCCACCGCCATCAGCACGATCGCAAGGAATGTCGCCAGCCCCTCCGCCCGCAAGAGCCATTCGGAGGCGGCGTACAACAACAGCAGTACGCCGAAAAGGCGCGCCAGTGTCACGCGTTGCTGGAAGAATCCGGAAACTCCCACCGACTATCAGGATAGGTCAGAGACGGGCTCGTCGGGCTTCATGCTATGCGAAATCGCGGGAATTTCGGCTTCCGGAACCGCAGCCTGTTCGCTCAACGCGGTCTGCAGGATCTGCAAAGCGGCTTCGGGCGTGTCGGCGAAATGGAACAGCTCCATATCCGCGGCTGCGATGGTCCCATACTTCACCAGGGCATCGAAGTTCACGATTTCCTTCCAGAAATTCGTGCCATAGAGAATGATTGTGATCTTCTTGGCCAGCTTCTTCGTCTGCACCAGGGTGAGAATCTCGAACAGTTCGTCGAGCGTCCCGAACCCGCCGGGAAATACAACCAGCGCCTTCGACAGATATGCGAACCAGAACTTGCGCATGAAGAAGTAGTGAAACTCGAAATTCAGTTCGCTGGTGATGAATGGGTTCGGCAGTTGTTCGAATGGAAGCCCGATATTCAGCCCGATCGTCTTGCCTTTGGCGTCCGCCGCGCCGCGATTGGCCGCCTCCATAATCCCCGGGCCGCCGCCGGAGCAGATCACGAAGCGGTAGGTGCGTTCGCGGAACGTTTTGGTCCATGCCGTCAACATTGCGGCGAGAGAGCGCGCGTCGCGGTAATACTCGCTTAGCGGCCCGTCCTCGCGAATCCGCGCCGATCCGAAGAAAACGATCGTGTCGCGAATCCGCTGCCTGCGGAAGTGTGAAAGCGGCTCCAGGTATTCGGACAGAATGCGCAGCGGCCGCGCATCGGGCCCTTTCAGGAAATCGTCGTTCTTGTAAGCGAGCGTCGGTCGCGACGCGGAATTGTCATTCATTCGTTCTTCTTCTTCAGTTCCCGGATTGTCCGCAGCATCTCGGGCAATTTCTGGAACGCGGTAATAGCGCGCAGCCATTCTCCGGCGTCGAACGCGGGCGAGCCGGAAACGCGTGCGTGCGCTTTCACATCCCCGCCGATGCCGCTCTGCGCATATACGATGGCGCCTTCGTGGATCGTCAGATGCCCCGAAATGCCCACCTGCCCCGCAAGCAAAACATCTTTTTCCAGCACCGAACTGCCCGCGAGACCAGTCTGCGCGCAGATGATGTTATCCTCGCCCACCACGCAGGCGTGCCCGATCTGCACCAGGCTGTCGATCTTGGCCCCGCGCTTCACCCGCGTTTCCCCCACAGTCGCGCGGTCGACCGACGTCAAGCTTTGGATCTCCACGTCATCCTCGATGACCGTCACCCCGGACTGCACGATCTTATAGTGGGTTCCGTTCGCCTCTTTGGCGAATCCGAAGCCGTCACCGCCGACCACCACGCCATTCTGCAGAATCACGCGGTCGCCAACCCGGCAGAACTCGCGCACCGCGGCATGCGAATGAGCCGTAAAGTCGTCGCCGATCCGGGCTCCCTGATAGATCACCACGTGCGGATGCAGCACGGCGTTGCGGCCGATAGTGACATCCTCTCCCACCGCCACAAACGGGCCGATGGAAGCGCCTTCGCCGATGCGGGCCGTCGCCGCGATCGCGGCCGAGGGATGGATTCCGGGCTTTGGCCGCGGCGGCTGGTAAAAGAACTCCAGCGCGCGCGCGAAATCGTGATAAGGGTTCGCCGAAATCAGCGTGGGGATTCCCGCAACAGCCCTGGCGGCGATCACGGCACTGGCTTGCGTCGTTTTCAGCTTCGGTCCGTACTTCGGATTGGCGAGGAACGTGATGTGTCCCGGCCCGGCTTCTTCCAGCCCGCGAACGCCGGTAATATCAAGGTCGGGCTCGGAGCATTCTTCCATCGGGCAGCCGAGCGAGGCCGCCAGTTCCTTCAGCTTCATGGCCAATCAACAGGGTACCTGAACGGCCACGATTCGAATTACTTCTGAAATACGAAATGGATGGTCTGCGTGCCAGGTACCGGCTTGCCGTTTTCGCGGGCCGGTTCGAAGCGCCATTGGCGCGATGCCTTGACGGCGGCTTCCGCCAGATACGCATCCAGCCCCTGATGTGGTTTCACTACCGGTGCGGCCGATATGACCCGGCCTTGTACATCGATATGCACCCGCACATCGATCGGAATCGTCCCCGTGATGCGCGGACGGATCCCCGCGGCGATTACCGGAGGAGCCCGGTGGATCGCTTTCGGTTCCGTGCGATGTATTACGGTCACCGAGGGTGTGGGGGCGGCCTTCGCCGGAGTCGGCGGCGGCGGCGTCACGATGGCTTCAGACCGTGAAATCCGGAACGATTCGGCGGAGATTTTTCCGGAACTGTCCATCACCTCGAGGCGGAAAGTGACATCGTTTCCCGCCGGCTGAAAAGTGTAGTTACCGGCGGCGAGATCCCGGGGCGAAAGGTCAATCCGGTTCTGATCGTCGCCCTGACGCACAAATAACTGGACGCTGCGGGCATCGTGCAGCGCGGTCGCATTCGG
This sequence comes from Terriglobia bacterium, assembly GCA_963788485.1. Taxonomy (GTDB): domain Bacteria; phylum Acidobacteriota; class Terriglobia; order Bryobacterales; family Bryobacteraceae; genus BOG-234. The sequence continues at coordinate 27,501 of CAWBIS010000274.1, forward strand.
GTTCCACGAAACCCGCATTGCTTTTCCCATCGGCTCGACAGCCAGACCCAGCGGGCGGGCGGGTTCGTTCGACGCCACTGCCGGCGTCGTGGCGGGCGGGCGGTTGGATGGTTGCAAAACCCACCACAGACCGCCGCCAGCCAGTAACAACAGGGCAACGACCGGCATCCACTTCAGCAGCCGCTTTCCCGTGGACGGCGCCTCTTCCTCTTCGTCTTCGACCATCCGCTCGCGCATCGAAAACGGCAGCGCTTCGACTGAACCCGGATCCGCGGGCGCAACCGGCGACGGCGCGAAGTCCGGTACCAGCCGCCGCGGACGCTCCCGCAAAGCGGCGTCGGCAGGAACTCCCTGTGGTTTGTCCGCTGGTCTCTCTTCCGGCTTCGGGTCGGGCGTACTCCCGATTATCCCAGGACCTCCGGCCAGCAAGCGCCCGCGAAACGGAAACGGCTCGCCTGCGCCACGCGCGCCGCCATCCGAATCGTGCACATAAAATCGCGCCGAGATGCTGGTCGGGCTCTCTGGTTTGATCAGCAGAATGAGATCGGAGGCGTCGCTGAAATAGCGACCAATCAGATCGAAATCCGGCGGCTCCAGCTGAAATCCGTCGCGAGTGTGGCTTCGATACAGTCCGACAACCGCCAGATCCCCGCCCGCCAGAATTCCCGCCGCAGCCTTCTCCAGTTCGACTTTGTCCGCATCGTCCAGCAGAAACTGCGGACCGAACTTGTGCTCGCACGGAATACGCTGGTATCGTTCGATCCAGACTGCCGGCTTGTCGCCCGACTCGACGCGGCCCAGCAGCAATCCACCGACCTCAAGCCCGCGGCGGGGCAGCGATTCGAATCCCTCGTTCACGTCGCGCAGGATGCCGTCCACTGCATCCAGATGCATGTGCACCGATATCGGTGAATCTTCCGGATTCCAGTCGAAATACTCGGTGTCCGTCAGACCAAGCGGCCCCGTTGCCGGGTCGTGCATAACGGCCATAGTTGAGAAATCTCCGGCAGCGCGATTTCACTGCCCGTTTCGACAGACGCGCCCGCGGAAAATCACGGTTCCGTTGACCATTATTCTAAACGGGAATTAATGCAGAGTGTTGCGGGCAGCTTCGACAATTGTGAGAAAGAGCGCATTCATGTAACGAGGATTTTCCAGCCCAACGAAAGGCAGCTTGCCGCGAATGCGGCCGGCCGCGAGGCTCCCACATGCATGGCCAGCAGCCTTCGGAACAATTCGGGATGCGCGGCGAGCGCCGGCATCGCGCGTTTTCGTATGCCGCTCCAACGGTCCATCGAAAGCAGAAAATCGGCCATGAAACGGGGCCGCGCGCTGAGCCGCCGGTGGGCGAATTCATATCGGGCGAGGTTTCCGCTATGCATAGCTTCAGCCAGTGCCAGCGCCTGATGGAAACCGAGGCACAAGCCCTCTCCCGTGATTGCATCTACGGAACCCGAGGCGTCCCCAATCAGCGCGACGTTCCCCCGCACCACCTTGTGTAATCGCCGGGAGGCCGTGATGGCGCCGCGTTCGCGCGAGCTCTCCACAACGCCTGCGAGCCGCGCCGCAAGCGATGGAAACCGCCGCAGCGCCTCGCGCACTCGCAACTTCGGATCGCGCGAGAGCACAGCCACGCCCACCTCATCCGGTGCCACCGGTGTGACATAAATCTGGCAGCCTTCGCCCCAGTAGATCTCGACTGAATCGGCCCACGGGGCGATCTGAAAATGCCGCCGGAACCCATAGCGCCGTGCATCGCGCCGGCATGGGGCCAATCCGGCCCAATCGCGCACACGCGAACCGGTTCCGTCGGCACCCACGATCCAGCGAGCCCCAATCGCGGCGAAATCGGCAACCGCGCATCCCCAGCGCAATTCAACTCCGCAGCTTTCGGCCTGATCTGCGAGCGCACGATGCAGAACCGTTCGTCTGAATCCCCGTCCCACTCCATTCGGAAATTCGGCGGCAACCGCGACCCCTTCGCCATGAAACCGGATGCCGCGAAGCGGGAACGAATGCTCGATCGGCAACTGCAGACCGAGCCGCGCCGCGGCCGCGATACCATCCGGCATCACACCTTCGCCGCAGGCTTTGTCAACCGGAGGTTCGCAACCGTCGGCCACGACCACGTCGAAACCTTTGTGTCGCGCCGCAATGGCCGCGGCGAGGCCGATGGGCCCGCCTCCGATGATAAAAACATCGCCGCATGCTCGCATCGGCTACTCTATGGATCTACATTCCATCATAAGGAGAGAGATGATCAAGGCCATCATCTTCGATCTCGGCCGGGTGATCGTGCCCTTTGACTTCAATCGAGGCTATGCGAAACTCGAAGCCCTTTGCGGGATTCGCGCGGCGGAAATTCCCGCGAAGCTCGCCGCCACCGATCTTGTCACGCGTTTCGAATCCGGCGAACTGGAACCACGCGATTTCGTGCGGCAGCTTTCCGCCCATCTCCAACTCGACACTCCGTACGAAAATTTCTGCGAAATCTGGTCGTCCATTTTTCTGCCCCACACGCTGATCCCGGAAGCCATGCTTGAGGGCATTGCCGCCAAATATCCGCTGATCCTTCTCTCGAACACCAACGCCATTCATTTCGAGATGGTGCGCGAAAACTATCCACTGCTGCGGCACTTCCATTCCTATGTGCTCTCTTACAAGGTGGGCGCCATGAAACCCTCGCCGTTGATTTATCGCAAGGCGATCGAAGCCGCGGGTGTCGCCGCCGGTGAATGCTTCTTCACGGATGACATCCCGGCTTATGTGGAAGGCGCGAAGCGTCAGGGAATCGACGCGGTCCAGTTTCAATCTGCCGCGCAGATCGAATCCGAACTGCACGATCGCGGCGTATATTGGTAATCCCGCAGGGCCGATTGTCAATCTGCCTCCTCGCCATTGCTCCGCCGCATCATGGAACCTCTTTTCACGCCATACATCCAATGAGGTGTGAAATCAAAGTTCTTTTTAACAAATACCGTACTTGTGTCAGTACTGACGGCTGGGGCCGCCATGGCAAAAACAAATCCGCTGCCGCTTACCGGCGACGACGCCATCGCACACCAGGTTGCGCACGAGATACTTACATATCCCTACTACACGCTGTTCGATAACGTCGATTTTCAGTTGAGCGATGGAACGATCCACCTGTTCGGCGAAGTCACGCAGCCGTGGAAGAAATCGGCTCTCGCCAGCCGGATCTCCGAGGTGCCGGGTGTAACCACAGTGGACAACGAGCTGAAGGTCGCCCCCCTCTCCACCTTTGACGACCGCATCCGCATGCAGGTTGCGCGCGCCATCTATACGGATCCGGCCCTGTCTCGCTATCGCCTGGCGGCAATCCCTGCGATCCATATCATCGTGGATAACGGCCACGTCACCCTTGAAGGCGTCGTAAACAATCAGATGGAAAAGAACGTCGCCGGAATACGCGCGAACTCCAGCATGAGTTTCGGTACCGTCACCAACAATCTGCGCGTCGACCAGCCTGAGCCGAAAAAGAACTGAGATATTGACGAACTGAGATACTCAAGGGTTCGTGAGTCATGTCCTCTCGATCCTTTTCGGCTCGGCCTTCACGGTATCGGTCATGTGGGCCGCGGGGAATCTTCTCTTCCGGCGGCTCGGGATCCGTCTCCTTTGCGGCGAGCATGTGCTGCTCGCCGCCGCTTCCGGCGCGGCGCTTTTAAGCTCAGCGATTTTCATCCTCTGCGCGGTGAATGCGGCGCGCACGTGGGTTTTCGTTCTGGCCGGCATCGCGGCGCTGGCATTCAACTGGCGCTTCGGCCGTGCCCATAAAGCCGCGTCTCTCCCTGCCGTGCCTTCGCGGTGGAAATTCCTCTTCTGGAGCATCTTCGCGCTCTACGCATTCGTCTATCTCACGAACAGCCTCGCGCCGGAAGTCAGTCCCGATGGTCAGGCTTATCACCTCGGGCTGGTTTATCGCTACTTCCGCGAACACGGATTCCACCGCCTGACGACGAACATGTACTCCGCCATGCCGCAGGGCATGGAGATGCTGTTCCTGTTCGCATTTTCGTTCGGCAGGCACTCCGCTGCTGCTACGGTTCATTGCTGCTATCTGCTCGCGCTGCCGCTTCTCATCCTCAGCTACGCGAGACGAATCGGCCACCCGCGCGCCGGTGTCTGCGCTGCCCTTATTGCGGGCCTCTCCCCGATCGTGGGCATCGATGGCGTCAGCGCCTACAACGATGTCGCCCTTGCCGGCACCGCCTTCGCCATGTTCTACCTGCTCGAAATCTGGCGGGACGAAGACAATCATAATGACGCATTGCTGATCCCGATCGGCCTGCTTGCCGGGTTCTGTTATGCCATCAAAATGACCGGCGCGGTCGCGGTCCTTTACGCGGCAACCGTGATTCTGATACAAAGACGCCCGCGCGCGCTGCTGCCGGTCTCAGCCCTGGCCGGCATGATTGCGCTGCCATGGCTCGCGAAGAACTGGATCTGGCTGGGCAATCCCGTATCGCCGTTTTTTAACCGCATTTTCCCCAATCCGTTCATTCACGTTCAATTCGAAGAGGATTATCGAGCCTGGTTTCGGCACTACGATCTGACCGGCTTCCGGCCATGGCTCCGCGCTATCACGACAGGCGGGCAGCTTGATGGACCCGTCGGGCCCCTTTTCCTGCTATTGCCCTTCGGTTTGCTGGCGCTGCGATCGCGCGCGGGCCGCCGGTGCCTCATCGCCGCGCTGTTTTTCCTGATCCCGTACCCGCAGAACATCGGAGCGCGCTTTCTGATTCCGGCCCTGCCGTTTATGGCACTGGGCATCGCCCTCGCGTTCGAATTTTCCCCGGCTCTGCTCGCCGCGCTCGCCGTGGCTGCCGCCGTAGTCGCATGGCCCCAACTCATCGGCAAATACGCCGGCGGCTGGCATATCGAAGAGATCCCCGTGCGCGCCGCCCTGCGTATCGAGCCGCAGGATACTTTCCTGCGCGCCCGATCCTTGCCATGGATTGTGGCCCGGACGCTTGACTATTACGTTCCTCCAGGCCAACGCGTCTGGAGCACGACTCCCCTCGCGGAATCCTACGCCAAAACCGGCGTTATTATCAGTTACCAGTCCGCCGAGGGTGAACTGCTGCAAGACATGGTCACTATAGCTACGCGCGACGACCTCGCACCCACCTCGAACCTTCGATTCACCTTCCCGAAACGTCGTTTGCAGCATCTGCGCATGGTGCAGACCGCGGCTAAAAATGACAACATCTGGAGTATCGGAGAGGCGAAGATTTTCGACGGTCCCGATCCGCTTCGCCCAACCTCCGTGTGGCGCCTCGACGCCCGCCCGTACCCATGGGATATCGCTCTTGCCTTCGATGGCAACCCGGTCACGCGCTGGCGATCCTGGGAATCCATTCACCCCGGCATGCACGTTGATATCGATTTCGGCGCGCCGGTTGAGATTGATCGCATCGAACTGCACTGCGCGCACGATCAGGGCAACATCGAAGTGCATCCCGAGGCCTGCGACGGCCCCTGCGTCTCGATCCCCGCGACTCTCGATAAACTCGAAGATCCGCCGTATGGCGACCTCCGGCTTGCGGCCACGCGAAAGATCAAAGAGCATGGTTTCGATTTCATACTGATCGACGATGCCAACTGGACCGCCGCCGACATGAGCAAGGACCCGCGGCGATGGGGAATGGAGTTTCTGGCCGAGCGCGGGGGCGACCGGCTCTACAAAATTCAATGAGCGAATTCTTCTTGGGAGTCGATGGCGGCCAGTCCGGCACAACAGCCGTGATTGGCGATGATCGCGGCAACATAGTTGGCTGGGGCAGCGCGGGACCCTGTAACCACGTATCGGCGCCAGAGGCGAAGACAAAGTTTCTGCGCGTCATGCGTGAATGCCTCTCCCAGGCCGCGGCTCATGGCGGATTCGAGCCCGGGCTCACCCGTTGGCATTTCAGATCCGCCTGTCTCGGCATGAGCGGCGGGCTGGAAGACAAGTCCGCGCTGCTCCACGAGCTGGTGGAGGCCGATCACATGATGATCACCCATGATGCCGCCATCGCACTCGCCGGCGCCCACTCGGGCGATCCAGGAATCATCGTGATCGCGGGTACCGGCTCCATCGCCTTCGGACAAAACGCGCGCGGCGAAACGGCGCGGGCCGGCGGCTGGGGTTATCTCTTCGGCGACGAAGGTGGCGCGTTCGATATCGCCAGACAAGCGTTGCGCGCCATTCTGCGGGAGCACGAGGGGTGGGGCGCCAGAACCGCTTTAACGCCCGCATTGCTGGAAGCCGCGGCGGCGAAGGACCCGAACGAAATGCTCCATTTCTTTTACACGGACGCGTGGCCCCGCGCGCGCATCGCGGAACTGGCGATGGTTGTGACTCGCATCGCGGAGGAAGGCGATCCCATCGCGCTGCGCCTGCTGCAGCAGGCTGCGCAGGAACTCGCGCTGCTCGCCGGTTCCGTGCGGCGCCAGCTCTGGAGCGAGGGTCAGGCGGTGCGCATTTCCTGGGCGGGAGGCGTGTTTGCCAGCGCTCCCCTGCTGGAACGTTTCCGCATGCTGATTGCGCTCGAAGCCGACGCGGTTTGCGAGCCGCCGAAACACGGTCCCGCCGCGGGTGCGCTGCTGCTGGCGTACCGCGCAGCGGGATTACACGTGCGCCTGGCCGTGTAAACGCGATATACTCGCCAAAAATGGGTCCGCAGGCGGCACTACAAGGGCCAATTCTGGGCATCGGCCAGATTGCCATCACGGTCAGACAATTTGACCGGGCATTGACATTTTATCGCGACATTCTGGGGCTGCCTTTTCTGTTCGAAGCCGGCTCCATGGCTTTCTTCGATTGCGACGGCACGCGGCTGATGCTCGGCCCTCCCGGGAACTCCGATTCAACCTGGAGTTCGATCATTTACTACAGGACCGACAACATACAGCGCAGTGCCGAACTGCTCACGGTGCGCGGCGTCCACTTTGAATCCCAGCCCCGAATGATTGCCAGCATGCCCGACCACCAGCTCTGGATGGCTTTCTTCCGCGATTCCGAAGGCAATCTCGCCGCGCTGATGAGCGAAGTCCGGTAAGTGCCCCGCGATCACAAGTGGAGCCCGATCTCCGATCTCGGCGACGATCCGAATGCTCTGACGGACGGCGAACTCGACTCGCTGTTGCGAGTGTGGCAGCGGCAGAGGCGGGAAATGATCGAGGAACGGACCCTCGACGAGTTTGATAAACGGCTCAGGCGCGAGTGGTCGATTGAAACCGGCATCATTGAAAGCGTCTATACGCTTGATCGGGGCGTGACGCGCACGCTGATCGAGAAGGGCATCGACGCGGCCTGGATTCCGCATGGCGCATCGAACCGGGACAGTGCCCTGGTCGCGCGGATCATTCAGGATCACTACGATGCGCTCGAAGGCATGTTCGACTTCATTGGCGGACAGCGGCAGCTTTCGACCGGATACATCAAGGAATTGCACGCGGCGCTGCTTCGCAATCAGGAAACATATACGGTCGTAGACCCGTTCGGATACGTGTTCGAGAAGCCTCTCGAAAAGGGGCTCTACAAGACGATGCCGAACAATCCCACGCGGCCCGACGGTTCGGTGTACGAATACTGTCCGCCGGAGCATGTCAGCGCGGAGATGGACCGGCTCCTCGAAATGCACACGGTCCACGGGATGGCGAATGTTGCTCCGGAAGTTGAGGCTGCCTGGCTTCATCATCGTTTCGCGCAGATCCATCCGTTTCCGGACGGTAATGGTCGCGTGGCCCGGGCTCTGGCGAGCCTCGTATTCATCAAGGCCGGATGGTTTCCGTTGATTGTGAAGCGTGATGACTGGACGCGATACATCGATGCCCTTGAAACTGCGGATGACGGGAACTTGCGTCCCCTCGTCACGATGTTTGTAGAAGCGCAAAGGAACGCGGTCATTCAGGCCACTGATATCGCCTATGAAGTGAGGCCGATCGAATCCACGGATGAAGCAGTTGCTGCCGTGCGCGAGAGGCTGCAACAGCGAGGTAAGCTTCCGGCAAAGGAATGGCTCGCGGTGAAGGACACCTCAGCCCGCTTGGCCAATTTCGTCAAGCAGCGTTTGGAGCAACTAGCGAGCCAACTGCAGCGGGAGATCCCCGTTGGTGGCCATGGTCAAGCGTTCCGCGTGGAGGAGTTCCCCTCCTCGCTCCACGAACCTTCGCGGGACCTGAGGCTGAACCTGGCCGAGTCCGCCAGCCTCGCCATCCTATTCTCGCCTGCCCGGCAGCATTCGTCGGGGATCATCCTGGTTGACGCGAGTTTCTTTCCACCGCGCAGGATGCCGGTTCCAATCGACGTTGGTCCGTTCGAAATCAACTACGAAGAAGACCCCGCTCATGCCGAGGCCCGATTCGCCCCCTGGCTCGAACGCGTCATCGTTGCCGGCTTGAACGAATGGCGTCGCACCCTCTGATGTAATCGATTGAGTGTCCGCCGCGCAAAAGCCTGTCCTCGTTTTCGATGGCGATTGTTCGTTCTGCAAAATCTGGATCGGGTATTGGCAAGCTCTGACTCGGGACCGCGTCGAATACGAGCCATATCAAACGGCCGTTAGCCATTTCCCCGATGTCCCCCGCTCCGATTTCGAGCGAGCCGTCCAATACTTCGAAGGCGACAGCCGCTACAGCGCAGCCGAAGCCGTCTTCCACCTGATGGCCTCCATCCCGGGAGGTTTCTGGCGTTTTCCTCTCTGGCTCTATCTCCACCTGCCCGGGTTCGCCCCCCTCACCGAATTCCTCTATCGCCTGATCGCCGCCCATCGCAACGCGGGCTACCGGATCACGCGCGTTCTCTGGGGCAAGCGCGTTCAGCCTGCGACTTACAACATCGCGTCGTCGCTGTTCGCCCGCGCCATCGCCCTCGTCTACCTGATCGCCTTCATCTCGTTCGGCCGTCAGGTCAGAGGCTTGATCGGCGCCCAGGGGATTCAGCCGGTCACCGAGTTCCTCACCGAAGTCAGCCGCCAGTTCGGCTCCCAGGCATTCTGGCGGGTCCCGACCGTTTTCTGGTGGATCCACAGCGAATACGCGCTCGAATCGATCGCCTGGGGCGGCGCAGTCGTTGCGGGGGTCGCCGCCATCGGGCGCCCGCTCACTGCGGGCCAGAAAGCCGCATTCGTTCTTCTCTTCGTCTACTACCTCTCGATCGTCAGCGGCGGCCAGATCTTCATGGGCTATCAGTGGGATTACCTTCTGCTCGAAACCGGGTTCCTGGCCATTTTCCTCAAGCCCACATTCGCGCGCGTGTGGCTCTTTCGCTGGCTGCTGTTCCGGCTGATGTTCGAATCCGGCTGTGTCAAACTGCTCAGTCAGGATCAGTCCTGGCGCAATCTCACCGCCCTCGCCGTCCATTACGAAACGCAGCCGCTGCCGACGCCACTCGCCTGGTACATGTTCCAGGCGCCGCTGTGGTTCCAGAAGATGTCCACGGCTTTTGTCTTCGTGGCTGAACTCGGACTGCCCCTGCTCATGTTCGGACCGCGCCGGCTCAAGCAAATCGCCGCGGCCGGGACCATCCTGCTCCAGACGCTTATCATCCTGACGGGCAATTACACATTTTTCAACTATCTGACGATCGCGCTCTGTCTGTTCCTGCTCGACGACGCTCTTCTCTCCCGGCTGAAGCTCAACCCAAAACCGCGAAAACCGCTGCGCGCCAATCGCACCGTATCCATCGCGCTTGTGGTCTTCGTCCTGATCGTCTCGCTCACGCAGTTGCTCGGGATGTTCGGCGTGCAAACGCCTGCGATCGCAACCGGCCTGGCCGAGCGCATCTCGCCCTTCGGCGTTGTCAACGAATACGGCCTTTTCGCCAACATGACCACGCAAAGGCCCGAGATTTCAATCGAAGGGTCCAACGACGGTGTCGAATGGCAGACATACGTCTTTAAATACAAACCGGGACCACTCAACCGCGCACCCGCCTGGGTCGCGCCCGACCAACCGCGGCTCGATTGGCAGATGTGGTTTGCCGCTTTGGGCAACTACCGCGAAAACCCCTGGTTGATTCGGTTCATGCAGCGTCTGCTCGAAGGCTCGGCCCCGGTCATCGAATTGCTCGATCAGGATCCGTTCGCGGGCAAACCGCCCAAATACATTCGCGCCATGGAATACGATTACCGGTTCACCAATGCGGACGAACGCCGGCAGACGGGAAACTGGTGGAAGCGCGAACTGAAGGGTACTTATTTTCCGCCGGTCAGCCTGCGTCCACAACCCTGAAACAATCGCCTGAAATAATCAATACGATCATGCCCATCAGTCCTCTCGCGGGTAAGCCCGCACCTGCCGAAATCCTCGTGGATCTCGCGAAACTGGAACGCGAATACTTCGATCGCAAGCCGGACGTGTCCAACCCCGATCAACTGGTGAGCTTCGGCACCAGCGGCCATCGCGGCACCTCGTTGAATGGCACCTTCACCGAATCTCACATCCTCGCGATCACCCAGGCCGTGTGCGAATACCGCGCGATGAAGGGCATCGCCGGGCCGCTGTTCATGGGCAAGGACACGCATGCACTGTCGGAGGTCGCGCAGAACTCGGCGATCGAAGTTCTTTCCGGGAATGGGGTCGAAACCTTTATCCAGCCTGCCGGCGGCTTTACGCCCACGCCCGTCGTCTCTCACGCCATCCTGACTCATAACCGCGGGAACAAAGTGCAGGCCGACGGAATCGTGGTAACGCCTTCGCACAATCCGCCCGAAGATGCGGGCTTCAAATACAATCCGCCCGATGGGGGCCCGGCCGATACCGACATCACCGGCTGGATTCAGAACCGCGCCAACGAACTGCTGCGCGCCAACAACACCGGCGTCAAGCGCAGCGCCCGCTCGTCCGTGATCAAAGCACGCGACTTTGTCGCTCCCTACGTCGACGACCTCGGCAACGTCATCGATATGGAAGCAATTCGCGCCGCGGGGTTGAATATCGGCGTCGATCCGCTCGGCGGTTCCTCCCTCCCGTACTGGCAGCCGATCGCCGATCGTTATGGACTCAAGCTCACGATCGTAAATCCCAGGCTTGACCCGCGCTTCGCTTTCATGACGGTGGATCACGATGGCAAGATCCGCATGGATTGCTCCAGCCCGTACGCCATGGCGAGCACGGTAAAGCTCAAGGATCGTTTCGACATCGCGTGGGGCAACGATCCCGACGCCGACCGGCACGGCATCATCACGCGCTCGGTCGGCCTGATGAACCCGAATTACTACCTCGCCGTGGCGATTCAATATCTGCTGACGCATCGGCCCGATTGGCCTCAAGCTGCCGTGGTAGGCAAAACGCTTGTCAGCAGCGGCCTCATAGATCGCGTCGTGAATGACCTTCACCGCACGCTGTGGGAGGTGCCGGTTGGATTCAAATGGTTCGCTCCCGGCCTGTTCGATGGCTCCTGCTGCTTCGGCGGCGAAGAGAGCGCCGGCGCCAGTTTCTTCCGCCGCAATGGATCGGTTTGGACCACCGATAAAGACGGTCTGATTCTCGGGCTGCTGGCCGCCGAGATCACCGCGCGCACCGGCAAGGATCCCGGCGAGCACTACCGCGAGGTGACCTCGCGCTTCGGCGAATCGTATTACACGCGCATCGATACGCCTGCCACGCGCGAGCAGAAAGAGAAGCTGAAAAAGCTCTCGCCCGACGCCGTGAAAGCCTCCACGCTTGCCGGAGATCCCATCACCGCAAAGCTTACGAATGCCCCGGGAAATCACGCGCCCATCGGCGGCCTCAAGGTCGCGACGCAATACGGATGGTTCGCCGCCCGCCCTTCCGGCACGGAAGAAATCTACAAACTCTACGCCGAAAGCTTCCGCGGCGAAGCGCATCTGAACCAGATCGTGTCGGAGGCGCAGCAGCTGCTCACGTAGCTATACTCGAACATGGCTACACTGTCCCGGCGCCACTTCCTCGCCGCGGGAGTGGCTGCCGGAGCCGGATTCAACGCCGTCTTCGCGCAGCCCCAGTCCCAATCGGCTACTCCATCCATCGACGATTTCTTTCGCGACTTCACGGCCGAATGGATTCGGCACGATCCCAACCTCGCCACCAGCTCGCGTTACTTCACCGGCGACGAGCAGGATCGTCTCGAGCGCCAGTTGACTCCCCTCACCCCCGACTGGCAGCGCGATCGCATTCGTAGAGCGCGCCGGGGAATCGCCGCACTCGGCAAGTTCAACAGGGATTCTCTTACCGAGACCCAGCGCGTTTCGGCAGACTTGATGGAGTGGCAACTGAACGAGCTCGTTCGCGAAGAGCCGTACCTCGATTACTCTTTCCCGCTCCAGCAAATGAATGGGGCCAATGTCGGGTTGGTCGAGATGATGACGGTGCGGCACCCCCTGCTTACCGAACGCGATGCGGAGAATTATGTTGCCGCCCTCGCGCAAGTGCGGCCGCGCATGGAGGAAGCGATCGCCCAGGCTCAGCACCTCGAAACCAAAAAGATCGTTCCGCCGGATTTCATTTTGCAGGCAACCGTGAAACAGATGCAGGGATTCACCGATCCCTCCCCCGGCCAGAATCCGTTCGTCACCGTTTTCGCCGACAAGATGGCGGCCATCAAATCGATGCCCGAGCCGAAGCGGGCAGAGCTTCGCGCGGCTGCGGAAAAGCTCGTCGGCGAACAGATCTATCCGGCGTGGAACCAGGCGGCGAAACTTCTGCAGGCGCAGCAGGCGAAAGCCACCGGGGATGCGGGTCTATGGCGTCTCAAAGGAGGTCCCGAGGCCTACGCTTACTATCTCCATCACTTCACCACCACGAATCTGAACGCGGCGCAGGTCCATGAGATCGGGCTCGAACATGTCAGGAGTCTCGAAAGTCAAATGGACGGCCTGCTGAAACGTCTGGGCCGCACGCAAGGTTCGGTCAAGGACCGCATCGACAAGCTTGAGATCGACATGCGCTACCCCGATCCCGCATCCGAAGCCAGCCGCGCGCAGATCATGCGCGACATCGACGAGATTCTCGCCGACGCGCGCCGCCGAGCCGCGCTGCTCTTCGATATGACGCCGAAGGCGCCGGTCGTCGCGCAGGCGTTTCCGCGTTTTCGCGAAGCCAACGCCGCCGCGAATTACAACGCGCCGCCCCCGGATGGCTCGCGTCCCGGCGTTTTCCAATACCCGCGGCGTATCGAGAAAATGACGAAATTCGGCCTCAAGAGCACCGTGTATCACGAAACCATCCCGGGCCATCATTTTCAGCTCGCGCTCCAGGTGGAGGACAAGAGCCTTCCGCAATTCCGGCAGATCCGCGCCTTCGGCGGAATCTCGGCATTCACCGAAGGATGGGGACTCTACGCTGAGCGGCTGGCCGCCGAATCGGGCTGGTATGGAGACGATACCCAGGGTTTACTCGGTCAGCTGAATTCCGAGCTCTTCCGCGCCCGTCGTCTGGTCGTCGACACCGGTCTTCACGCCATGAAGTGGACCCGGCAGCAGGGAATCGATTACGGCATCGAGGCAAGCGAGGTGGAGCGCTACGCCGTCTATCCGGGACAGGCCTGCTCTTACATGATGGGTGAACTGAAGATCATCGATCTCCGCGAAAAGGCGAAGAAAGCTTTGGGCGATAAATTTTCACTGCGCCAATACCACGACGTCGTTCTGCGCACCGGCATGGTGCCTCTCGATCTTCTGGAACGGCAAGTCGATGCGTATATCAGCGGGGCTGGGGGGAAAGCGTAGCGCGGCGCCGGTCCAGATTCGGCAGGAATCCGGTCAGCAGTCCGATCGCCGGCAGGAAAGCGCAGACCTGGTAAACGAAATAGATCCCCGAATGGTCGGCCAGCTTGCCCAGAAAAGCCGCGCCCACGCCGCCCAGGCCAAACGCCAGGCCAAAGAACAAACCTGAAATCGCCCCCACGCGCCCCGGCATCAGCTCCTGCGCATACACCACGATCGCCGAGAAAGCCGACGCCAGTATCACCCCGATAATCACGCTCAGCACACCCGTCCAGAACAGGTTCGAATAAGGCAGCGCCAGCGAAAACGGAAGCACGCCCAGGATCGAACACCAGATTACATACTTGCGTCCGATACGGTCGCCGATCGGGCCGCCGATAATGGTTCCCGCCGCGACTGCGCCCAAAAACGCGAACAGGTGAAACTCGGCGTTCTGCACCGACACGTGAAACTTACTGATCAGGTAGAACGTGTAATAACTGCTCAAACTCGACAGATAGAAGAACTTGGAAAACATCAACGCAATCAGAACTGCCAGCGATGCCGTAATCCTGCCCTTCGAAAGATCCGGGTGAATCAGACTCTTTCTGGCTCTGCCGGCGCGTCCCAGAGACTCGCGGTGCTTGTACCACGCGCCAACATTCGTCAGCAGAATAATCGCCAGCAGCGCCGCCAGCGTGAACCACACGATACTGTGCTGTCCACGCGGCAGCACGAAAAACGCCGCCAGCAGCGGTCCCAGCGACGAGCCCGCGTTTCCACCGACCTGAAACACGGATTGCGCCAGTCCATGTTGCCCGCCCGAAGCCATCCGCGCCACGCGCGACGATTCCGGATGGAAAACCGCCGACCCCATGCCGATCAACCCCGCCGCAATCAGAATGAACGCGTAGTTCGATGCCATCGATAACATTGCCAGGCCCACCAGCGTGAATCCCATGCCGAACGGCAGCGAGTAAGGCTTGGGCTTGCGATCGGTGTAAAGCCCGATCAGCGGCTGCAGGAGAGACGCCGTCAGTTGCGTGGTCAACGTGATCAATCCGATCTTCGCGAAGTCCAGATGAAAGTTGCTTTTCAGGATCGGATAGACTGCCGGCAGCAACGACTGAATCATGTCGTTCAGCAGATGAGAGAAGCTGATGGCCGCGAGAATCGGGAATACGGTTCCCTCCGTTGCCAGACGCTGCGGTTCGACTTTGATTCCAGTCGCGCTCATTTCTTCCAATTATCCATTTCGCCCGTTCAGCCGGAAGGATTCGGCAATCAGTTCGTAGGATCGCCGCCGCGCGCAATGGTCGTGCACAATGTTGACGATCAGCACCTCTTGCGCCTGATAATCGCGCGCCAGCGCTTCGATCGCCGCGTGCACTCGCTGCGGCGCGCCCGTGATGATTCGCCTTCCCCGCGGAGCCCCTTCGCCGAGTAAATGCTCGGCTCTGAGAAAAGCCTCCGCCTTCTCCACCGTCGGAACCGGGCCTGTCTGTCCCCGAAAGAGCAGCGTCATCATCATGCGGAAGCTGAACGAGAGCCGCTCCGCTTCTTCGTCGGTTTCCGCGCAGATGGCCCACGCCGCAACCACGGTGCGGGGCGCCTGCAATACTTCCGAAGGCGAAAACCGCTCGCGATAATACCGCGCCATCATCACGCCCTCGGGATTGATGAAATCGGCGAATGCATACGGCAGACCCAGTTCGGCGGCCCAGACGGCGCTGTCCATCGACGACCCGAGCAGCCATGCCTCCGGGCTTTCGAAACGCATCGAAGCCAGCCGGGCGAAGCGTTTGTCGGGAACCGGCCGGTTTGACAGCAGCGCCAGCAATTCATCCAGTTGATCCCGAAAATCGTCGGGCGCGGCCTGGCGGCGATCCCGCTGCAGCGCGTACGCCACCACCGGCGACGTTCCCGCCGCGCGTCCAATGCCCAGATCGATTCGCCCCGGAAACAACCCGCTCAGCATGCTGAACGTCTCCGCCACTTTGAGCGGACTGTAATGCGGCAACATCACCCCGCCGCTGCCCACGCGTAATCGGGATGTGGCCGAGGCGATCGGCCCGATCAGCGCTTCCGGACTGTGGCACGCCAATCCCGCCGTGCCATGATGCTCGGCCACCCAGTAGCGCGTATAGCCGAGGCCGTCCGCCAGGCGCGCGAGGTCGATCGAATTGCGCAGCGCATCGCCCGCGCACAAACCCTCCGGGATTGGAGACTGATCGAGAATGCCAAGACGAAAATCGGGCACTGAGTTGTTTGGATGCGGCTTCGGCAGCCCGGATTCAAGCGCCGACAATGAGCGCGGAAATGATAAGCCGAAATTTTATGATATATTCTTCAAGTACCTTCCCCAGGATACCTGATGCACCGCAGAAATTTTCTGACGTGTGGCATGTCTCTCTTAGCCGGGGCATGCGTAAATCGCCTTTTCGGCGCTCAATACTCCTCCCGCGCTGTCGACCTCGTCACCCGCTCGAACGTCATCGATATGCTCGGGCTCCTGACGCTCAACTGGTCACTGCTCGACCGCTGGCACAAAACGCCTGAAACCTTCCGTGAGGCTGACGCCCGCAAGCTGCGGGACTCCGGCATCAGCGTCTTTCATCCGGCCGTCGCCTTCGAAAGCAATCAATCGCACGCGATCACCCACGACTGGTTCGACAAATGGAACCGGTTGATCGCGGCGCATCCCGATACCTTCGTTCGCATCGATCGTGCGGCCGATCTTCCGCGTGCCAAAGCCGACGGCAAAATCGGCATCCTCCTCGGCATGCAGGACGCCAATCACTTGCGCGACCTCGGCGATCTCGACGCGTTTTACGCCATGGGCCAGCGCCTTACGCAGCTGACTTACAACGCGAAGAACCGCCTCGGCGCGGGATGTAAGGTCGCGGGTGACGCGGGCCTGACGAAATTCGGTCGCGACGTCGTGGCGCGGATGAACGCGATCGGTATGGCGATCGATGTCTCCCATTGCGGCGAGAAGACCACGCTCGACGCGATCGCCGCTTCGGAGAAACCGGTGCTGATCACCCATTCAAACTGCAAAGCCCTGGCTGCGGGAGTACCCCGCTGCAAGACCGATGAAGCCATTCGCGCGGCTGCGCGCAAAGGCGGGGTGATCGGCCTGACCGGCGTTCGTCACTTCGTGCGCGCCACCGATCCGGTCACGATCGAGGACGCGCTCGATCACTTCGATCACGCCGTGAAGATCGCCGGCATCGAACACGTCGGTCTCGGCAGCGATACGGATCTGGACGGCCGTGGACCACAATCCGATATCGCCGGGCTGAACCACGCCAGCCGCGTCTTCGAACTGACCGAAGGTCTCATTCGCCGCGGCTACACGGACCAGCAGATCGGCATGATTCTCGGCGGAAACTTCGAGCGAGCTCTGAACCAAATCTGGGTTTAGCCGATGGCACGGGCATTTCCCGTCAACTGAATCCGACCCGGGCCCGATCCCTCGCTATACTCTCTCTCGGATGGATTCGGATCGGCTGCGGGGTGCATCGTGACGGGAAAGCCGCCGGGTCAGGCGCTGTTTCAGGCGCACGTCGAACTGCTGCGGCTTTTTCTGACGCATCGCGAAGCTATCGTCGAGAGCATAGAGGCCGTTCTGAACGCACAGGGAAAGCCGATCCGTTACCTGCAGGACCGGTCTCTTTTGTCCCGCCATTTCGAGGATTGCTTCTTCTCACGCACCGCAGTCGCCGCCAGCCAGACTCGTGACCAGGCTCGACTCAGGGGCCAACTGGAAGAAGCGCATTGGGCCGCAGGATTCAGACCTCGTCAGGTTCACTATCTGCATAACGACCTGGTTCATCCGGCGGAGATGATGATTCGCGGCTTTCATTTCTGGCAACAGACACGGTGGCCGGGTCGTAACGGTCGCATCCACTACGCGCACACGCTGTTTAATCTGTATCTGATTCGGTGCCTCGAGTTCCTGAGCATGCGACTTTGGGATCAGGACACTTGCAGCGCAAGCGAACGGCTCGCGGAAATTCAACGCTTACTGGATGAACTCTGGAGAAGCTCACCAGCCGATCAGCCCGTGATCGTTCGCGATGCGCGTTGGCTGATTCCGCTGGCGCAGAGCCTCGTTACGGACGAGCTGGCGCCCTATCTGGAGGTCTCCCGGCAGATCAGAGAGACGCTTCAGGAGGCGGACCGGATCGAGATCCGGAAGGCCCATGTGCGCATGCTTGGCGGGCATCTGACCTCACAGATTCGTTACTACTGCACGAAGGACGGCCTGTCTATCGACGACCTCAGCGTCGTTGTTCGCACCCGCACCTCCAATGCGCTCGATTTCGCACTGCTGGTTGAAGGTCTGGTGGAACTGCTCAAAGCCTATGACCGCGCGTTACTGAGGGGCGATGAGCGAATGCGGTTCGACATGGCAGGAGCCATCTGTCAGGGCGTATCCGCCGATCCCGAGTTGTTTCTGAATCGCGTCGACTTGTTACGCGCTTACAGCATGATTGAGCACGTTTTCATCGCCGCGGATGGCGAGGGCCGTGTCGCGTACTCGCCCCTGGGACAGCGGCATGTGCAGCTGCTGGAAGAGTACGATGCGCTGATTGACCGATTGACCCCGTCGTTGCGTGACGATTTCCCGCGGTTCAGGCCGATCGCCGGCGGCTGTTCTCCATACGGAGTGATCTGCGGGATACCATCCGGGCTGATCGAGCTCATGGCGCTCAAAACCTTGCAGCGCGATGCCGAAACGAGATTCAGCCTGGAAGATGCCTTTGACGATGGGGACACCAGCGCGGCAAAGCTCGCATGGGTGAACGGCTGGCGAAAATTGCCCCACATTGACCCCGAAGTACAACGGTTGTACGACTACCCGCAACAGTTCGCCGAAGACATCTACGGCCGCATCGAGCGCGAGTTCGGGCGGCGCGATTCAGGAACCGGGCGCCTCTATCTCGTATCTGACGACTCCGCGACCGATTCGAATGCGTCGGCGATTCCGGAACTGCCCGCCCGGTACTTCGCCTCTTCGGACAAACAAATTGTGGCGGCCCGCAAGGCTGAGCCTTATGATCGGGAGCAACTGCTGCGCGAGCGGCAGGAAGGGCACTTCCTTGTTAGCTGCCAAACGCCAGGCGGAGTCAGTTACGAATTGCCGGGCGGATGGATTGCCCTCAAAAAGGACCTCCTGTCGGAGGTCCTTGGAGCGGGCCGCGATGCCAGAATTGTCGGTCTGCCGCTCGACGCGGCTCAGGTGTTGCGGCTCATGTGCACCGATCTGGTGATACCCGGGAACACGCCATGCTTGTAGGGCGGGTTGGTAACCCGCGGCGGATTGGCGATCCGCCTGGGCGTTAGCGCGGATATGCGGAGGCGGACGATCCGCCGGCCGCAGATTGACAATCTCTCCGCGCCCGAAACCGCCGCTTGCCGCAGACGTCAAAGTCCAGGTACCCTGTTCATGTTGCTCTCGCCTCGAAGCACGTGCCGTCATCCGGGAATTCGAAGCGGCGCGAAAAGTTGCAGTACTTCTTTTGCCCGCGCCGGAATCGCCTTTTCGTGGCGCCGGACGCATCCTGAACCAGAGTTCCGCTCGTGAGCCCCACTCCCGAGCAGCTCATGACACGCTACCAGCAAGCCGACCGCGAGGCCGCCGCGGAATTGATCGATCTTATGAGTCCCCGGCTCTTCCGTTTCTTTCTCGCGTGCGTGGGTGATCGTTTCCACGCCGAGGATCTGCTGCAGGATTTCTGGCTTCGCCTGCATGCAGCGCGGCGAAGTTACCGCCCGCCCGCACCCGTACTGCCCTGGATGTACGCCATTGCGCGACGCGTTCGGGTGGACGATTATCGCCGCAGGAAAAGAGTCAGCGGCCATGAGATCCCGTTGGCCGAACTCCCGGATGTGCCCGCTGTGGCGCTGCCGCAAGCCGACGGCGATATCGTCAAACTGCTGGGCGCCCTGCCCGCCAGCCAGCAGGAGGTGATTGTGATGCTCAAGGTATCCGGCCTTACTCTGGAAGAGGTCGCGGCCGCCACCCGCACGAGCGTGGGCGCGGTGAAACAGAAGGCCCACCGCGCATATGAGAGACTTCGGTCACTGATCAGGAAACCGGTCCATGGAGGGTAAGTTCGAAGAAGTTGAATTCGAGGGGATACGCAAAGCGCAGCCGTCGGCCGCGCGTGTCCGGGCTATCAGAGACCAGATTTCCGGTTCGCTCCATCCAGTGAGACCGCTTCCTTCGGATTGGACTCTCGTAACCTGGCTGATGGCCGGTTTCATTTGCCTCGGCGTTTTGTGCGCTATCCCGATCGGCCTGAAAGGCTTCCACGCAATGCGGAACACCCAGCGATTTTTTGACTACCTGGCGCTTCTGCTGTGCGCACTGATCCTCGCCCGGACGCTGGCGAACGAGATCGTTCCAGCCGCCCGAAGACGAGTGCGCCCCGCGCTGGTCATTGCAGCCGTTTTTGCTGTGGCGAGCGCGGCGACAATCCTGCTTTTCCCCGATTATTCAATGAGCGGCTTCGTTCGGAAGGGGATCCCCTGCCTTGTGATCGGCAGCGTCTGCGCGCTCCCCGCGTCCGTCCTGATCGGCTGGATCATGCGCCGCGGCATGCTCACGGACACTCTCCCGGGAATCCTCACGGCGGCTGTCCTGTCGGGAACACTCGGCGTTTTCGTGCTGGCTCTGCATTGTCCGATTCTGAACCTGGCGCATATTCTGACGTGGCACCTGGGCGTTCCCGCGCTGGCCCTTGGAGTGGGAGTTCTGGTGGCACGAAAAGTCGAGAATACATTTACGAGGCCCGGCCGCCTGAATTGATCCCTCCGCGGAAAAAATAACGCGAGCGACCGTAACAAATTTCTGCAATTCAGCGAACCCTGGTGAAGAAGGCGGCGCCCGGCCGCCTATTCCAAAACAAGAGGACTCGTATGCAAAACTTTCGCAACATCAAAGTGCGCCCCGTGCTGGGCATGCTCGCGACCGCGTTCCTTACGGCGACTCTTTCGCCTGCGGTTGAGCCTGGCGGTGACATATTTGTGCTCACCAGCACGAATAGCGCAACCAATAACGTGGTCGTGTTCAAACTCAATTCGACCCCGTCGCCCACGCTCTCCCTGGTCGGCATGCTGCCCACCGGAGGCGCTGGAGGCGCCGGCGGCAATGCCGGCGCGGTCCAGTTCCAGAATAGTTTCGGGGCCGTGGTCAACTACGGTTCCAACAATGTGACCCAGCTCGTGCGCTATGGCAACTACATCCAGGTTGCCCGGAACATCGAGCTGGCGTCAGGCTGCACCAATCCAGTCTCGGTTGCGCTCGCCGGGAACAATCTGTTCGTGGCGGGCGCAAACTGCGCTGAAAGCCATGCATGGCCAGCCGGCAACGTGGACGGGCCCGTGGTCGCCCTGCCCGATAGTTCGGCGGCACAGATCGCAGTTGGCCAGAGCTGGGCCGCTGTCACGCTGAAGTCGGGCAACGGCTCCGTGCTCCAGCTGCCGCTCACAGCCAGTGGCGGCCTCGCCGGGACCAGCTCCCTCATAGCGCTTTCACTCGGGACCGGCGCTACTCCGCTCGGTGAGGCGTTCTGGGGAGACATTCTCGGATTCGATCCCGCCCACGCTCAAGACAGTTTCGCTCTGATGAACAAGGGCGGCACGGTAATACCCGTCGCCGGACCCACGCCGCCCTATCCGACCAATGCGCCGTGCTGGCTGGCCAAGGGGCCAGGCAACGTCTGGTATTCAGGCAATTCCCCTGGCACTGCGATCTCGATATTCTTCAGCGACAGCCAGGGCGGCGTGTTCTATAAGTCGATACCTTTGCCCGGTGTGCCGACCGATATAACAGTTTCGTCCGACAACAACTGGCTCGCCGTGATCTACACGGCGGCCGCGGACGGACTGGCTCGGGTAGCGGTCTTTGCCATCGATGCGTACGGCGATCTATCTCTAACGGCCACATCCAGCCCGGTCGGCAGCGTGGGCACGTTCAATGGAGTGGCTATCAGTCAGTAGCTCTGATCCGGCGCTCCTCGCCTGCAGCGTCCATCGAACTTCCATATCCCGACGGCGGCCTGCCAAATCGAGCTGCCGTCGGGAATTTCGGTGAATGTCAGACGGTTAGCTTGACGTCCATCGCGGCGCTCGCGCGTGGACCGGAAGTCAGCGTCAACGCAAACACATTCAATTGAGCCGAGCCGCCAACTCCCGCGCAATGGGGTCCGCCGCGGCCTTATCCAGACCCGCAACACCGGCCAGGTATTTCAATTTGGCGAACCCGTAAATCGGCGTGCCGGAGTGCGTCCCGAAATACCCGCCCATATAGGCGATATACGCGGAATCGGTCAGCGCGCCTTTCAAATCGAGCAGAAGGATCGCCGCATCCTGCGCCGACTCCGTCTCAATGACAAACAACTGGTACTTCTTGCCGCCTTCTTCGTAATCGCCCAGCGTGCCGCCCGGCATAGCCGCGATGCCCAGCAGATGGTCGGGTATAACCCGCGCCCCGGTGCGATGCGCTGTCAGCAGCAGCGCGGTGTCGTCTTTGACTGCCGGAGCCGGCGGTGCGGACGCTTTCTTTTCCGGCGCAGGTGTCGAACCGCAACCCGCCAGCGAGAGCGCTACGATCAGCCAAACCGAACGCATCAGATGCTCTTCGCCGTGGCTTCCCGCTCGCCGTACATATTCTCGTAATAATTCCGGTACTCGCCGCTGCGGCAGCGGCGGACCCATTCGGCGTTGCTGCGATACCACTCCACCGTCGCCCGCAGGCCCGGTTCGAACGCGATCTCGGGACGCCAGCCCAGTTCGTTCGTCGTCTTGCGAAAATCCACCGCATAACGCCGGTCGTGCCCCAGACGGTCCGTTACGCTCGTGAGCAGTGTCTCCGGCTTCGCCATGATCCTGAGCAGCAGTTTCAGAACGTCGATATTCGCCATCGGCGATCCGCCGCCGATGTGGTAGGTTTCGCCCGATCGCCCGCGTTCCAGCACCGCCAGCAGCGCGCGGCAATTGTCGGCCACATGCACCCAGTCGCGTACCTGCAGTCCATCGCCGTACACCGGAATCGGCCGGTCCTCCATCGCATTCGAAATCGCCAGCGGTAAAAGCTTCTCCGGAAACTGAAAGGGACCGTAGTTGTTGCTCGTGCGGGTAATCACGATATCCAACCCGAAGGTACGCGCGGCCGCGCGCACGAAATGCTCCGCGGATGTCTTGCTGGCCGCGTATGGGCTATTCGGCTGCAGCGGATCGTCTTCGCTGAACCACTCCCCGGCCCGCATATCGCCGCCCACCTCGTCCGTCGAGATGTGCAGAAAGCGCTTCGCCTTGCGGTGCCGCGCCACATCCAGCATGACCTGCGTCCCCAGCACGTTGGTGAGCACGAACTCCTCCGCGCTCAGAATGCTGCGGTCGACATGCGATTCCGCCGCGAAGTGTACGATGGCGTCGCAATCCTCCGGCAGTGCCGCGGCCACGGCCGCCGCGTCGCAAACATCGCCTTTGACCAGCGAATAGTTGGGGCTCTCCGCGACGGACGCCAGATTTTCCAGATTACCCGCGTACGTAAGCTTGTCGAAATTGATGATTCGGTACCGCTGAATCGCCTGGCGAATGAACTCGGAACCGATAAAACCCGCTCCGCCCGTCACGAACAGAGTCGTCATGCCTTGGCTTTTTTCCGTGCTGCCGCTTTGGGTTTCGTCTCAACCGGCTCTTCGACGCCGTCCAGGGACGGCGGATCGCCGCCGATAACCGCGGCAACAGCATCGGGCTCGGTTGCGGGCAGTCCTGTGACATTCGACAGCACCTGATTGAACAACGCCGCTTTGCGCGGATCCACCTTGGGCGGGGGCGGTTGCTCGTGGCGGAAATCGTGGTCGTTATGGCAGGTTCGGCACCGGACCTTGGCCGGCTCGTTGTTGAGAATCGAAACCACCGCGTGATTCATCACGCGTTTGCACTTTACGCAAAAATCGTCGATATCGTCGCCCAGTCTCGCCGCGCGCATCAGAGCCTCCATTATCACGCCTGCGCGGGCTGCGGCGTCGGCGATTGGGCCGCCGGCTCCGGCAAATGCGGCTCTACGACATGCGTCTCGGGCACAAACCAGCACGCCTCTTCAAAGCCCACGTATTTGCAGATCCGCAGATGGCCGCCTTCGAGCTCCAGCAAATCGCCCACCAGCAGCGGCGTTTCCGACCCTCGCAGCAACGCCCACGCCGCGTATTCGTTCTCCGCCTCAACCTCGCCCGCCGGCTCATAATCTTTCGGCCGGGCATTCGCCGTCCCCGACACATGAGGCGCCCAGCGAAACTGCTGGCGCGGATTGTCCTTCATTCGGTGTATGCGAAAGAGAGGCATTAATGCCCCATTGTAGTGGATGAGATCGAGGGAAAAAAGGCGGTGCAAAGTGAAACGCGCGAACTATAATAAGTATGCGGTTGGATCGCTCCGAGCGCTTCAACCCTCCCCGTCGGCCCGCTCCACGCTTCAAGAGCGGTCAGCCTCTCAATGCGCCGCAGCCTTTCCGCGCCCCGATTCGCGCCATAATAAGAGCGATCATCCGGATCTACTAGAATCAAACTCATGCCAATCGAAGCAGCCGCGAGTCCGGCGGTGGCCAAACTCAACCAGGTACGCGACGAAATAGCGAAAATCATCGTGGGCCAGCAGAGCGTCGTCGACGGCGTTCTCATCTGCCTGCTGGGCGGTGGACACGTACTGCTCGAAGGCGTCCCCGGGCTCGGCAAGACGACTCTGTTACGCACCCTCGCCCGCGCCCTCAGCCTGCGCTATTCCCGCATCCAGTTCACGCCCGACCTCATGCCCGCCGACATCGTCGGCAGCATGATCATGGAGACCGACGACCGCGGCCACAAGATGCTGCGCTTCCAGCCCGGCCCCATCTTCGCCCACCTCGTGCTCGCCGACGAAATTAATCGAGCCACGCCAAAGACCCAGTCCGCGCTGCTCGAAGCCATGCAGGAGCGTACCGTTACCAGCGGCACTGTTACGCACGAACTCGAATCGCCCTTCCTCGTGATGGCCACCCAGAACCCCATCGAAATGGAAGGCACCTACCCGCTGCCCGAAGCCCAGCTCGACCGCTTCCTCATGAAGATTCTGGTCACGTATCCCTCCCATCTCGAACTCGCCCGCATCGTCGAGCGCACTATCGCCCGCGAGGACGCGACCGTGCACTCGGTGCTCGACCGCGACGATGTCCTGCAGTTGCGTTCCGTCTGCCGCGAAGTCCTCATCGCTCCGCACGTGCAGGATTACGCGGTGCAACTGATCATGGCCACTCAGCCCGACCAGAAAGAGGCGCACGAAATGGCCCGCCGCTATATCCGCTACGGCAGTTCGCCGCGCGGTGCTCAGGCGCTGGTCGAGTGCGGTCGCGTGCTGGCCCTGTTGCGCGGTCGCTTCCATCTGAGCGTGGACGATATCAAGGAACTCGCGCCCTCCGTCCTGCGCCATCGCATCATTCTGAATTTCGACGCCCATGCGGACGGCAAGTCCGCGGATTCCATCCTCAGCGCCATCATCTCCGGCGTAACCGTCCACGCCTCCGCCGCATAGCAACATCAGAGGCACGATCTTGCCCAACGAACCCCTGCTGGACCGGGAATTTCTGGAACGTCTGGAACGCCTCGCCATTCACTGGCAGCGTTCCTTCGCCGGTCTCGTCGGCGGGCATAACCGCTCGCGTTTTGCCGGCGGCGGCCAGGAATTTCTGGATCATCGTCACTTCCACCAGGGCGACGATCTCCGCGCCGTCAACTGGCGCGCCTACATGCGGCTGGACAAGATGTTCCTCAAGATGTTCCAGATCGAGCCCCGCGTGCCCGTCCGCATGCTGCTCGACACGTCCGCATCAGAGGGTAGCGTCAAGCATAATAGGGACATGGGCCAGGAGAGAACGGGACTTGAGATAGAAAGCCTCCCGTATGCACTGCAAGCCGAGCGCCCAGAGGCCACCGAATCAGCCGCAACTATGGCAAACGACCTTCTTCTCCAGACCGAGTCGGACTCCGAGGCTGCCGTAGCCCATATGGGCGGCATCGATCTCGACCTTACCTTCGGCGTTCCCGTCGAAGAGAAGCCTATCTGGAGCGATCTCTACGAGAACATCCGCGATGTCTTCTTCCCGCCCAAGCTGCCGCCGCTGGAGCTGACCTCGACGCCGATTCCGGTGCCGGACCGGATGGCGGTCAAGCGCAACCCCCTTGCGGTGGGCATCTCCACCACGCTGAACGGCTTGTTTCTTGCGTTTTTGCTTCTTGTCGGAGTGAAGACGATTGTTGATCAGAAGAAGCAGCCAGTGATTCTGACGCCGATTGATCTGACGGAATTCAAAGCCCCCAAGGCCACCGTTGCCGCGGGCGGCGGCGGCGGAAGCCCGGACAAAGTCGTAGTCGAAAAGGGCAAAACTCCCCCACGGATCGAGACACCAGTGGCTCCCAAGCTGGAGCCGCCGCTTCCCTCGATCGATGTGCAAAAAGACATTATCATTCCCGACAACCCGGTACTGCCGAACTTCGGCATGTCGAACTCGCCCAATGTCAAGCTGGACTCGCTGGGGAACGGCAGAGGCTCGGGTGCTCGGCTCCGGGAATGGATTCCCGGAGCAGTGCGCTCTCGGAAACCGGCCCGTAAAACCCAGAACTGCCTCCATTCCCCACCAGGTAAGAGGCGACGGTTCCGAGGCCCGTAAAAGTCCGCACCAGGAACTTCGTTCCTGTATCCTTCCCCGAAACAGTGCCCTTGAGGGGTTGGAAGTCGAAACCCATAGCTACCCCGTCTATCTTTTGGGTCGTTCCGTCCGGCATCTCGAATTTGTCCAACCTGATATCCACATATCCCGAGCGGTTCCCCTGTCGTAACTGACCGATGG
>CAWBIS010000275.1:0-31227 GCA_963788485.1 Terriglobia bacterium
ACCTCGCTTTTTATTGTGGAACTGTTCAATTATCTGCCGCATGTGGTAGCCGCGATCATTATCCTGATCGTCGGTTCGGTGCTCTCGCGTTTTCTCGCGCGCAGCGTGTTGATTGGCGCGGTCAACATGCACATCCAATCGGCGCGGCTTTTGAGCGTCGGAGTGAAATGGCTCGTGATTGTGCTGACGGTGGCGATGGCGCTCGATCATCTGCGGATCGGCGGGATTGTGGTGCAGATTTCCTTCGCCATTCTGTTTGGCGGCATCGTTCTGGCTTTGGCTCTGGCCGTGGGTCTTGGATCAAAGGATATGGTGAGGCAATCGTGGGCGCGGCAGAACGATCAGCGGGAGCGGGAGACTGAAGAGCAGTTTCATCACTTGTAAACCGGAACGTAAAGTAAGAGTCCCGGGCAAAACGATTGCAAGCGCAAGTACGCGTGCATGGCGCACAGCAAGGTGATTGGAGCTCGGCCCGCGAAGAAATAGAGACGCGCGCTACTCGCCAACCGCACTTTGCAGTTCGAACCAGAAAAATCCGTACGGACCGAGCGCAAGCCGGTACGGCTGCCCGTCAATGCGTGGGAACTCCGTGTAGCCCAGCATCTCTACCGGGGTCGTTCCCGCCAGGCAGGAGAGATCCAGTTCGACAGGCTGGGAGAACCGCGAAAGGTTTGCCACGCACAACACCTGATCCGCTTCGTGGCGTCGCAGATAAGCCAGGATTTTACGATTGGATGGATTCAGGAATTCGAGCGTACCCCGGCCGAATACGCGAAAAAGTTTCCGCAGCGCGATCATATTGCGCATCCAATGCAGCATGGAAGACGAATCGGCCAATTGCGCCTCCACGTTCACCGCTTCGTACCCATAGATCGGATCCATAATCACGGGACTGTACAGCCGCGCCGGGTTAACGCGTGAAAAACCCGCGTTGCGGTCCGCCGTCCACTGCATCGGCGTACGCACGCCGTTGCGATCGCCGAGGTAGATGTTGTCTCCCATTCCGATCTCGTCGCCGTAATAGATGACCGGAGTTCCGGGGAACGAGAACAAAATGCTGTTCATCAACTCGATGCGTCGCGGGTTGTTGTCCATCAGTGGCGCCAGACGCCGGCGTATCCCCACATTGAGCCGCATGCGCGGGTCGCTGCCATAGGCGAAGTACATGTAATCGCGCTCGTCCTCGGTGACCATTTCGAGCGTGAGTTCGTCGTGATTGCGCAGGAACAGCCCCCACTGGCAACCGGAGGGGATTTCCGGCGTGCGCCGCATCACGTCGGCAACCGGTTGCCGGTCCTCCAGACGCAGCGCCATGAAGATGCGCGGCATGAGCGGAAAATGAAAGGCCATGTGGAATTCGTCGCCGTCGCCGAAATACTGCCGGACGTCTTCCGGCCACTGATTCGCTTCCGCGAGCAGCAATCGATTGGCATAGCCGGCATCCATGACACTGCGCAGCCGCTTGACGATTTCATGCGTTTCGGGAAGGTTCTCGCAGTTGGTTCCGTCTCGCTCGACCAGATAGGGAACGGCGTCCAGACGCAAACCGTCGACGCCCATGTCCAGCCAGAAGCACATGGTTTTCAGAACTTCCTCGATTACCGCCGGATTGTCGTAGTTCAGATCAGGCTGATGCGAAAAGAAGCGGTGCCAATAGTAAGCCTTTGCCTCGGCGTCCCATGTCCAGTTGGATCGTTCCGTGTCGGTGAAAATAATGCGGGCATCGGCGTATCTGGTATCCGTGTCGCTCCAGACATAGTAATTTCGTTCGGGTGAACCGGGAGCTGCTTTACGCGCCGTTTGAAACCAGGGGTGTTGATCGGAGGTATGGTTGACTACCAGTTCGATCAGAACCTGCATGTTCCGTGCATGAGCGGCGGTCAAAAACGATTTAAAGTCGTCGAGCGTTCCATAGGAGGGATGGACGTTCAGATAATCCGCGATGTCGTAGCCATCGTCACGGAGCGGCGAGGGAAAGAAAGGGAGCAGCCAGAGGCAGGTGACTCCCAAGTCCTGCAGATAGTCGAGCTTCTGAGTGAGACCTTTGAAATCGCCGATTCCGTCGTTGTCACTGTCGAAAAACGCCTTGACGTGGGTTTCGTAGATGATGGCGTCTTTGAACCACTGAGGGTCGCGGGCGCTTCCAGGCAATGCCATTGGCTATGAGCGCGAGGCACATCAACGGCCAATGTGCGGCGAAAAACGTGCAGGCGGAAAGCGATGCCGTTGCCCAGATCCAGCGGAATTCTTCTGCATCCTACATCGTTGCCGGGGCCCTTCGGTATCGGCGATCTCGGTCCGGCAGCGCGGCGCTTCGCCGATTTTCTCGCCGGCGCGGGACAGACGCTATGGCAGGTGCTGCCCCTGGGACCGACTGGCTTCGGCGATTCGCCCTATCAATGTTTTTCTGCTTTGGCTGGAAATCCGCTCATGATCAGCCTCGAAGATCTGGGATGCGAAGTGCCTGCTACGCCCGTTTTTCCCGTCGATCGGGTGGAGTTCGAGCAGGTGATTCCACGGAAGATGGCGGCTCTCCAATCGGCCGCGAGGCAGTTTCGCGAGAGCGCGTCCTCGACGCAAAAGCGGAAATTCGAAGACTACTGCGGCGAGAACGCCGACTGGCTGGACGATTTTGCGATCTTCATGGCGATCAAGGGAACGGACCAGGAGAAAGTCTGGACCCAATGGGACGCAGACATCCGCGCGCGCGATCCGCAGGCGCTGAAGGGTTGGCGCCAACGGCTGGCCGAACCCATAGCCGCGCACAAGTTCTTCCAGTTCGTGTTCTTTTCGCAATGGACGGCGCTTCGTTCGTATTGCCGCGAGCGCGGCATCCGCATGATGGGCGATCTGCCGATCTACGTTGCCCACGACAGCGTGGATGTGTGGGTGAATCCGCAATATTTTCAGCTGGATTCGTGTGGCAACCCGGCGGCTGTGGCCGGCGTCCCTCCTGACTACTTCAGCGCCACCGGCCAGCTCTGGGGAAACCCCGTTTATGACTGGGATGCGATCGCGCGCGACGATTATGGTTGGTGGTTGAACCGCTTTCGCGCGGTGCTGAATCTGGTCGACGTGGTCCGTCTGGATCATTTTCGCGGATTCGAGGCGTATTGGGAGGTTCCCGCCGGAGCGCCCACCGCGGAAGCCGGCCGCTGGGTGAAGGCGCCGGGCGCTGATCTTTTTCGAACTTTGCGGGAATCGATGGGTATGCTGCCGCTGGTGGCGGAGAACCTCGGCGTGATCACGCCCGAAGTGGAGAGCCTGCGCACCGAATTCGGATTTCCCGGGATGGCAATTCTGCAGTTCGCATTCGGCCGCGATCCGCAGGCATCAAGTTTCCGGCCGCACAACTATTCGCGTGAAATGGTGGCATACACCGGAACCCACGATTGCGATACCACGGTTGGCTGGTGGAACAGCAGCGGCCATGGCGAGAGCACGCGCACCATGGAGGATATTCGCGCTGAACAGGAATTCACTCGCCAATATCTCAATACTGATGGAAGCCATATCCACTGGGATTTTATCCGCGCCCTGCTCGGGTCGGTGGCGGATACGGTGCTCATCCCGCTGCAGGATGTTCTTGGGCTGGGCAGCGAAGCGCGCATGAATCAGCCGGCGACGCTGGCCGGGAATTGGCGCTGGCGCTGCCGGCCGGAGAGCCTTACTCCCGAGCTTGCAGCGGAGCTGAACGCCCTGACGAAACTGTACGAACGCTGACAAATCCGCGCCGATGGCAGTTTGCGTGCTTCATCCACATCCACGTGCGACTCCGAACATTCAGCGCCCGCGCTGGGGCCACGCTTTTGTTTTTATGCGCCTTCTGGCGGGTTGACGCACAGACGCTCCCGGCCCCGAATTCCTCGTCCGCGCAGAAACCTCCCGCCCAGGGTCAGGACCCGCTCAACCGCGATTCACCGCAGAGCTCGGTATACAGCTTCCTCGAAGCTTGCCGGGCGAAGGATTATACAAGGGCGTGGAGATATCTCGATCTGCGGGGACTTCCCGCGGATCGACGCGCGCAGGAAGGGACGCAGCTGGCGAAGCAGCTCGAAGAGGTTCTGGATCGCGATCCCCGGTTCGACGTGGCGTCGCTCAGCCGCAATCCCGAGGGCGATCTCAACGACGAACTGGCGGCCAATCGTGAACTGGTCGATACGTTCAGCATCGATGGAAAGTCTCAGCAGCTGCTGCTGGAGCGAACGACATTGCGGTCGGGCCTGCAGGTCTGGCTGTTCACCCCCGAATCCATCGGTCTGATTCCAAAACTGGCGGCGATGTCGGGCAGTTCACCCATCGACAGGTACCTGCCGCCACAGCTTGTGAACTGGCAACTGATGGACACCGCGTTGTGGCGCTGGATCGCAATGGTGTTACTGGCCGTGCTGCTGGCCGCGTTCTCCCGCTGGATTGCGCGCCTTGTGTTGCTGATCGCCGATTTACTGGTAAAGCGCACCCGTTGGAACGTGGATCGCGGATTCCTGCACTCCTTCGCCGCGCCCCTGCAGCTTTTGTTTCCGGCGGCCATGTTCCGGGCGGCCATGCCGATGCTCGGGCTATCGGCCCTGCTCCGCCTCGCGGTACAACGCATTTGCGAGTTCCTTCTGATCGCGGGGATCGCATGGCTGTGCGTGCGCTTCATCGACGCTTTTATTCTGGGTCTGCAGGCTTTTTTGACGGCCAGGAAAAGTTCCTTTCCGTATTCGACGCTGTCCCTCACGTCTCGCGTGCTGAAGCTGGCGATCCTGATTTTTGCGTTTACCGCTCTGCTCAGCAACTGGGGCTACAATACGTCGACCATACTGGCGGGTCTCGGCGTGGGGGGCATTGCCATTGCGCTGGCGGCACAGAAGACGATCGAGAATCTTTTTGGCGGCGTGGCAGTGGTTACGGACCGGCCGGTTGCCGTCGGTGATTACTGCAAATTCGGGGGAAGCAGCGGGACAGTGGAGGACATCGGCCTGCGTTCGACCCGGATTCGCACGGACGATCGAACGCTCGTTACCGTGCCCAACGGAGTGTTCTCCTCGATGACGCTCGAGAACTTCAACCAGCGGGACAAGATGTTGTTTCACCTGAAGCTGAATCTGCGCCGCGACACGACTCCCGAACAAGTTCGGGCCGTCCTTGGATCGGTGGGCAAGACGCTTACGGAGAACCCGAAGATCGAACAGGGCGCGGTTCCCGTCCGTTTCGTCGGGATCGGAACCTACTCGCTGGATCTGGAGGTTTCGGTTTACGTTTTGACCCGGGATGGCGATGAATTTCTGAAGATCCAGCAGGAACTGCTGCTGACGATTCTGGACGAGATCGCGGAGGCGGGAACGGCTCTGGCGCTGCCTACGCAGGCGAGCTTCGTTTATTCGATCAACCGCCCGCAGAGCGAGGAAATGAGCGAGCCCGTCCCGAACGGCCGGCGAACGTGAATCGGCGGCCCGCGGGTATGTGAATTGCAGCGTCCCGCGGCATGTTCAAAGCCGCGCCGGCCGCCATCCTTTGCTGTTTCGCGGCGTTTGCCCAAACCACTGAAGTCGTTACGATCGATCCATCCGCCCCTTCGCATCCGTTCCCGCATTTCTGGGAGCAGATGTTCGGGTCCGGGCGGGCCATTCTCGCACTGCGCGACGATTACCGCCGGGATCTTCGCAGCGTGAAAGCCATCACAGACTTGAGGTATGTCCGGTTCCACGCGATCTTCGACGACGAAGTGGGGCTTTATAACCAGGATAAGTTCGGAGCCCCGCGGTGGAATTTCAGCTATGTGGATCAGATCTGCGATGGCCTGCTCGCCCAGGGTGTGCGGCCGTTCGTGGAGCTGAGCTTCATGCCGAACCAACTCGCCAGTGGACCGCCCGCCGACTTCTTCTGGTACAAGCTGAACCCTTCGCCGCCGAAGGATTATGCCCGATGGGGCGAGATGATCGACGCCTTCGTGCGACATCTGCTGGCGCGCTATGGGGCGCCCGAGGTCGAGCAATGGTATTTCGAGGTCTGGAACGAACCAAATCTTCCGTTCTGGACAGGTAAACCGGCCGAAGAGACGTATTACCGGTTGTACGACCTGACGGCGAGGACCATTCGCAAGGCGGATCCAAAGCTCCGCGTGGGTGGGCCGGCGACGGCACAGACGGCGTGGGTCGACCGGTTCATCGAACATTGTTTGAAATCTGGCGTACCGTTCGATTTCGTGTCCACGCACATATACGGCAATGAGAGCCCCAGGGACGTTTTCGGCATTGATGGGCCGGTCGATATCGAGGAAATGGTTCCGCGGGCGCTCGCGAAAGTGCATGACGAAGTGGCGCGCTCCGGAGCGCCGCAAACGCCTGTCATCGTTTCCGAGTTCAACGCCGCATATCTGAATCGGACCGACATCGAGGACAGCGCGTTCATGGGTCCCTGGCTGGCGAACACGATTCGCGCCTGCGACGGGATGACTTCTCTGATGTCTTACTGGACGTTTTCCGATGTGTTCGAAGAGCAGGGTGTCGCGAAGCAGCCTTTCTATGGAGGATTCGGCCTGATGGCGGAACGCGGCATTCCGAAGGCGGCGTTTCGGGCTTTTGAGTTATTACACGGCCTGGGTAATCGGCGGATTGAAAATAATTCAAATTATGTGCTTGTAACAAAGGCGCCTGATGGTACTATAGTACTAGCAGTCTGGAATTACGCTGAACCGGGTCAAGCAGGAAATGCAAAAACGGTTCAGCTCAGATTGAAGGATGGACGGAATCCGCGATACCGAATCCAGGTAGTGGGTCCCGGAGACGGGTCGGCACTGGAAGAATGGATTCGCCTGGGCCAGCCCGATTCGCCCACGCGCGAGCAGATTTCGCGGCTGATTGCATCGTCGCAGATCGCTCATCCAGCCATCCGTCATCTGTCGGATCCAATCCGTTTGGAGCCGCACGCACTCGCACTCGTCGAACTGACAAGGTGAAGGCGCGCCCCGGCAAATTTGTGCGATTTAGAACAAGCGCTGTAATTCTCATAAATATATTTTGTACGATTTCTAAATAATTGTCCTTT
Source organism: Terriglobia bacterium (assembly GCA_963788485.1). Lineage (GTDB taxonomy): Bacteria > Acidobacteriota > Terriglobia > Bryobacterales > Bryobacteraceae > BOG-234. The sequence continues at coordinate 7,033 of CAWBIS010000275.1, forward strand.
TGGGCATACTAAAGTACCGTGAGTCCTAGTACACTCGCGGTGTGACCGAAACACCAATATCTACCTCGTCATCTTTGGTTATAAAACCATTGGTATCAGTAGTATCCCGAGGCGCGCAAAGGCGGCTCCCGGGAATTCTGATGGGAGCTGGAATCCTCGTCTCCTTCGGAGTATTTCAGCTGGAAGCGCAGAGTTCATGCAGCAACGTCGCGCTTAATGTATCGTCGGACGGGCAATTCCTGATTGGCAGCTCAACCGGCGGATCGTCTTACAGTTTTACGCTGAACGGGCAGACCATCGCCTCTGGCCCGACACAGCAGCTCGCGCTGTTCCACTATGACAACGCGCTCGCGGACAGCGTGGGGCTGGCTCCGGCTCCCACGGCGGTTGGCCAATGGTTTGGCCCGGGAAAATTTTCAAATGCTTTGGGAGTCGCGACGGGCGGAACCGTTGAATATCCCGCCGCTGGCAATCTGTCGTTCACCAGCGGAACGATCGAGATGTGGATCGCTCCGCAGTTTGCCGGCACCGCGTCCGTTTACAGCGCGCGTGACAATTCCCTGCTCCGCTACGTGGCGCCCAATGGCCAGGACCAACTGACGGTCTCCGAAGCGCCCAGTGGGGTAATATACGGCGGCACCGTTGTCGGCGGGAATTACGCGGGCGCCGGCGGCGGTTCGATGACCGGCTGGCCCGAATGGCAGTGGCACCATGTGGCATTCACTTATTCGACAACCGCGGGCAGGTTTCGTATTTATCTCGATGGGGCGTTGATCGACGAAGCCGACGGTACGGTGCCGATGCCGGCCCCGGGAGGCTCCTTCGCGGTGGGCGGCGATCCGTGGGGATTCAACAGCGCTTTCATGGTGGACGAACTGCGCATCCTCAACACGGAGGCGACGCCCCAGCAGATCCAGTCCGACGCGCTGCGCACCGGCCCATTCGCCGACAACGAATCCTATGTGGCATTGAGCGGACTGGCCGCGGGGCAAGTGACGTATCAGGTAGACGGCTCATCCGGGGCGGCGTGCGGTTCCACCAGCTTCGTGGTCGCACCGCTCACCAACGTGACCCCGGCAAGCGGTCTCTTGCCCACGGGAAGCACAAGCGTCCCGCTCTCGTTCAGTTCATCGCAGGCAACCTCATGCCGATATTCGGTAGGTAGTTCGCCCGGATGGAGTTCGATGCAGGCATTCGACAACGGGCCGGTTACGTCGCACAGCGGAACGATATCCGGATTATCGAGCGACCCGCGCGTGCTCAATTCCGTTTATATCGCCTGCGACCTGAACTCAGCCTATGTGACGGAGCTTCAATATCGCTCGGTCGCCACACCCAGCGGTTCGTACCCTCGCATCGGGAGCATCTGGAGCGGCCAGTACGTTTATGACACGCTTCCCGCGCAGGCGGAGCAGATTCAGCTTTTCCTGGGAGCTCCGTTTACGGCCAGTCAGGCGACGGCGATTCGTTCGAGTAATCCGGGCGTGTTGATTCTTCCCAGTATCAATGCCACCGAGACCACAAATGGCGTACCCGTCGTTCCCTCGAGCTACTACCTGCGAGATACGAGCGGCAATCTTATCGAGGACTGGCCGGGGAATTATCTCCTCGATCTGACCAACCCCGCGGTGGTGCAGTTCCTGGCCAATTATGCGGCGCAGGTCGTCTCACAATCGAATTTCGCCTTCGACGGCATCTTCTTCGACAATTTCAAGACGACCATCTCGACGATCACGAACATGTATGGGCAGCCGGTTCAGGTCGACACGAACAGTGATGGCGTACCCGATGATCCAGCCACGCTTGACGCGGCCTGGAGTGCGGGTGTGTACCAGGAAATCGCTCTGTTCCGCCAGCTACTGCCGAATGCTTACGCATCCGGACACATCGGCGCATTGCCGCCGGCGCCTTCCATGCTTTCGGCGTTCAACGGTGACAGCTTTGCTTTTCCCGCGGTCGACGTGCGAGAGGGTACCGTCGCATTCAACTCTCTGCTGGGCGCCTACCAGACGTGGTTCCTCGGCGGCGAATCGCCGGTCATCGCGATGGTGCAGTCATCGCCTCCGAATCAGATCGCCTATGGTTATGGATTTACACCCGAGAGCGTGATGCTGCCGTCGACGCAGCAGTTCGCCCAGACTTTTTATCCGAATATGCGCTTCGGTCTGGCGACGGCACTGATGAACAACGGATTCTCCACGTATGATTTCGGCGATACGGGCGCGCCGGTCAGCTGGTGGTACGACGAATACAACTTCAATTTGGGAACGCCACTCGGTCCGGCGGTGCAAATCGGGCAAAGCGCCGCTTCCAATATGCTTTTGAACCCCGGCTTTGAAAGCGGTCTCACCAACTGGACGTTGAGCCAGACCGCACCGGCCAGCGCCACGATGGTCACTGACACCGCCATAGTGGCTCAGGGCAATATATCGGCTCACGTCAACGTTGCGACGGCGGGCACCGCGGCCTGGCAGACTTCGTTCGAACAGGATAATGTGCCCATGACAGCGGGCGTCAGTTATCAATTGCAGTTCTGGGCGAGGTCGGATGTTCCACGAAACATTACGCTCAACAGCCAGGGAGGCGCGCCTGCCTATACGCCTTATGGGCTGTACTCGGTCATTGCGATCAATACGAACTGGACGCTTTACACGGTATCCTTTGTCTCGACGGCAACAGCCGGCGATTGCCGGATCGAATTTCTCATCGGCGACCAGACCGGGAACGTCTGGATCGACGGTGTCGTCCTGACTCTGGCGCCGACCTCCGTTTACCGCCGGGACTACACAAACGGTTCCGTGCTGCTCAACGGAACAACCACGCCGCAAACTATCTCTATGGGATCCGGGTTCCAGCGGTTCAGCGGTACGCAGGCGCCCATGTATCAATACATCATCGACGATTCGAGCGCGAGCTTCAGCGCCTCCGGCGCCTGGAGCACGGTGACATACTCCACCGGGTACTCCACCAGCGGCGGCGGCGAAGTTCCGAACGGGCCGTATTACAACGCCTGGAACGGGGAGCTTCAGCAGCTCAGCAGCGGGAGCGGAACGGCGACCTGGAACCTGAATATACCGGCCGACGGCACCTACACGATTCAGGCCTGGCTGCCGGCTGCGCCCGCCGCGAGTACATGGGCCCAAAACGCCGTGTACAAGATAGTCGCGGGAGGTTCGGTGATCGACACGGTCACGCTGAACCAGACGAGCGCCAGCGCCGGCGATCAGTGGTACACGCTAGCAACGCTGAATCTGACCGCAGCGAGCAACCCGCAGGTGGTGCTCTCCAACGGCGGCTCAGGCGTCCTGGCTGCCGACGCCATTTATGTGACCTCGGCGGCGCTCTACAATAATGGCGCGCCGGCGTCGAGCGTCACACTGGCCGCGATGGACGGAATTTTGCTGCAACGCCAGACCCCGCTTCCGGCTGCTCCAGGTGCGCTTGCCAGTGTGCTGAGTACCGCCACGTGGCAGGGAGCGATCGCGCCCTCCACACTGGTTTCCCTGACAGGCTACGGCTTCGGGAGCAGCATTCTGAATTTCGCCTCGGCCATGGCGGGGAATCAGTTGCCGATGTCGCTGGGTGGAATCTCGGCAACCATCGACGGTCTGCCGGCGGCTGTTTATTCCGTCAGCCCCACTCAGGTCCTCGTGATTTCGCCCGACGATACGACGGTGGGTATGGTCCCGGTGCAGTTGACTGTGAACGGAGCCACCTATACGAGCACGGTGACACTGCAGAAACTCGCGCCCGCTTTGTTCCCGACGGTATCCGGTGGAATCAGCTACGGACAGGCTACGCACTCGAGTGGCGCCGCGGTTTCGGTGTCGGCCCCGGCGAACCCGGGTGAAACCATTACCCTTATGGCTACCGGACTTGGAACCACCAATCCCGCAACGCCCTCGTCGGAAACCGTGTCAGGCTGGGCTCCGGTAACCCTGCCGGTGACGGTGACTATTGGGGGCGTGGCGGCTCAGGTACAAAGCGCCGCCAAGGTGTCGCCAGGTTGCTATGCGATCGTGGTGACGGTTCCCTCGTCGGCAGGCGCGGGGAATCAGACAGTGCAGGTGGGGATCAGTGGATTCGCGAGTCCGGCGGGGGTGTTTTTGCCGATCGCGTAAAGGCAGGCGGGGGCTTCGCCGTCAGTTCGTTCCCACTCTGTACCAGAGCGAGGTGGCGGCGAGCCAGCGGAAGGTTGCGGCGCGTGCGGGCGCGATGGTATCGCCCGCACCGTCGGCAACGTTACTCGTTGCCGCGCCGCCGAACGTGATCTGATTCGGCGATGTGTTGATCACCGTGATCTGTTGTCCGTCGGTGATCCCGGGCTGAAGAATCACCCCGGAAACGGCACTGGACGCGGAAACGGGAAGCGTCTCAAACTCATAGCCGCCGATGTTTCGGGAGATGGTTCCCCCCGTTGCAACGGCCTGGGAAGCGGCGGAAGCAAGAGCCCATCCGCCGCCGTTCTTCCAGCCACCGGTGGCGTAAGAGTCGATGTATCCCGCGGCGCCCTGGTTATAGCTAAGACCGTGACCGTTTACTCCAAGCCCATAGGTGGGCGTGAGGTAGTTGTCCGAGTACAACTGCAGCGTAGATCCGTTGGGTAGCTGAAGTTGTTTGGCGACGCTGTTGAAATCGAGAAGGTCCAGCGGCGTGTTATTCGAAATCGTCAATGCATTGCCATTGCCCGAGAGCAGGCGTGTTCCTCCGCAGGTGGCGAGGGTATTCACGCAGTCGAGGCCCAGACCGAAGATGCTCCACTGATCGGTACCAGCGGGCGTTCCGAGGACGTACGCGCCCGTCGTGGTGTAGGTCGAGATCGAATACTGGTTATTCTGCTCGTTGATGAATTCGAGCGCGCCGCCCCAGATATTGTCGAATCGGGTGGTAATGAAGTTCCCGTCCGAACTCGCTGCCACACTGGTGTTTGGCGCCGGCGTTGGGCTGCCGGGAACCTGCTGGTAGTACACTCCGGCGTACGTATTCGATCCCGCGTTTTGCCCCAGCTGAATACCGATCGAAGATAACTGTTCGGTGGTCGGCTGAAAGATGTGCCCGCCGAAGATCGTCTGGTTTCCCGCAAGCAGCACCAATTGCACGGTGTCCGAGCCTTCAAACTCGCAGTTCGAACACTGCACGTAACCGCTTTCGAAAACGGCGCTGGCTGAGTGATTGCCGATGTGCGGTCCCCAGGAATGCAGCGTCGCGATCTGTGTTCCGCCGCCGTTGGGGCCGATCATGAGGCCGTGGCTGGCGTTCTCATATGAAGTGATATCGGTCCACTGAGAGTCGGTGGGTCCGGCCCAGCGAATACCCACGGCGCCGGTTGTGAGGATTGTTGTGTTGGTGGGATCGATGCCGCAATGATAGGTCGTGACGTTGATCAACTGCGCCTGAATGGAACCGGTCGTCGCCGTGGCCGGGCCGGGATACGCATTGTAGTCGCTGTAAAGGCAGTCTCCAAATGTATTCTGGATATTGACGTTCTGGACGAGGAACTGATATCCGTACTGCCGAATGCCGGCGCCGCCGGAGGATTCGTTTACGTTGTTGCCGTCAATGGTCAGATCGCTGATCGTCCAGTTCTGAATGCCCGTCGACGCACCCGTTTCCCAGGCCGAGGAATAGTTGACCATGGCCGAACCATAACCGTTTACAGTTCCATGGAATACGTCTGTGTTGGAGCCGTTGCGAAGCTTGACGAACGTGGCATTAATGCCTTCGCCGACATAGCTGACGTAGCTATAGAGCGGGATTCCCGTACTGGTGGTGCAGGTTCCCGCGGGTAAGGCAACTGTGCCGCCTCCCGCCGCGTTTGCCGCGGCAGCGGCGGCATTGAGAGCCGCGGTGTCGTCGTATGTGCCGTTGCATTGGGCGTTATAGGGAGGTGAAGTGACGCTGATCTGGGCGGGCGCCGGTGTTCCGCTGCCGGCCAGTGCCCAGATATTATTGGAGCCGCACTGCCAGGTGCCGGTGCGATTGGTGATCATGTCGCCGGCATTGCACTGCCTCGGGAGAGCGCCGGTTGGGGCCGATTGAGGGGAGCGGACCTGGGCGGGATTTCTTACCTGCGCGTATAAGGAGCAAAACGGGAGGAAGCTGACGATCACGAGTGGATTCGGCTTCAATGGCGATCGTTCCTTTGGGTGTTATGCCTTTGCTGCCCAGGCGAGTCCCCAATCACCGTCGCGGTCGGGTTCGATCACGATCTTCGCAAAACCCAGCCGGGTCAGTTGCCGGCGGAGGTGGTCGATTGTCAACGAGGGCCGTGCCCAGAGGTGGTATTCCATCGTCAGGTGCCTGACGTTGGCCCAGGGGCGCTGGTCGTTGAAGATGTCCCACTCGGCGCCTTCGCAGTCGAGTTTGAGCACATCGACAGTTCCCAGCCGGGCTACAGCTTCGGCGAAAGCAACCTGTGCGGTGCTGCCGTCGGGCGACTGCAGCGATACGGAGTGTAAGGAATTTCCGCGCACGTCGAGATTCACCCGGCCCGCCGCAGCTCCCACCGCGGATAGAAAGTAATCGGCGCCCACCGCTGTGCAATGCGCCGATAGATTGGGTTCCAGATCCGGATTCGGCTCATAGCAGTGAATCCTGGCGTGGGGGAACCGGCGGCGCGCGGCCAGAGCGAAGAACCCGAGATTGGCTCCAATATCCAGCACCGAGGAAACGGGCCCGCGAACCCTGGCCAGGCGGTAGCAATCGAGATACACCAGATTGACCAGCTCAAACTTCTGTATCGCTCTTTCGCCGTCGGGAAAGGCGATCGGCACGGTCTTATCGCCGATACGCACGGAGCGGACGGCAATCTCGCGGCCCGGAAGATAGAAAATCCCATAAGGCGCGAGTTGCAGACGCCATTTCAGCGACTGGAGCACGCGCGGAAATGTGTTGGCAGACCTCGTCCTTTTCGGCGGTGACGCCAACGTCAATTCCGCGGTTTCATCAGATCTCATGCGGTCCGCTAAGCCTCCTCGTAAGCTACGGCGACAGGCGCGGGCGCCCACGCTGTGCCTGTAATCGAAGTCAGAACGTTGGCCAGAAATGCGCCGCCCTCCGCGATCACGCCACACCAGATGATCCACGGAGCACCCATGGCCACGCCGCCGGCGAAGCGCAGAATATTGGTCCCGGCGTAACCGGCGAGCATATTACGGGTGTATCTGGCGCCGATCGATGCGTGAAACATATACTGCGAAATGATCGTGTTCAGGCAGAGAACTACGAAATAGCAAAGCCACGCCGGGAGAATCGCAAGAACCTCCTCGAGCGCGGTTCTGGAAAAGTTGCCTCGAAAATAGATCATGGTTACCAGCGGACGCCGGAATAGAAAGATGCCAAGCGCAAAGAGCGCGCATCCCACCGCCATGCTGCTGACGTAGCGCCTGGCGGCGCGCCCTCGTTCACCGGCTGCGCTCCCGCACAGCCGGGATTGCAGAAGCAGGACCATCGGCTGCGCGAACAGACTGTATCCGAGCATCCCTACCCGCGTCGCGCAGTTGTTCGCGGAGATCGCGCCTGTGCCGGCCCGCGCCATGAAATAAAGCATCAGGAACTGATTCGCGGAGTAACCGGCGGTCTCGATTGAAGAGGCCGTCAGCTGCCGTGTGAATCCGCGAAAGGCCTCGGATTTCCATGGCTGCAAAAGATAAGGAACCCGGCGGAACAGGTTCTCGGTGGTCATCAGGCTGATTGCGCTGACGGCTCCGACCGCTACAAAACCGAGGCTCATGGAGACTGCGAGGCTGAGGTTCCCCATCAACCCCACCAGGTAGAGTCCGATGAGGGCCAGGGTCATTACGACGTAGGGACTTCCGTTCAGCGTAAGAGCGGAAAGCTTCCTGCCGCGGCTGGTCCACGTGGCAGCACGGAATCCCATGAAAACGATGGGTACGTAGCAGATGCTCAGGGCTGCGAGAGTCGACCAGCTTCCCGATCGGGTAAATGCCGCCAGTATTTGAGGAGCGAGGAGGAAACTCAGGCCGGTTATGGCCAGGCCAATGAGTGCAGCATACAGGATCAGGCCTGGAAGCCATTCAACACGGCCGTCCCGGTTAGTGGCTTCGGCGTAAGCCGGGGTGAATGCCCGGGCAAATGGGCCGATCATGAATGCCGCAGCGGTAACCGGGAATTGCTGGAGAGCAAAGTAGGTATCGGTGACCGGCGAAAGGCCGAATCGCCATGTAATGAAAGCCTCGCGCGCAAATGCCGAAAGCTTGAACAGCCCTCCCAATGCCAGCGCGAACGCGACCAGGACCGCGGATTTGGACAGTGCGAAGCGCAGAAGGCGATTCAATCGTGACCCCGTCTTTCAGGCGGCAATGACGTATCCAAGTTCCGCCAGACGGTTCTTCGTTTCCGTAAGGCTGTTCTGATGAATGAACACAAAATTGTTGATGTAAAGCCCGTACTTTGAGGAATCGCCCGGAGATGGAATATTCGCCGGATTCTGATGCTCCGCAACCCGGAATGCCGATACGTCCCGCACGGTGCCGTGATCGAGGAAAAAGGCGGAGTAACCCTGTGCGGACAGCCGGGCCAGAATCCGCACCAGAGCTCCCGGGCGATGCCGCTCCTCGATTTCAGTCAGCAGTACAGGATGATCCCGCGCGATCACTCCCGCCGCGCCTTCGAGGACCTCTTCTTCATGGCCTTCGACGTCCACCTTGATGAAACCGACAGGATCTCTGGCGATGGAGTCCAGCGTCTTCAGCGGCACCGCGACCCGCCGGCGTCCGTTCTGTCCCGCGCATCCTTTGAGGCTCGAGTGGCTCCAGTCCTTTTCGATGACGAACTCCGCCCTCCCATTGGTGTTGGATAAGGCGACCTGTTCCACTTGAATCGCTCCCCGGTAGGAGCGGCGCAGAAAGGTGGCAAGCTGCGGGATCGGCTCGCATGCCACCACGCCGGCGGAGACGTCGCGCAGCGCTCCCGCGTATTGGCCCCAGTTGGCTCCAACATCGAAGGAAATGCGCTGCCGATCGCACAAGGCCGGCAGCAGCACGACTTCGGGTTCGGAATCCCAATGTTTACGGATGTAAGACGACAGCAATGATGGGGCGAGGGTTCGCAGCACATTGCGAAAGGACTTTTTGGCTCCGGCCACCACTTCCGATTGGCTCACTTGCGGGCCCTCCATTCACTCTTCTCGGCGATCAGGACGATTGGATTCTTGAAGATCGGACGGCCGTGAGCGCCGACCTTGTTCAGAAGATTCCGCAACCCCGCGTGACGCTCGACGAACCGATTGATCCCCGGCTTTACCCGGATGCGGCGGAGCCACGGGATGTACTGCGCAAACGGCAGAATAGTTTTGATATTCCGGAATCCGAAACTCTCCAGCTGAGGCGCGAGTGCAATGTACGAGCCTTCGTTCAAATGCGAGCCCTGCGCCGGTACCCGTCCGGTGAAAGTGTTGTCGACGATTCGGGTGATATCCTGCGGTCCCCAGTATTTGTTGGGCAGAATCACGATAAATTTTCCGCCCGGCACGAGCGCGTCATGAACCGATCGAAGGTGAGTTGGAACGTCGGCCGGAGCTATGTGCTCGAGCACCTGATGGGAGTAGACCACCTGGAAGGGGCGATCGACGCGAAAGGAAACCACGTCCTTTTGCAGGAATTTTATGGCCGCGTGACCCTGCGGCAGCGTCACATCCGAAGTGTCGAGACCGCAAAGTTCGCCATGAGGGAGCAGCCGCGCGACCTGGTCGAGAAACAGTCCGTCGCCGCAACCAACATCGAGGATGGACTTACCCGCCAGTTCCCGCCGGAATGTAAGAGCGAGCCGGGCGTAGTGTTCACCGGTTCCCTCCCGCGGCGGGCCTTGCGCGTGATCGCGTTTGAGCCGGTAGACCTCGGTGTAAAGTTCCTGGTATTGGCGTCCGCGTTCACTGGCGGACTCGGTGGCCATGATTTTTTCATGGAAGGCTTTCTCAAGGACGAATATCCGCACGAGTGCGTCCGCTGAGATGCCGTAATCCTTTGCAACCCAATGCAAGTGAGGATAGGCCACGCCGTCCTCTATCTTCGGGGTTTCCTCCAGCAGCGCTGCTTTACTCATAATTGAATCACTTTTGCCAGATGCGCACGTATTGCACTGTTAATGCCATCTGTGTGGCACTCACTCCCGCCAGGTTGTTCGCCTTCCAATCCGCCCCTTCCTGCATGGAAACCACCAGAAAATAATCCTGATGGTCGAAGATCCCGGGTACGGTTTCGGAATGCAGAGGCTGGTTGTCGACGTACCAGGTGACCTTACCCGGCACCCACAACAACCCGTAGGTGTGAAACTGTGCAAGATTTGCCGTCGCCGGCAGCTGGAAACTGTTGTTCGTCGTTGGATGATCATGAAGATCGATCCAGTCGTGGGCGGTCCCGTAGAAAGTGTGCGGGTGGTCGCCCTGACCTTCGAAGATGTCCAGTTCACCGGACTCGCCGGTATCCTTGTAGGTGGCTTTTCCTTTCCCATCCGGCACCGGAATCAGCCAGAGCGCCGGCCACGCACCCGGTACAACATCCCATTTCATGCGTGCTTCGAAATAGCCGTAGCGCCATGCGAGCGAGTGTCGGAGATCTTTCGATAAAGTCGTGATCGAGGTATCGAATGCCCCCTGATCGCGCCGCCACACGAGCGTCAGACCCGCCGGCGACGCCGAAATGTTCGAGAGTGGTGCATGCTTCGGATTGAACCAGACGCCTTCATACCAGGTGTGCGATCCAAAGCCGTCCGGGCTCAGGTCGAAATGGCTGAAGTCATCGTTGAAGACAACGTGATAACCCGAGGTTGCAGGAATTGGAGAGATTTCCGCGGCCGGCAGCCAGGAGGCAAGCAAAACCAGGAGAGAGGTGGTCTTCATGCTATCAGGCAAATGCAGCCGCGCGTTCTGAAGCGTAGCCCTGATAGCGCTTTGACTGTTCCAGCGCCTGAGCCGACTTCACGTAATCTTCTTCGATCGAGAAGCGGCTGGCGACAATCGCCACGAAAATGAAGGCGAGATAATCCGCCGGCTCCTGCCCATAGCCGAACAGACCCGGTGCTTCGACGGCTGCGCGGAGCAGCAGAAAGATACATCCAAACAGAGCCCACTGGCCGTTCCTCCAGGTCACCGACGGCTGGAATGCCAACTTCCAGGAACAACGCCAGAGGAATATAAAGAGGGCGATGACCGGCAGGAAGCCGACGATTCCCTGTTCGGCCAGAAGCGTCATATATTCGTTGTGGTACCCTCCGGCGAGATTGATGGCGTCATAGGATGTCAAACGGTATTCGCCGGGGAGCCGGGAAACCAGATCGTCTCGCCACGAGTCGAAGCCGTAACCCACCAGCGGACGCTCGGTGAATTTTTGCCAGGCGACCGACCAGAAGTCCCAGCGGCCTTCCGTTGCCGAAGACATCTGGGCGAAGGTAATGACCTGTGTGCCCCATGCAATTGCGGCGACCAGGGCGATGACGGAAAGCCAGGTGAACAGCCGCTTGATCGGGTTGCGCGAGACAGCGCCATTCAGAAGCAGGAGAACGAATCCGGTAGCGGCCAGGATCGCCACGGGAGCACGGGATCCGGTAAGCGCGGATGAGACTACAAACAGCACCGCTCCGAGCCACCACAGAATCCGGCTTCGCCGCACCAGGCACATGCCGCAGATATAGGCGAAGACGCAGGAGAATGCGATCGAATTGAGTGGAACATTCGCGTGTATGGCCACCGCCTTCAAAACGCGCGCCGATTCATAGGTAGGAATCGTGAAACCCATGTACTTGACGTAGGTGTAGACGATCAGGACCGCAGGCAGAGTGGAACCGATAATGAGCGCCCGCCCGAACGCCTCGGCTGTTGCGTTATCGCGCAACGCGCGGGAGAAAAGGAGGCCGATGACGCACAGGATAACCAGTTTCAGCCAGTCCGCCAGCGCACGGTATGGGTCGGTCGCAGCGAGGGAGGGTACCAGCAGGACCGCGCACATCACGGCCATGATTCCCGCAAGGCGCAACTCGGCCCAGGTGATAGCCAGCTTGTTCCAGACAAGCGCGAGCAGAAGCGCGACGGCGATGGCGAGAGGCCGCAGAAAACGAATCGCCACATCCGTATCCGCCGCATAAATCAACCAATACACACCGAGAAACAGCGGCGTCAGAAATGCCAGACCGCACGAAAGCATCAGTGCAGCCGATTTCGGCTGGGATTCAAACCTGTCGGCGAAACGGGGAAAGCAGGGCGACATAGTTACTTTTCGTTGCCGCTTGCCGCATACGCGGCTGAGGCAAGCGTCTGCCTTAATGTTTCCGCCATCGGGACAACGTGAGTTGTCAGGCATGACATGTGAGTGCCCGGGATGACATGGGCCGTAACGGCCGGGCTCAGGCTCAGCCATGGCTTCCAGTCGAACTCAACCGCGCGGCTACTGGCCTCCGCGGTCAGACAGACTACTCGCGAAGAGAGGCGCGGCGGAGTATAGTTGGCCATCAGGCGCTGATACACCTTTTTGGTTTCCTGTGTTTCGAGAGAGGGATCGTCGGCCGCGGGGCTGTTGATGCGAAGCCGTTCACACGCCCAGCGGAAAGTTCTCCACAGCAGGAACATAATCGCAGCCCTGAGAGTCCGGCGTGTCTTCTTATAAGGCACGGCCGCGAAGACGGTATCGAGCAAATGTCCGATGAACCGGAAACAAGGCCGGGCGTTAAGCGAGATTGGCTCGATGAGAACAATCGTCTCCACCACACGGCCCAAAGCGGAGAGCTGCCGCGCCAGTTCAAGCGCCATCAAACCGCCGTTGCAGTGGCCGCCCAGCCGAAAAGCGCCCGTGGGATGCGCGGCGAGTAGTGCGGGCAGATAACCTTTCGCCAGCTCCTCCATCGAAGGTGCACCGCGCAGGTCGGCTATCTCATAGTTATTCAGCAGGTAGAAGGGGCAATCTTCGCCGATCAGGTCGGCCAGTTTCCAGGCATAGCGGCCATGGAACAAATAGTCTCCGTGGCAGTAAAAGAAGGGCGTCCCGCCGCGCCCCGGTTTGATCTGCACGACCAGAGCTTCATTGCGCAACGGCGCCGCGCCGGCGACGTCGTGGGCGAGGGCGCGAATCGTGGTGGGCACCGGGAGAGCGCGGCCGCGCAGCAATTTGTGCGTGATCCCCTCCGCCTCGACCATCATCTGCGACGCAAGGAGCGAATCGCCACCCGCTTCGAAGAAATCATCCTCGACTCCGATGTCGTCGCGCTGCAGGAGCTTTTGCCAAAGCTCCGCAAGCTGTGTTTCGAGTTGGTCAGCCGGGGGGACAACAATGCGGCCTTCGCCGGGTCGGCACGCTATTGCCAATTCTTTCCTCAGGATTTTGCCCGTGGGGCCTTTCGGCAGAGCCGTCAGAAAGAAGATGCTTCTCGGAATCGCCTGCGCCGGCAGGCTCCCGGCCAGAAAATTCTGCAACTCGGCAGCTGTTAATTTGTTACCCGGCCTCGGCACAATCGCGGCCGCGACGGCTTCGCCGAGGCGCGCGTGGGGAATCCCGAACGCGGCCGCCTGTTGCACCGCCGGGTGCGCAATCAACGCCTGTTCCACGATCACCGGCGAAATTTTCTCACCGCCCCGGTTGATGATTTCCTTGATCCGCCCGGTGATCCTGAGAAAACCATCCGCATCGATCGAGCCGAGGTCACCGGTATGGAACCAGCCATCGGTAAACGCGGCGCGGTTCAGTTCGTCATCCGCCAGATAGCTGCTGAGGACGGAAGGCCCCCGCACCACCACTTCGCCGGCTTCCGCAGCGCCGCAGAATTTCCCTTCCGAGCCGAGGATCGCGACTTCGCCGGGGAAGGCATAGCCAACGGTACCGGGTTTACGCTCGCCGATGCGAATCGAATTGCCAGTCAACAAACCGATTTCCGTCATCCCCCACGCGTCGAGAACCGGCGCGCCGAGGGCATTCTCCACGCCGACGCGAATCGGTTCCGGCAGGCTCGCCGATCCGGAAATAACAAAGCGCAGATTATGGTCGAGGGTTAGTGGGGAGTTCCGCAAGCGATCGAGTACCGCCTGCAGGAAGGTTGGCCCCGCCGGGAACCAGGTGGGTTGCAATTGGCTCAGCCAGTTTTCCAGGCTTTCGATGATCGGCGGCTCGGGAATGGCTATGCTGCCGCCGGCAAGCAGCGGGACGATACAGGCAGACTTTATCCCCTGAGCGTAGTAGAGAGGCAGCAGGCAGGCGCAGCGATCCAGATGCGAGAGCTCGAAGCAGTGCTCCATTCGGCGGGCCATCGCCATCAGATTGCGATGGGTGACGGGAACCAGTTTGGGCGGCCCGATGGTACCGGAGGTTTGCAGAATGAGAGCGACGTCTTCGGCATGTCCGTCGGGCTGCGTTTCCCCGGACTCACTGCCGGAGATCAGGGCTTCGGCAAGAGAATCACCGGCCCTGGCGACGCGGAGAAGCGTCAGCCGGCCGGGCGAGGTTGCCAGCCACTGCGGAGGTTCCAGCCAGTCCGGCAACACAACCGCGTGAACTTCGAGCCTCGCGAGGAGCTGCTGGATATGAGCCGGGGGAAGATTGGGATTGCATGGGATGGCGATTGCGTTTGCCGCGACCGCGATGCTGGTGAGCCCGAGTTCGGGGCAACTGGGGAGCAGGAGTGCTACACGTGAAGTGCGCCCCAGTCCCGCATTGCGAAGTGCGGCGCCGATGAGATCGATGTGGCGCACCAGTTCGCCATATGAGAACGGTGGAAAGCCGGGCGCTACGATCGCCGCCTGACGCGGACGTATCGCGGCATGCCCGTGCAGGACGCTCCCAATCGTGGCATCCACGGGAATGGATACGCTGCTCGTTTTCAAAGTCGTGGCAAGTTCAGGCATTTACTTCGGAAGCGCCGCCGCCGCTCAATGCGGTGGCGAGAAATTCAGCACGGCGTCGGTCGAATCGACCAGGACTTCGCCGGAAGTCCGGCCATTACTTTCGCTCGAAAGCGATTCTCCGAGAACGTCGGCATAGACGGCGCGGGTGCGCTCGATCATGTGCTGCAGAGAAAAACGCATCTCGTAACGGGCGCGCCCGGACCGCCCGAAGCGAATTCGCTTGTTTTTGTCCGTTAGTAAATCCGCCATTGCGCGCGCCATTGGTTCCACGGAAAAGGGAGGGACCAGAAGCCCGGTTTCGCCGTGTTTCACCAGTTCGGCGATTCCGCCGACGTTGGAAGCTATCACGGGTAATCCCGCGCGCATCGCTTCCAGAATGCTGATGGGGAGATTATCCAGCCGGGATGCGAGGACAAAAACATCGGCCTGTGAGATGAATTGAGCCACGTCGCTCCGATCGCCGGCAAACTCCACCCGATCGGCGATGCCGAGCTCGTTCACAAGCCGCTCGGTCGCGGCACGCGTCGGTCCGTCCCCAACCAGCTTCAACCGGGCCGGAAGGTCCAGCACGGCGAAGGCGCGCACGATCGTCTCGTGATCTTTGAAAGAACTGAAACGAGCGACCATGACGACCACCGGGACCGCGTTCGCGTCCGGCCTGGCCCGCTCAGGCGAGTCGCCGATGCCGTTATGTATCGCGACCATGCGTGAGGGCTCCGCAATACGGTATTGGCGGCCCACTTCCGAGCCGGAGCGGGAAACCGTTATCGTACGTTCGCTCCAGCGGGAGGCGGCGCGCTCCAGGCCGGGTCCGAAGATGCGCCAGGCGGGCGGCAACTCGGGTCCAAAGTGCCACATGTGTACGGTGTATATAGACGGGATGCCACACAGGCGGGCGGCAATTCTGCCCACGAAGCCCGCTTTCCATGTGTGGGCGTGAATCAGATCGGGACGCTCCCGGCGAACCAGCCGCAGGGTCTCGAAGAACGCCCGGGTGTCGGCCAATGGTCTGATCTCCCGCTCCAGATGCGGAATCAGGTGAACCGGAATCGACTCGGCCCGGCACGCCTCGGTCAGAAAACCTTCCTCGCCTACTGCTATCGAGACGTCGAAATCGTTACGAAATCCCCTGATCAGATCGAGGACGTGCGACTGCGCCCCGCCATGTTCGGCGCGCGTGATGATATACATCAGGCGTTTCCGCTTACTGGAGTCGGCAGCCGTCATCTTCCGATCGCCTGTTGCGCCACGCGCGTGTCGCCAGCGGTATCAACATCCATGAGCTCGGCGACTTCGCCCATGGATAACGAGCGCATGCCGAATTGCTTCCGGCAGCGAGAGTAAGCCCCCAGGACGCGGCGGAGAAACTGCAGATTCCGATCCCGATTCCGAGCAAAATCCTCCGGATGCCACCAGAGATGAAATATTTCTCCGCGCTTCGCCGCCAATTCCATCGCATCGGCGATCCGGCGGAAGCGCCGGTCTTCCAATACGCCGAGCGCTGCGCTGAATGGACGAAGATAGCGACTCGCGCTCACGCATCGTGGCGTGGCTCCGGAAGGCATTGGCACCGTCTGCGGCCCATAAAGATCGAGGTAATTGTCAAACAGCCGAAGCAGGCGGCGGTGAGGCCTTTGCTGCATGCGAAAGCTACCGGGGGCGTTCACGGCCGCGGCTTGTGTTCCGCGATAAGAGGTCACTCCCGCCCGCCGCAGAAGCGCGAGATATTCGGGATTTACCTGATTGCGCGGAAAAACATAAGAGCGCATACGATACCCGCAACCGTTCGCGATGGCTATTGCGCTGTTCATATCGGCCTCGAACTCCGTCGGGCCCTGTCCAGGTTCGCAACTGTAATAGTGGGAAAACGAATGGCTGGCGATTTCCTGACCTGGGCGGACCGCGATGGCGTCTATGAGCGAAGGCGCGAAATGAAAGGGGTCGACGGATTCGTCGGAGCCGACTTGCTCCTGGTAGGGATCGAGCGCGGGATCGCCGTATCGGGGCTTCCGCGCAGGCGAATAACACTCCAGCTCGTCTCGCGTGCGGGCGAAGAGAAAACCTACCGTGGCCCATGTGGCGTGAACGGAAAATTCGTCGAACAGCTCAACAATCTCGAGAGCCGCGGCGCGCGCGGAGAGCAGCCGCATCCGCTCGGCGCGATCGAGCCTGCGCCGGTCGCGGACTCCCCAGTGAAGTTCCAGATCAAGCGAGATCACCAGAGCCCCGGAGTTTCGCATAGTTGCCGGCATCAGTGCCTCAGGGCCGTGCGGTACCATGCTGTGGGTGCCGGATAGTTCGAATCCAGACGGTGCGAAAAAGAAAAATGAGCTGGATCTGGGCGATTTTACACATGGCGCTCAATCGGCAAAAGCCGCTTGCGGCTGTTTTGCAGTAACGATATTCCTGGCCGTGCTGGCATTCGCGGCCAGAACTTTTCTTTTCCGTTAGTAAGCTCCCTCGCGCATCAAAACAGTCTTGAATGTCCTGCCAACGATATACAGGTCGAGCCATATAGACCAGTTCGTCACATAGTATTCGTCGAACTGAACCCTCTCCGTATAACTGGTATTGTTCCGGCCGGAGATCTGCCACATGCCGCTGATCCCCGGGCGAACGCTCTGATAAGCGTCGAACGAATCTCCATAGCGAACGATTTCGGCGTCGACAATGGGCCGGGGTCCGATCAGGCTCATCTCGCCACGCAGGACATTCCACAGTTGCGGTAGTTCATCGAGACTGGTCTTGCGCAGAAAACGCCCGACGGCGGTGACCCGCGGATCGTTTTTCAGCTTGTGATCGCGTTCCCATTCGAGACGGAGCGCCGGATTCTCCCGCAAATAGTGTTCAAGCACCTGGTCGGCGTTGACGCACATGGAACGGAATTTCCACGCCGTAAACCTTGTATTGTTTCTGCCGACGCGACGCTGTCCGTAAACGATGGGACCGGGCGACGTGAGACGGATGGCCAGAACGATAAGTATGAAGACGGGAAAAAGAACGACGAAGGCCACGCCGGCAAGAAGCAGATCGAAGGTGCGTTTGAACAGTTGCGGTCCGCGATGGAGCAGCGTCTGGCTGATGTGAAGGCCAAGCGTGCCACCGAGATCCCGCGTACCGACCCACATGGAGGAGAGCCCCGCGAGATCGGGAATGACCAGGAGTTGTTTGAAATAGCGGGCATCGCTTTTGATGACGCTGCGAATCTCACTGCCGCGGGCGTCTGCCAAAGCCACGATCGCGTGGGTGACCCCGAGGTTCCGCGCGTAGTGAGAAGCGTGCGAGGGCCGCGTCACGAGGATGTTGGCCCCGGGCAGTTCCGGCCAGTCCGGATGATGATCGTCGAAAACGGCGACAACCCGCATGCCGGTCGAGGGATAGGCGCGAATATGCCGGAGCACGGCGCGAGCTGTCTGGCCCGAGCCGAAAATCACCGCGGGAACGCCCCACCATGGCTGGCGAGAACAAATGTGGCGCGCGCCGGAACGGCAAAAAACCACAAGAATGACAGTGGCGGCCCACGAAAAGCATATGCCGGCGGCCAGGGGCGTCGCCGCCGGACGCCAGACGAAGAAGGCGCTGGCAGCCACGCCATGGCTCAGCGTGGATCCGGTAAATATCTCCCGCAGTTCCCGCGCCGGACTGAGGCCGCAACCGGGGTACAGCTCGAGTCCGGCGAAGATCAGGATCATCGCGCTTTGCGCCAGCAGGAATTCTTTCCAGAGGTCGAACCACCGATCCACGAACAGCACCATCATTGCCGCAACGATCAGCACCGCGGCGACATCCGCGGAGAAAAGGCAAAGGCTGGTGAGTCCGCTCCGGCTGCCGACTCTGGGTAACGACGCCGTTGAGATTGCGTCGAAGGCAGCAACACTCATTTCAGACCTCCCGCGATAGATTCGGCAAACACAGGTACATCCGGCACATCGATGACTTCCCGGTACAATGCCCATGTCGCTCTGGCCATCGTCCGGACATCGAAATCTCTTTCGTAGCGGGCGCGCGCCGCCCCGCCCATCGATCTCAGCAGAGCCGGCGAGCGGAGCAGTTCGGCGATACGGCTTCTCATCTGCTCCACATCCCCGGTGCGTGTAAGATAGCCCGTGACGCCGTCGGTAACCGCTTCCGCGACCCCGCCGACGTTGGTCGCCACCACCGGCAGACCCGCGCGCATGGCTTCGAGTATGCAGAGCGGCAAGCCTTCCCACTTCGTCGCCAGCACGGATAGATCGGCGGAGGCAAGCAGACTGGCGATGTCGGAGCGATCGCCAAGACATAAGACGCGGTCGGACAGGCCCGCTTTGGTTATGGCATCCTGCACCCGCGGCCGCAACGGCCCGTCGCCAACCAGCATCAGGCGCCATTCTCCGGCGACGCCGGTAAGAGCCTCGATCAGGAGCAGGTGGTCTTTCTGCGCCACAAACCGCGCGACCATGATCAGGGTTGGGGGATTGCCCGACCCAGGCGACGCGCGAAGGGGCACATCCGGAACCCCGTTCCAGATTCTGATCAGCGAATCCGGCCGAGCGATGGCCCGTCGCAGCGCCATATCCTTATTCGCCTGCGAAACGGAGATGATCTTCCCGCCGAGACCCGCCGCGAGCCTTTCGAGGGGGACGGTCAGCCAGCGGCGCCCGTTGGATATTCCATCGGCGAAACTCCATGTGTGGGCGGTGAACAGGGCCGGTGTTCCGGTGCGGCGAGCGGCCAGCCGCGCGAGCAGGCCGGCCTTCGATGTGTGGGCGTGCACCAGGTCGGGCGACTCCTGCCGTATGACCTCGATGATCTCGCCCAACGCGCGAAGGTCGTTGAGCGGGCTGATGGGTTGAGTGAGATGGGGAATTCTGCGGACGGGTATGCCCAGGCCGGCCGCTGCATCGCAGAGGAACCCGTTTTCCCCGGTGGCGATGACTGGTCTCACCCCCGGTGGCAGGTTCGTCAGCAGATCCAGCAGATGCACCTGAGCGCCGCCGCGTTCGGCGCGAGTGATGACGTACAGGACTTTCACGAATGTACTCCCCTGTCGCGATTGGCTGACTGGGCGCTCCGACAGATATCGGCTGTAGAGTTCGATCCACTTGTCGACGATGGTTTCGAAACGAAACGTCTCTTGGCAATGCTGGCGAGCCGCCTGCGCCAGCGCGCGACGCGTTGCGTTTGGCGCGTTTTGCATGGCGACCATCGCAGCGGCCAGCCTGGGCGTGTTGCCGCGCTCCACTACGTAGCCTGAAACACCGTCGATAACTATCTCGGCATTGCCGCCGACGTCGGTGACAACGGCGGGAAGCCCCATCGATGCGGCCTCCAGCAACGCAATCGAGAGACCTTCGTAATGCGAAGACATCACGAAACCGTCGGCCGCGTTGTAAAGGCGCCAGATGTTTTCCTCCGCCCCGAGGAATTTCACCCGGTCGGACAGTTCCAGCCGCTCGCACTCGGCCGTCAGCTGGTCCGCCAGCGGCCCACTGCCGGCGACGAGAACAATCCAGTCGTCACCAGGCAACAGGACAAGAGCGCGGAGAAGCCCGCTGTAATTCTTTTGCTCAACCAGACGCCCCACCGCCAGCCAGACAAACTTTCCGGCGAGACCCATGGAGTTGCGGGTTGTCTCACGCGCTTCAGCCGAGGGCGTAAACCGGCGCGTATCGATGCCGTTTGGAACCAGCTCGAGCTTTCTTGCGGGCACGGCGCCCACGCGTACGTAACGATCGAACGCCGCGGCGCAGATGATAGTCGTACGATCCGCGAGAAAATCCGTGACACGGTACAGCAGTTCCTTGTGCCAGGTGGCGCCGCCTTTTTCGGAACGTTCCTGCAGATTGTGCGCGGTGCAAATCAGGACCGGCATGCGGCAGAAGAGGCGTGCGATCCGCCCCAGCAGATTTGCGTGCACCATGTGGGAGTGCACCACGTCGGGCTGGAACGACCGGATGATGCGGCGTAAACGCCAGATGGCCCGCGGATCGGGTACGCCCCGCGGCATGCCGAGGGATTCGACTTCGATGTTTTCTTCCGTAAGCTGGCTGACATAAGCGCTGGGGTCGATCAGACAGACGACCTTGACACGCCAGCCGCGACGGCTGAGTTCAATCGCAAGACGGATGACCTGAGTTTCGGCGCCCCCGAACGTGAGCGTCGTAATCAGCATCACGATCCGGCGCGACCCGGCGGATTCGATTGGATAATCGCTCAATTCCACACTCCAGCGGCGCCGCCGCCAATTTCGCTGTAAACCGCCAACGTCCGGCGACCGATTTCCGTCCATGAGCGGCCGGATTCCATATAGCCGGCCCCGGCTTCGCCCATCTGCCGAAGAGCCTCGAGTCCCAGGTCGCGCGCCTGTTCGATGGCTGCGGCCACGGCCTCCGTCGTATCGCCTTCGATGGAGACTCCACACGGGCACTGGGAAAGAAGAGCGCCAAGTCCGCCTTCCCGTGTCCCGATAATCGGGCGGCGATTGGCCAGAGCGAGAGCCGCTACACCGCTTTCCGAGGTAAATGCCCGATAAGGCAGGAGCAACGCGTGATGCTCCGCTACCAGTGGGCCTGTTTCGGCGTCATCGATATAGCGATCGATCACGCGAATCCCCGCCGGCTTTTGCTCGATCAGCCCCCGGCAATGGTCCCAGTAACTCTGTTCACGCGCATTCGCGACCGCACCCGCAATGGTCAGCCGCACGAGAAGGCGGCCGCGCGCATTAATCGATTGCACCGCCCCGATGGCGAGGTGCACGCCCTTGTTTTCACGGATTCCGCCAAACAAGAGCAGCCGCAGTTCTCCCGGCGGAGCCGGGTCCCCCGCATGCGGTATCGCCAACGGTCCGTGCGGAATCACGACGACCTTCGCCGGATTCTGTCCGAAGCGGTCGACAAGTACACTCCTGCCTGTCTCGTTATGGACGATCACTCTGTTACTCAGGCAGTAAGCCCACCGCACCATATTCCATTCGAGCGACCTCAGCCGGCGTGGCAACAGCCATTTGTGAGGCAGCGGATCGTGGGCCGTGAATACGATTGCGCATCTTTTCATGCGTGCGAGGCAAAAGAAGGCCAATCCAGCGGGAAAATACAGAGGAAATTGCACGTGTACGATATCTCCCCTGTGTGTTGTTCGCAATTGCCGGCGAGCGGTGCCGACAAGAAATCGTATGTTTCTCGCAAGCCGCGAAGCAAGACTTCCCCGCCCCACGCTGCGATGGGCCGCGAAGGCTACGCTGGCGCCACATGACTTCACTTTGCCCAGATAGTCAAACGTCGGAGGACAAAATAAGGTCACGCTCGCGTTATTGGCAGCGAGGCCGGCCACCAGTTCACTGACATAGCGAGCCGCGCCGGACGAAGGCTCGGAAGTATGGACGATAATGCGGCCCGTAGCAGCTTCTCCGGTATAGAGGGTTGCAGCAGTCTCAGTTGCTTTTTTCCACGACCACGGCCTCTACGGTACGATCCGGCGTATTGCGGTACTTGCCGTAGCCATAACCATACCCGTAGTTTCCATAGGCTTTAAGCGATGCGGCTTTCACCTGCGTCATCACCAGACCCATGATGTTGGCGCGATCCCGTATAAGAGCGTCGAGAGCTTTCGAGACCGTCTTGCCGCTGGTGGTTTCGGCTTTTGTGACCATGATGACGCTATCCGCCATCGAAGCCAGCAGATGGGACTCCGCAAACCCCAACAGCGGCGGCGCATCCACGATGACCATATCGAATTCGCGGCACACCTGGTCGAAGAGCTCCGCCGCGGCCTGGACGAACATATCCACGGCGCGCCGGGAAACCGGTCCGGCTGGAACCACATAGAGTTCGTATGGCTCGACCCGGATCATCACGTCCTGCCACGTCACTCTGCCCGCAAGCACGTCGGAAAGCCCGCTCTCGGTGCCCGTCTCGAAATGCTTGTGGACCGATGGCGCGCGCAGATCGGCGTCCACCAGGAGCACGCGCTTGCCGATCTGGGCGAACGAGAGGGCGAGATTGGCGGCCGTAGTGGACTTGCCTTCGCTTGGTTGCGCGCTGGTAACCAGCAGGGACCGAACCGGGCGATCCAGATTGGCCAGCCCGATCGAGGTTCGCAGCCCGCGAATGGCTTCCTGGAATCGTTCCATGGCTTCGGCGGAGCGTTTGTTCGGCGCGTCGTCGTTGGCTATCAGCGCCGAGGTCATCAGGTTTCGGGTGGCCGGAATTACCCCGAGCACCTGCACGTCGAGCCGCTTGGCCACGTCTTCCGGATCCGACAAAGTCACGTCCACCGCGTCGGCGACTACAACCCAGATCACGCTGAGTACAGCCGACAGGACAAAAGCGATGGCCAGGTTTTCGGGAATATTCGGGAAGACTTTTCTATCGGCGGGCAGAGCCATCGCCGCAACCTGGATGATGGCGTCCTGAAATTCGTTGTTTATGTCGGCTTCCGCCGTCCTGCGTTCGAGATCTTCGTACAGCTTCTTGTCGTTATCGGCGTCGCGCTTCATCTGCTCATACTGAAGGGCGCGTGCGCTCAAACCGTCGACTTCCGCCTTTGTCGAATGAAGGACCGCTGCGAGGCGCTGCTCGTCATCCATTGCCTGTTGGTATTCCACCTTCGCCCGATCCCCGGCGTTGGCCGTCAACTCCTTGACGGTCTTTTCCAATTGGTCGACCTGGTCCTTGGCCTTGCGGTATTCCGAATAGTTTTCCCCGTAGATCGCTTTCACGGCGGCGAACTGCTGTTTGGCGGCATTCAGGTGCTCCAGCGCGCCGTCGAGAGCGTCGCCGTGTCCCGCGGCTTCGGCGGCGGCGATGGTGTCCGTGCCTGCTACGGCGTTCATAATCGCCTGTTTTCGCAACCGGTCCGCCTGAGCCTTCGTGTACTCCTCGTTAAGCTGTTTCAGCCGAGCCGACTGTATGGTGGAACCCTCCTCGGGATCGACCATGTTGAGTTCCTTCTCGTACTGGGCCAGATCCGCCGTCGATTTGTCCATGCGTGCCTTGAGAGTTCCCAGTTCTTTCCGGATCGAATCGGATACTTGTTCGAAGGCGACATCGCGGGAATCGAAGGCGTGCCGGATGTAAGACGCGGCGATGGCGTTGGCCACATTGGCTGCGAGACGAGGATCGTCGGCGCGATAAGTGATACGAATCAGATAGGTATTCGGCGGTCGGGTGACTTTCAACCGGTGCAGGACCACCGGGGCAGCGCGTTTTTCGGCGACAGCGGCGGGAGAAAGGCCTTTCAGCTGATTCTCCTCGGCAAGCAGATGGTACTGCTCCGCTACCGGCCGCAGCACCGGATCTGACTGCACGATCTCGAGTTGAGTGGCCATGATCTGATCCATGTCGTTGACAGGTACAGTCTGGCCGGCTTCGAGTCCG
>CAWBIS010000276.1:0-16018 GCA_963788485.1 Terriglobia bacterium
TGTCGGTTCCCGTGAAAAAGTTCGCGGGCCGCAGACACGGATGCGTCCGCCGGAATTGCAGCAGGCCGGTGGCAAAGGCGGTCAGGGCGGTTTGCTGCATCGCAGCCTGCCAGTCCAGCCAGTTCGCCGTGGTGTCCAGATTGTACGCGTTGTTGTTGCCGGCCTGGGTGCGGAAGATCTCGGAACCGCCCGAGACCATCGGAGTTCCCGCGGAAAGGAGCAGCAAACCCAGTCCCGTGCGTACCGCTTGTATCTGCTGTACGGGATCGCCGCCATGGTCCCAGCACATTTCGTCATCGGCGCTGCGGCCACCGCTCGAAGGTCCAAACGGGAACGGCTGATTATTCTGCGGCTGATTGTACGAATAGAGATCGCGCAGCGTGAAGCCGTCATGGCAGGTGATATAGTTCACCGAATTCCACGGTTTTCTGCCCCGGGCGCCGAAGAGGTCGTCGGAGCCGGCGAACCGCGTGGCCATGCTTCCCGGGGTGACCGGAGTAATACCGAGTTTGTTCTGCGAAGCGCGGAAGACATCGCGGAAACGGTCGTTCCATTCCGACCAGCCGACCGGAAAATTGCCCTGCTCCTGCCCCTGCGCGTTGGCGGTGTAGGGCTCGGCGATCAGATCGACGCCCGGACCCCCGGCGGCGGGGCGCGCAGGCAGTTCCGTTACGGCGCGGTTGAGGATGTTGTTCGGATCGTCCCGGTTGAATGAATAGCCGCCTTGCGCGTTTGCGTTCCCCAGCACCGCGGCCAGATCGAAGCGAAATCCGTCCACGCCCATAATGTCGGTCCAGTATTTCAACGAGTCGAGCACCAGGTTCCGCGCCGTCAACGCCGCCGCATTGATGTTGGGGCCAACGCCGTTGTCGTTTTCGTAGAGATTGGGTTGGGAGGTACTCAGAATCTCGTAGTAGTCCTGATCGTCGAGTCCGCGCAGGGAGAATATTTCGCCGACGGTGCCCGTCGCCTGATCGACGTCGCTTTCATCGTAGTGGTTGTAGACGACGTCCACGTACACCTTCAGGCCGGCCGCATGGAATGCGTTCACCATGGCAATCCATTCGCTCGTTGGCCCGCCGGGAGACTGGTCGCTCGCATACCTGCGATCGGGCGCGAAGAAACTGAACGAGTCGTAGCCCCAGTAATTTTGCAGAGAGGCGTATTGCGGCAAATCATTGAGGCTGTTTTGCGTTTCGTGAATGGGCTGGAACTCCACCGCGGTTATGCCGAGACTTTGCAGATACTCCGCGCGCATCGCCGCGCCTGCATATGTGCCCTGCAGATTGGCCGGCACGGACGGATCGTTCTTCGTCAGGCCGCGCAGGTGAACCTCGTAGATGATGTCATCTTTGAAAGCTGTAACCGGTTTGGCGCCGAAATCCGCAGTCGGGAGACTGAGAACGATTCCCTTGGGCGCAAAGGGACCGGTGTCGACCAGACGCGAGGCCGCTCCCGACAGGTAAGCCGTGGGATCCGGATTGGCGGGCGTCAGGGGATCGTGACTCACCTCAAGGGCGTAAGGATCGATCACGAGTTTGTTCGGATTGAAGCGATTTCCGCTGCTATCCACATCGCTCACGAATCCGGCGGAGGACCCCGGTGTCCACGTGGGGTCGAAGACCCAGTTCGGCCCCCAGGCCCGATAGCCGTAAAAAATCGTGCCCTGCAACCCCGCTGTATTGAGATCGGACACTTGCACGGTGAAGGAGAACGCGCCGCCGGCCTGCGCGGTCATCGCCTGGCGCAGGATGGGGTCCGCGCCGGCGGCGACGGCGTAAATCCAGAGTTCAAGGCGTGTAGCGTTCGGAGCTAGAACGGAGAAGGTGGCTGCGGAGCCTCCGGAAATGAACTGGGAACCCAGCGCGGGAGCGCCGGTCATGGCGGGTGAAGCCATTTTTTAACCTCCTGCGAAAAGGCCTGGCGGAACTCCTAAACGCTACTGCCGTTCCGCGGATAATGCAAGGCGGCTTTCATTAAACTTGGGAGTTTAATCCTGGCCTGAGTCAGCCTTTTTTGACCGAGATATCGCCCCTGTCGGTGACTACGGTAATCTCCGGCCCCGCGCCGTTCTGGCCCTTGACCGTCGCCGAATGGCCGGAGGAATCGATCCGAAGATGCGAACCGAATCCGCTTTCGATCTCGCCTTGAGAGGTCGAGCCGTCCAGTTGGAAGCCGGCGTCCCCCGGCAGCGTCAGCGATATGTCGCCGTTCCGCGTGTGAATATCCATCTTCGGTACCGGCGCTTTGGAAGCGATGATCTGGATATCGCCGCGGTCCACTTTCAGGTCCACCAGTTCGGTCGCGTCGGTGATCTGGATGTCGCGCGTTCCACTCTGAAATCGCACCGGCCCGGAGACATTCGCCAGCTTCAGATCCCCCAGATCCATGGTGACGGTGCCGGGGATAGCCTCGGCGCGAAACTCGGTTCGCGATGAAGTGAATTCGAGCGGCTTCGCCACGTCGCGGAAATCGAGCGTTCCGGAAAACTCGCCCTTGATGCTCACCGGCCCCGCGACGGTTTCCAGCTGAATATCGCTCCCATGGCCCTGCACATCGATGCTGCCTTTCACGTCGAGCGCATGGATATCTCCGCTGCGGGTCGCGTCGATCCGCACATCCTTCCCAATATGGTTGAGCCGGACGTCGCCGCGCCCGTTCGTAACGTCGACCGCTCCATCCACATCGTCAACGGCGAGATCGCCCGTGCGTCCGCGCGACTCCACGCTGACTCCCATCGGAACTTCGATATCCAGATCGGCCGAGATCTGGGCGAACCGAGGCCCTCCCCGGGATTCGTCGGTGCGCACGACCAGTTCGTCCCCGTTCCGTTCCACGTGAATCTGATTATTGGCTTTCGCCCGGTCGGCGGCATTGTGGCCGAACGCGCGAACGGTCTGGCGTCCGGTGACCTTGACCTCGGCGGAGTCGTCGCCCTTCACCGACATATTGCCGCGAACACCGTCCAGCACGATGCGCGTGATTCCATCGGCCGGCTGCGCCTCATTCACATCGTAGTCGTAGTCGGTGCCGAGAAAGCTCACGCCGTCGGAATCGAAACCGGCAAAACGGAAATCGCGATTCCGGCCGGCGACCGCCAGGAAAAAGCAGAGTACGACGACCCAGAAAATCAGGCCACCGCTGAACGGGCGCGGCGGAGGCACCCCGCCGCGCGCGGCGTGATAAAGAACCTCGATCAGTCCCACCACTCCCGCGGCGATCAACAGGAACGGCCAGTAGTCCACAATGCGTGAAAACTGGATAAGATCCGGCCGGATGTTGTTCAGGAGAAAAAAAAGACCGATCAGGATGAGGATGACGGGTCCGGTAAAGGAGCGTTGTCTCACGGATGCGCTCCGGGTCCACCGGGCTGCGGAGGAGGCGGGGGTGGAGGTCCGTACCAGCGCCTTTTGCCGCCGCCGAGAAGTTTGAGCAGGCCAATGACAATCAGCAGCACCGGCCACGTCTGTGTAAAACGAAACTGCGTAAACCGGTCGAATGCGAACAGGACGCCGATCGTGATGAGAATGATCGGACCCGTGACGGCGCGCACCAGGTTTGAGCTCTGATCGTTCATCGTCTGGCTTCCGCGTTGTCGCGCGATCTCTCAACCGGGCGCTCGACCGCGTTGAAACGCATGTAAAGCATGTAGGCGCCGAGGATAATCAGGCCGATGGGCCAATAGCGCAGCACTTCTTCCATGCTGATGATGTCAGTGGTGTCGAGCAGCAGAAGGAAACCCAGCGCAATGAGGAGAATGGCGCCGACGGGGAACTTTCCGTGCGTCGGCCGGACGTCGAAGAGACTGGAAAACTCTTCCACCGACGCGCCGTAGCGGCGGGCGCGCGCGGTATGGAACGCCTCGAACGCCATGTAAAAAATCCACGCGGCGATCAACAGACCGACAAGCGGCTCCAATGCGCCGAGATGCGAGTTCGCCAGACTGACCAGCAGCCCAAAGACGACCACGTGAATCAGACCCTTGGCGTATTGGCCGTTATAGATCGCCCCGACACCCGGAATGAAACCGAGAATCAGCGCCAGCGCCGGGTGCGCACCGAGATCCTCCGGAGGCCGGTTGACCGTGGCGGACGCGGTATAAGGCGACGCGGCCGGAGATGGATAAGGCCGCTGCGGAGTTGGTGGCGGAGCGGCCTCGGCGGGCAAGTGCTCCGCGCAGTAGATGGAACCAAAGGCCGGCCGCTGGCACTCCTGGCACATGGGCTTGCCGCAATCGCGGCAGAAGGCGGAGGCGGGTACTTCGGGATGGTTGGCGCAATTCATGGCTATTTCCTGTTTTCAACCCCACCGTCGGGGTTCGCTTGTTCTTTCGGAGACTCCAGCTTCCTCTGGTCGGCTTTGGCATCGGCCGCCGACTCCTGCTCCTGCTTCTGCTGCTGGGACCATTCGTCGATCTGCGTTCTCACTTCGTACACCAGCCGCATGCTTTCATAGCTCTTTACGGCGCGGTCCCAGATGCGATGCGTCCGGTTGTCGAGAGCGGTCCAAAGACGCACCGGGTCGAGATCGGCCGCCGTAAACGTCTTGCTGGAATACCCGCAACCCTGGGCCATGATGGTCATCGACATCAGCGTAAGCACCGCCCCCATCACAAACCGCGGCCGCAGCACCGGGGCGAACGTCCGATTGATCCAGCCGCTGAGACCGCGGCCGCGAAGCTTGAATTCCCAACCCGAATTGGTGGCTTGCAGGATTTTCGCAATCAGGACCGGAGGCGCCTCCACGTCGGCTGCCCGCTCCATGAACCCGAGCGCGTATCGGGCATCTTCCGCCAGTTCGGCGCACGCCGGGCAGGATTCGAGATGCCGCAGGAATGCGTCCCGCTCGGCTTCCCTGCCGGGCGCGGCGAGAGTTTCGTCGATCCAGTCGCCGACCAGGATCTCGAACTCGGCGCAAGTGAACATCCGTTCCATCAAACCTTAAACAATCAAACCTTAAACATCAGCCCTTAAACATCAAACCCGGCCTGTCAAACGACCGACCGGTATTTCTTCAGCAGCCTGGCCAGTTCGGCCCGGCCCCGATTCAAACGGGATTTCACCGTTCCTTCGGGAATCGCCAGAACTTCGGCGATCTCCCGGTACTCCATTTCCTGCAAGTCCCGCAAAATAATCGTTTCGCGCAGTTCCGGGGAAAGCTTCACGAGTGCCGACTGGAGCAGTTCGCTGGCTTCGCGCCCGGCCACGGCGCTGTCCGGACGGCTCGCCGACCGGAATTTCTCTTCGCTACGCCCCTCCGTACCGGGGAGTTGTTCCTCGATCGAATCTGTGATCCGCTCGTTTCTGGTGCGGCGGTAATGATCGATCAACAGGTTACGGGTCAGCCGCGCGAGCCAGGTGGTAAACGAACCTTCGCTCGAGCGGAAGCTCGCGAGGGAGCGATAAACCCGCAGAAACACCTCCTGGGTCAGATCCTGCGCCTCGGAATCCTTGCCGGTGAAGCGATAGCAGAGGCCGTAGATCCGGCGCGTGTGCAGGCGCACCAGGTCTTCCCAAGCCGCATCGTCCCCGCTCAGGCAACGCTCGACTACTGTAGAATCAGAATCCAAGCTACCCGCGATCGTGTGGGCGCGGGCGTTCGAAAGGTCCCAAACCGCCGCTGCCGCCGCTGTTGCCATCACCCGTCCATTCCTTTCGATAGAAGGAACGAGGCTTTATCATCATAGGTTCAATCTTTTGCGGTTTCCACTTGCAACCCGGTCCAGGGATGCCCCGCGACACCTGTTATGCTGCATTTAAAGGGTTTCCAGGTTCTCTGCCGCCATGACCTGCCCATTCTGCGGCCACATGGAAGATCGGGTGATCGACTCGCGGGAAAGCCGGGAAGGCGACTCGATCCGCCGCCGCCGCCAATGCCTCGGCTGCGAGAAGCGCTTCACCACCTACGAACGAATCGACGAAGTGCCCTACATGGTCATCAAGAAAGACGGCCGCCGGGAGAAATTCGATCGCCAGAAAGTATTGAACGGACTGCTGAAAGCCTGCGAAAAGCGTCCGATCAGCATGGCGAAGCTCTCCGATCTGGTCAACCAGGTGGAGGGGCGGGTGACCGATTCACCGGACAGGGAAATCAGCACGGCCGAGATCGGCGAATACCTGATGGACAGCCTCCGCGGCGTGGATAAAATCGCCTACGTCCGATTTGCCTCGGTCTACCGGGATTTCCAGGACGAACAGGCGTTTCTGAATGAGCTGCGGGATCTGACGCGGCATTAGGGCGGAGGCCGGCGGCTGCTAACCGACACGGCTCAGGCCTCGTGCCCCTTCCACGCACCGCCACGCTCCGGCGCTTACGTTTCGAAACTCCTGATTCTGGCCGCTGGGCCATTCGATCACCACGCGGTCGGCCTTGTCGCGGTGCGCGAGGCCGAACGTGACCGCCAACTCGGATTGCGAAAGATAGCTCGAGCCGGTTTTCACCATCCGCGACTGCGTGCCGTCGGGCGTTGTCACCCGGACCATGGCACCGATCCCATCGCGATTCGATTTCGTCCCCTGAAGCTGAACTCGCAGCGACCGGTTGCCGTTGGTCAGATCGTTACGATAGAGATACACCGGGCCCTGATTGGTCGTGATCAGCAGATCGAGATCGCCATCCCGATCGAAATCGCCGTAAGCCAGCCCGCGCCCCACCTTTGGGGCAGCGAAGCCCCCGCCGATCTGGTCCGCAACGTCCTGAAACATGCCGTTGCCGCCGTTCAGAAAAAGATGGGGCGGCTGGGCATATCCATGATTCCCGGTGATATTCCGGACAGTCTCGTCAATATGCCCGTTTACGGCCGCGAGGTCGAGATACCCATCGAGATTCATGTCCAGAAACGCGCAGCCGAAGCCGAGACGCAGGCGGGAAGGCTGGCCGATGCCGGTCTTCATCGCCACATCATTGAAAACTCCCTTCGCCCCGGGACGATAAATCGCCATCATCTCTTCGTCGAAGTTCGTGATCGCGATACTCATCACCCCCGAGTTATCGAAGTCGGCGGCGTCCACGCCCATGCCCGCGCGCGCTTTGCCGTATTCGCTGAAGGCCACGCCGGCCGCAACCGCAACGTCTTCGAACGTGCCATTGCGCAGATTGCGATAAAGCTTGTTCGGCTGGGTATCGTTGGCGACGAAAAGATCGGGCCAGCCATCGCGATCGTAATCGAGCATGGCGACGCCGAGCGATTTCGACGTCGTGTCGAAGATTCCGCTCTTCGCCGTCACGTCCTCAAACGTGCCATTGCCGCGATTGCGAAACAGCCAGCAGGTGGACCCGTGATAAGCCTCGGGCGTGCAATAGGATTTGTTCTTCCCATCGACGCTGCAGAAGACGTCATGCTCGGGCGACCACTGCACGTAATTGCAGACGAAGAGATCGAGCAGGCCATCGCGATCGTAATCGAACCAGAGCGCCGAGGTACTGAAACCTGTTCGGCCGCCGAGCCCGGATTTCGCCGTCACATCGACGAACGTGCCTTTGCCCGTATTCCTGAATAACCGGTTCTGGCCGACCGCGGTGACGAAGATGTCCGGGAATCCGTCGTTGTCGTAATCGGCTATGGCCACGCCCATGCCATAGAAATCGGCAGCGAGACCGGCGCTCCGGGTGACGTCGGTGAACGTGCCGTTGCGATTGTTGCGATAGAGCGTCAGCGCGGATCCTCCACGGCCACGGCCAGGCCATGCGGTGCCGTTGACCAGGAGAATATCGAGCCAGCCGTCAGCGTCGTAATCGAGGAAGGCGCAGCCGGGACCGAGCGTCTCCGGCAGATACTTCGCGCCGAATGCGCCGCTGTTATGGCGGAATTCAATCCCGGCGGACCGTGTGGCATCGGTGAGATGAAAGCCGGGATCGATCTTCCGCCCGGCTTCCGCGGCCAGTCCCACCAGCGGAATCCCACCCAGCACAAACGAACGGCGATTCACGCGATGCTGACCAGTCCCTTGCGGATGGCGTACACCACCAGTTCCGCCGTATTGTGAATGCCGAGGGCCTGCATGATATTGGCGCGGTGCACGGCGATGGTATTCGCGCTGAGTCCCAGCACCGTGGCGATGTCCTTGTTCGATTTGCCATGCACGATCAACTGCAGCACTTCGAGCTCACGCGTGGTGAGCGAAGGCGACGGTTCGGCGTTGTCGTCGATGCGTCCGAGCCGCGGATCGAGCACGCGTTCCCCGGCTGCGGCCTTGCGTACCGCCGAAACCAGTTCGAGATCCATTGCGTTCTTCAGCAGATACCCACGCGCGCCGGCTTCGAGACACGTGCGCACGTATGTCAGTTCCTCGTGCATGCTGAGGATCAGGACGGCTGTCCCCGGCGCAAGATCCCGGAGGCGGCGCGTGGCCACCGCGCCGTTCATGCTGGGCAGGGCAAAATCCATAACGACGACGTCCGGCTTCAGCTTGGACACAGCTTCCAGGGCTTCATGACCGTCGCTCGCTTCGCCGACCACGCGGATCCCTGGATCGTCTTCCAGCAGACGGCGGAATCCGCGGCGCACGAGTGTGTGGTCGTCCACCAGGAAGACAGAAATCGGCTCAGGCATTCACCGGCTCCGGCGCCGTGGGGACCGTAACCCGGACCAGCGTGCCGCCGGCCTCTCCGCGCGCTATTTCGAATCGGCCTTTCATCATTTCCGTGCGCTCGCGCATTGAAACCAGCCCCAATCCGCGTTTTTCAACGCTGCCGATTCCGATACCCTCGTCTTCTATTTCGAGTATCACGGAATCCGGCGCGAATTGTAGCCGCACAGTAGCCCGCTGCGACCCTGAATGCCTGGCCACGTTGTTGAGCGCCTCCTGCAACACACGGTAAAGATGAACCGTCGTCTCCCGATCCAGTTCCCTGCCATCGCCCGACTTCTGATAAACGATGGCCACGCCGCTTTGGCCCTCGAAGCGCGGCAGCCAGGTTTCGAGCGCGCTGTCGAGGCCCACTTCATCCAGCGCGACCGGGTGCAGCGCGTGCGAGAGCGCCCGGACCTTTTCGAGCGCAGCCTGTACGATCTCGCGCACCTCCAGCAGATCTCCCGTCTGGCGGCCGGTGCGCTGCAGCATCACACCAACGGCTGTAAGAATCTGGCCGAAATCGTCGTGCAAATCGCGGGAGATGGAACGGAAGATATTTTCCTGCATGGCGATCAGTTGCTGCGCCAGTTCCCCGCGCTGAGTTGAAAGCGCGGCCACCTGATCGAACAGCTTGCGGTTGGAATGCACCAGGTAAAGGCTGGTGAGCACGATGACAATCAGCATCGCCGCCAGAAATATGTAGACATTGCGCTCCACGCCGCTGTACAGTTCCTGCGTGCGAACGGCGGCGGTCTGTTCACTCTCGTTGTTCTCGACGAGGAGGCGCGCCACCGCGGTGCTGAGCGCCGCCTCGCGCGCCTGCAGCGACAAACGGATCTGCGCGCGCGCTTCGGCCGCGTCGCCGTCTCGCGCCCGAACGAAGATGCGATCCACCGCGTCCCAGAATTGCCGAAACGAATCGGCGAGATAGCGGCGCTGGTTCGAAGAAAGTCCCGCCAGCGAAAATTTCTCTTCGCGCGCCAGCGCGTCTTCCAGATCCGCGCGAATGCGGCGGAACTGCGGCGCCCACGCGGTCAAGGGATATGGCTCCTGTTCGTCCAGCATGTCGCGCATCGTCAGGGCCAGCGAATTGAGGCCGCCCTGAATCCGCAACAGCAGCAGCGTATCCGTGCGATTGCGATCGATGGTTTCGGTCTGAAGGACTCGCAGACTCCGCAGCTGGTGGATGGTATAGCCGGAGTAGACGCCCACCGCGAGAAGTGTGGTCGCGAGTCCCGCCAGCAGCCGGAACGTGGGAGAAGGTTGGGTCACGGCGTTGCGCGATCTCAATTGTATCGGCCGGCGAAGCTGCCGTGCGCTACCATCCAAAGCGGCCAAAAATCCGGTCTTCCCGGTATTCCCGTTCCATGCAGCCGGCGGTAGCCTGAAGTTGGGCGTCTCGTCGGGAGGCAGAACATGTTGAACTTCGTCAGGAGATACGGCCCGGCAACAGTGGCGATCGCCGCGCTTTTCCTTTTCTATAACGCGAGAGCGCAGAACCCGCCGCCGCAGAACTTGCCACCGCAGAACTCTCCACCGCAGAACTTGCCACCGCAGACTCTCCCTTCGCAGAATCTGCCTCCGGTCCCGGGCGCGCCGGCCGCGGGTCAGCCGCTGAATCCCCAGCAGTTGGACGATCTGGTGACTCCAATCGCTTTATATCCCGATCCCCTGCTCGGCGAAGTGCTGGCTGCTTCCACTTACCCCCTCGAACTCGTCGAAGCCAATCAATGGGTGCTCGACCATCCGAAGTGGAAGCCCTCGAAATTGATGGATGAAGCGAAGAAGCAGAACTGGGACCCGAGCGTGCAGGGTCTGGTTGCTTTCCCTCAGGTGCTCGCCCGTTTGAGCCAGGATGTGAACTGGACTACCGCGCTCGGCAATGCTTTCCTCGCCCAGCAGATGGACGTGATGCAGGCGGTGCAGCGTATGCGCTCGCAGGCTTATATGCGCGGGACGCTCCGCTCTACGCCGCAGGAGAACGTGACGGTTCAAAACCAGGGCGGCCAGTCTGCGATCGATATTCAACCCGCGAACCCGGAACTTTGGTATGTGCCGTATTACAACCCCGCTTACGTCTGGGGACCTCCGGTATGGGGCTATTACCCACCGCTCCTCTACCCCGGAATTGATATCGGCTTCGACTGGGGCCCGGGTATCGATCTGGGTCTCTACTTTGGCGGCTGGGGAGGTTGGGGCTGGGGTGGATGGGGCTGGTATCCGAACTGGTTCGGCGGCGCCATCATCCTGAATGGTTCGTTTTTCCACCGCTATGGCTTTCGCGATTTTCACGGACCTGGAGCGCTTGGCACCGCCGTCTGGGAACATAACCCGGCGCACCGGCTGGGCGTGCCTTACGCTAATCGGGATCTGGCAACCCGCTTTGCCGGCCGAGAAGCCGGCGGCGGGGCGGTGAACCGCGGCTTCGAAGCCGGAAGATCGCTGGGGCGGCAGCAAGGCTTCGGGACGCAGAATTTCGAGCAGCGCGGCTGGACTGGAAATCACAGCGTTTTCGGCGGCTACCATAACGGCGGAGCGACGCGTATGGAGAGCGATCACGGCTTCTCCAGCATGGGCGCGGGCCGCACCTTTGGCGGTGGGTTTGGCGGCGGGGGTTTCCACGGCGGTGGAGGGAGGCGTCGATGACCACACGAATCCTGACTTTATCTCTTATCGCGGCGCTCGCGTGCGCCGCGTCCGCTCGCGCACAGGAGCGCTTCGACACCCCCGATGCCGCGATGGTAGCGCTGGTGGACGCTCTTCAGCGTCACGACACGACCCGTCTGGCGCTGATATTCGGACCCGATGCGCATGGCATCCTCACCTCCGGCGATAGCGCCCAGGATCAGGCCGAACAATCCGAATTCGCGCGCATCTTCCAGGCGAAACATGAATTGAAACCGGACCCGCGCGATCCCGCCCGCGTAATTGTCTCCATCGGCGACGAAAACTGGCCTTTTCCTGTACCCATCGTGCAGATGAACGGCAAATGGATATTCGATTCCGGCGATGCAAGGGTCGAGATGCGCGCGCGCCGCATCGGTACCGACGAACTGGATGCGATCGAGATCTGCTCCGGGTATGTGGAGGCGCAGCGCAAGTACGCCGCCGAGGATCGAAATAAAACAGGCACGCTGACTTATGCTTCACGCCTGATGAGCGCACCGGGCAAGCAGGACGGCCTCTACTGGCAGTCCGGCCAGCCCATGGTGCCTTCAGGCTTCGCCGAAGCCTCCCCGGACGGTCACAACCCAGGCACTAAACCCTACCACGGTTACTATTTCCGGATCCTCGTTGGACAGGGCCCCAACGCGCCTGGCGGAGCGCACGATTACCGCGTCAAGAACAAACTGATCGGGGGATTCGGGCTCGTGGCCTGGCCGGCAAAATACGGGGTGACGGGGATACACACGTTCATCGTCAACCAGAACGGCATTGTCTACGAGAAGGACATTGCCGCCACGCCGGGAGCGGATTCCACTCCGGTAACCCGTTTTGACCCGGACTCATCCTGGACTCGTGTCGAATAGCGGCTTTGCGGCAACCTTCGATCGCCACGCGAACCGCAATTCGCGCGCCCATTCCTGGCTTCCTGCCGAACGTTTAACCGCGTCGTAGCCGCGGCAGCGCAAAACGGTTCGCCAGATCTCTTCATTCACTTTCGAAGCGGCCAGCAGGATGAGCGGATGGTGGGGAAGGCTGCCGATGCCCGGCAAGGCCTCACGCCAGTCGGCGCCAGGCAACCGCTCGTCGAAAATCACGAGGGGCCTCGGTCGTACCCTGTACAATTCGAATGCCCTGCCGACGGTCCGCGCCCACGCGATTTTCCAACCGAGATCGATGGAAGCCGACAGGAGCAGGTAATACATCCGATCCTCGGATGTGATGGCAAGCACCTCCGGCGGATCGGTCTCGAGGCGTTGCGCCACCTGCACCAGTTCATCGGGAGCGGCGGTTCGGAATCTGGCAGGCACCCACATGGGCAGCGAATTCTGGAGAGGACGGCAGCGAAGGGGGATTCTGCGCGGCCTTTGGCCGCTCCGGCTCAAGATCCTGAGCCCGGACGTCCTCTTCTTAGACTTTACGCCCTGTAACCAACCCTGAACATACAGCAGGCGGCGTATTTTTGCAATCTGTCTTACTGGATTCGCTTCCTGCGGGGGCTCAGCGCAGCGCGCCGATTGTATACTGCAGGGCGGCGAAGGCGCTTTCGTAGTCGTATTGCGCGCCGACATTCTCGATCTGCGCCTGGGTCAGATTCAACTGGGCCTGCGTCAGCTCGACGATCGATGCCAGTCCCAGGTCGTAGCGGCCCTGCGCCAGATCCTGCGCCAGCTGAGCCTGGCTCACCAGCGCCATCGTCACCGGAATCCGCTGGTACGCCGTGTTCGCCGTGAGCCACGCGGAGCGAACGTCGTGCTCCACCTGCTGCTGCAGATCGCGCAGTCTTTGATTCGCCGCCAGCGATTCGTAACGAGCCGCTTCTTCGCGCGCCGTGAACAGATGGCCGTTGAAGATGGGGATTTCGATATTGACCGCGACTCCCTCATACCCGTAGGGCGTCACCCGTGGATTCTGGTCGAGGTAGGGCAGCGCGCCTCCCACCGCGACCAGATTCACGTTGGGGCGTTTCAGATCCCGCTCAGCCGCCTCGAACTTCTGCGCCGCCTGATAACTGAAGCGAAGCTCGGCGAGCTCCGGGCGATTCTGTATGGCCTGCGAGATCAAACCCTCGACGCTCGACGAAGGCGCGGCCGGAACGGGGCCTTCGGCCAGCTGGTATTGCAGCGGAGCCGAGTCCAGACCGAGCGCGCGGCCCAGATCCACAAAGGCTTGCTGCAGATTATCGCGGGCGCGGATCAGCGCCAGTTGAGCCTCGGACAGATTGACGTCGGCGAAGCTGACGTCCACCTGCGACTTCAACTGGGCCTTTCCCAATGCGGTCACCTGATCGTCCAGAGTCTGGCGCGTTCGCACAGTTTCCTGAGCCACGCGTACCAGGGCCTGCGACTCCAGTACGCCGAAGTACGCCCGGTTCGCTCCCAGAGTCACGTCGTAGCGCGTCGCCAGCGTCGTCTGCGCCGCCGCCTGCGACTGCAGTCTGGAACTGGCAACGAGGCTGCCGGTTCTGCCGAAGTCGCTGATGAGCTGATTGACGACCAGTCCCTCTCCTTCGCGATTAAACAGCTGCGAAGTCGCCAGATTTCCCGCGCCGATCCGGCTTAAATAGTCGGCCTGAGAGCCTGTGATCTCGCCGTTGAGCGCGGGATAGTACGGGGCTCGCGCTTCCACCACTCTTTGCCCCGCCGCCGCCTCGGAGTTCTGCGCCGCCGCGATCCGGGGGTGATTCTGAATCGCGATCGCCACGGCTTGTGCGAGCGACAGCATCTGAGTCGTCGGCGCAGCCGCCTGAGGCGCCGGGGGAATTGGCGGCGGCGCTGTGCCCGCAGCCGGGGCCTGTGCCCACCCCGAAGCCGTCAGCAGCGCGCCGGCCGCCGCAAGCCCAAGCCTATGCATGGACGGGCGCCTCCGGCCGGCGATCGCGGTACCTCAGCAGGTAAGCCGCGGGGACGATGAACACCGTGAGGATGACCGATGAAGTCAGCCCGCCGATGATCGCGCGCGCCATCGGCGCATACTGCTCCGCACCGGTTCCGAGTTTCAAAGCCATCGGCAGCATGCCGATGATCGTCGCCAGCGAAGTCATCAGAATCGGGCGCAGGCGAACCCGGCAAGCCGTAACCACTGCATCCACTACCGACAATCCCTGTTCTTCCAGCCGGTGGGCGAAATCGACGATGAGAATGCTGTTGGAGTTGGCGATACCGACGAGCATCAGGACCCCGATGAGCGACATCACGTTCACCGTCGTATGCGTCCACAGCAATGTCAGCAGCACCCCGCTGACGCTCATGGGGATCGCGAGCATGATCAGCACCGGATCCACGAACGACTTGAACTGCGCCACCAGAATCAGATACAGCAGAATGAACGAGAGGATAAAACCAATGCCGAAGCTCTTGAATGACTCCTGCATCCCCACCACCATGCCGCGCAGATTGACGCGTACATTGGCTGCCTTCGGCGTACCGGCTACGATCTCGCGAACCTTGTCCGCGAGAACATTCAGCGCCTCGCCTTTCGGGGTGACGTAGAGGTCCGCCGACCGCTGGCTCTTGTAGTGGTCGATCTCGGTCGGGGTCTGAATCCGCTGCAGGCTCACCACAGTGTCCAGTGTCGTCGGCTCCTTGAGGTTGGGCGCGCGCAGCGGGATATTCGTCAGATCCAGCGGGTCGTGAATAGAGGGTTTGCCCCGTTCGTAATACTGCACGGTCAGGAAGTAGTCGTTGCCGGTCTTGCGGTCGACCCAGTAATTGGGCGCGATCATGACATCCGAGTTCAGTGCAGTGATGACGTTATCTACAACGTCCTTCTGGGTAAGGCCCAGCTCGCCTGCATGAACCCGGTCCACGTTCATGCGAATGCCGGGGTAGTCCATGTCCTGGGGAATGTAGATCTGGCCTGTTTCCGGAAGAGCCGCGACTTTCGCGGCGATTTCATGCACGAGGTTGTAGTCGCCGGGGATGTCCGGGCTGCTCACCTGGACGTCGATGGGAGCGGGCATGCCGGTGTTGATAATGGCGTCCACCATCGCGCCGCTCTGGAAAAAGGTACGCAGTTCCGGGTATTGCTCCCGCAGCCGGCGTTGTACTTCGGACATATAAACGTAGCTGCTGGTCTTGTGTTCGTCGGTCAGCTGCGTCTGGATCGTCGCCATATAGGTGCCGGCGTTGGTTGTATAGAGCGCCGAGAAGTCCGGAACCACGCCGATATTCGAAACGGTCATGCGAAAGTCTTCCGGCGCGACTGTCTTTTTTATCAGATTCTCGACCTTGGCCACATAGTCGTTGGTCAGCTCGATCCGGGTTCCGGTCGGCGCCTTCATATTGATGGTGAACTGGCCCGCATCGGTTTGCGGGAAGAACGCGAGGCCGATGAACGGATAAAGTCCGAGACTGAGAACCGAGATGCCCATCAGCACCGCGACCGTGGTGACGGGAACCTTCACGGCGATACGCACCCAGCGCTCGTAGACGTCCAGCACCTTGTTGAACTGCTTGTTGAAACCGTCGTTGAAGCGGGCAAAAAGGGACCGCTTTTTGTGCCTGACCGGCTCCTGAGCAATTTCGCTCCCGGCCAGTGTCCCCTGATTGTCCGGGCTCTCCTCCGCGATCTGGCTCGAGTTTTCCGGAGTGTGCGAGTGCGGTACCGCCGTCAGGAAGCGCGAGCAGAAGAGAGGGATCACCGTCATCGCCACCACGAACGACATCATCAGCGAGATGCAGAACGCCAGCGCGAGGGCCGAAAACAGAAATTTACTGACGCCGTAGAGGAACGTGACCGGGAAGAAATCCACCACATCGACGAGCGTGGCCGCCAGAACG
>CAWBIS010000277.1:0-14898 GCA_963788485.1 Terriglobia bacterium
GCACTGTGACTTGTCGACTCCCCACTTCTGCGCGGCTGCGGTCACGAGCATTTCCCGCGCTGTGGCGCCGGCCTTCCGCAGCGGATCGTACGATGTGCGAATGCTGAGGCTGCCGAATACGCCCTGCAATGCCGTGGAGCCGAACACCCCGTAATTGGCGGGGTCGACTCGCGCAAACTCGGTGCGGATACGGTTCCAGTCGCACTCGAGTTCTTCCGCCAGCAGCATGGAAAGCGCGGTTACCGAGCCTTGTCCCAACTCGGCGCGATGAATCGTCAAGGTCACGCTGTCATCGTTGCCCACACGCACGAACGCATTCAATTTGCCGTTGCTTGCAGGCGTGTCCGCCGCCAGTTTCGTTCGTTCCGGCAGATAGAAGCCAACCAGCAGTCCGCCCGCGGCCGCCGCGCCGGTCTGGAGAAAGCTTCGGCGATTCATTTCGCGCCTCCTTCGATCTCGGCCGCGCGATGAATGGCATGGCGAATATCCTGGTATGTTCCGCAGCGGCAGATATTGCCCCGCATGACCTCATCGATATCGCTGTCGCTCGGCTTTTTGTTTTTGGCCAGCAGTGCCGCCGCCGCCATAATCTGGCCCGATTGGCAGTAGCCGCACTGTGGCACGTCGGCCTCGATCCACGCCCGCTGCACCGGGTGGCCGCCATCGCTCGACAACCCTTCGATGGTTACCACGCGCTTGCCCGCCACGCTCGAAACAGGCGTGATGCAGGAACGGACCGCCTCGCCGTTCAGGTGGACCGTGCACGCGCCGCACAGGGCCATGCCGCATCCGAATTTCGTGCCGGTCATGCCGAGCGTATCCCGCAGCACCCACAGCAGGGGCATCTCCGGAACCACGTCGACAGTCTGCTGCTTGCCATTCAGGCCGAAGGTGATTGTTGCCATATCGGTGTGTTCAGGATATAACCCGGCACGCATGGCCGCAACGGGTTGGTTCGCGCGTCCCGGTGCGCGGGTTGCTTTTAAACTAAGGTGGCAAGATGCTTCCATCGCTGTTCCCGAGTCTTCGTCCCGTAAACCGCGCTTCCGCTCTGCGCGATGCCGCGGCCGGGGTGGAACTGGCGGCTATGGGCGTCCCGCAATCTCTCGGCTATGCCAGCATCGCGGGCATGCCCGCGGTAACGGGTTTTTACACCCTGCTGCTGCCCCTGCTCGGGTTCGCGGCCTTCGGGTCCTCGCGCTATCTGGTCGTCGCCGCGGATTCCGCGACAGCCGCCATTCTGGCCGGAGGACTTTCCGGCATGGCCCCCGCAGGCACCGCGAAATACGTGGCCCTCGCCGGTCTGGTAGCTTTATTGACGGCCGGACTGCTGGGGATCGCGCGCCTGCTCAAGCTCGGATTTCTCGCCGATTTCCTCTCCCAGACCGTACTGACCGGCTTCCTCACCGGCGTCGGTTTCCAGGTCGGAATCACCGTGCTGGGCCCGATGCTTGGCATCGCGGTGCACTCGCATCGCAGCCTCATGCAATTGCTGGAGGTCTCGCGCGGCCTGGCGGGAGCGAACCTGCCGTCTCTCGGGCTTTCAGCCGTGGTCGTCGGGGGCGTGTTGCTGCTCGACCGGTTTCTGCCGCGCGCGCCGGGACCCTTGATTGCCGTCGCGGGAGCCATAGCCGCAAGTGAATTATGGAACTTCGCAGGTCATGGCATCGCCACCATCGGTCCGGTCGCGAGCGGCCTGCCGCATCCGGTCATGCCCGACGTGCATTGGCGAGATATCGAGCGCCTGATTCCAATCGCGGCCTCCTGCTTTGTGATGATTGTGACTCAGAGCGCAGCCGCCGCCCGGGTCTACGCATTGCGCCACCGGGATCGCCTGGACGAGAATGCCGATCTGAGCGGTCTTGCGGCGGCAAACGCCCTGGCCGCATTCAGCGGCACGTTCGTGGTGAACGGAAGTCCCACGCAGACCAGCGTGGTCGAAGGCGCCGGTTCCCGCAGTCAGATGGCGCAGGTCGCCACGGCCGCTGTGGTTGCCGCGGTCCTTCTCTTCGTCACCGGTCCGCTGCAATACCTGCCGCGCTGCGTGCTGGGAGCGATCGTGTTCATCGTTGCCATCAAGTTGGTGGACCTGAAGACCCTTCGCGCCATCCGCTCCGAAAGCCCGGGAGAATTCGCACTGGCCGCGGTCACGGCGGCCGTCGTGGTGCTCGTAGGTGTCGAACAGGGAATTGTTCTGGCGATGGTCATGTCTCTGGCGCGCATCGTGCAGCACAGCTATCATCCGCACACCGCCGT
Organism: Terriglobia bacterium; assembly: GCA_963788485.1. Lineage (GTDB taxonomy): Bacteria > Acidobacteriota > Terriglobia > Bryobacterales > Bryobacteraceae > BOG-234. The sequence goes on from CAWBIS010000277.1 coordinate 2,257, forward strand.
GCTGGTGGAAACCCAAAGCGGTCTCTGGCAGTTGACGCCCGCCGTTCGCGGCGCCGCGACCGAACCGGGGCTGGTGATCTATCGCTTTGGCGCGCCGCTTTTTTACGCAAACGCCGGACGGTTCGCGGACGAGATTCGCGACGTGGTCGGGCCCGATCCATCGCCTGTGCGCTGGGTGGTCGTCGACGCTGGTCCAATTACGAGGATCGATTACAGCGCCGCCCGCATAGTCGGGCAGCTGCTGGCCGAACTGAAGGCCCGCAAGGTCAATCTTCTATTCGCGCACGTACAACCCGAACTCCAGGCCGATTTCGATCGCCATCATCTGACAGAGGTCATTGGCGCCAGTTGTATTATCGATCACTTGCATAACGCGATCGCACAGTATCACCAGATGGCAACTCGCTAAGTGCCGCAGGTTGTTCAACCTGCGGCGGATTGATAATCGCCTCGTCCACTGATCGAGAAACTGGCGATCAACGTGCTTGCATCCATTGTCGGAGGGTTTCATGGGCACAACGGCTAAAATCAGTCTCTCGGTCTTCACGACAATTCTGTTGGTCGGCCTGGGTGCCTGCAGCAAAACCCAGAATCCGGAGGTCGCGCAGGACCAGACCCAAACCGCGAATCCTGCCGATGGGAACCTTGCGCCCGTAAGCCAGGCCGCGCCGTCGGCGCCCGCGCCGAATCAACAGGTCTCGACTGCGCCGGCCACCCAGAATTATCCCGCGGATCAGAATTATCCGGCCGCACCGGCATCTGACACTTATACCGAGCAGCCCGAGGCATACGCTCCGCAGCCGCCTCCGCCTCTGCCGGAATACGACCAGCCGCCATGTCCCGGTGACAACTACTTCTGGACTCCCGGCTACTGGAATTACGCGACTACAGGCTACTACTGGGTACCGGGAGCGTGGGTGCTCGCTCCTTACGTGGGGGCGCTTTGGACCCCGCCCTACTGGCAGTATCAGAACGATCAGTATGTGCTGGTGAACGGTTATTGGGGACCGTATATCGGCTTCTACGGCGGCATCAACTATGGTTTCGGCTATACCGGCCATGGCTATTATGGCGCTTACTGGAACCACGGATCCGTTTATTACAATCGCGATGTTACGAACGTGAACACCACGGTCGTCCACAACGTGTACAACTATGCCGCGCCGCATGTGAGCGCGGCGCGCATCAGTTACAACGGCGGCCACGGAGGGATCGAGGCGCGGCCGACGGCGGCTGAACGCGCTGCCCTGCGCGCGCCGCATGCGCCTCCGGTACCCGCGCAGGTTCAGCACGTGCGCGAAGCCGCGGGAAACCGCGCGCAATTTGCCGCGGAAAATCATGGGAAACCGCAGATGGTAGCTGCGGCTCGGCCGCTTCCGACCGCATACAAGGCTCCGGCTGCCCGGCCGCCGGTTGAGGCGGCGCACCCCGAAGCCCCTCGCCCGGCAGCCCCCGAAACGCGGGCGCAGGTACAAGCTCCAGGCCGCCCCGCGGCTGAGAACCGAGTGGCGGAGAGCAGGCCCGCCCCGCAACAGCCGACGCCGCAAGCGCGCCCCGAACCCGCGGCCCGTCCTTCACCGGCAGCGAGGCCGGCGCCCGAAGCCCGACCCACGCCGGCACCCAGACCTGAACCGGCTGCTCGCCCGACGCCGCAAGCGCGGCCCGAACCCGCCGCTCGACCCGCGCCGACGCCACGGCCGGAAGCCAGACCCGTAGCTGCACCACGACCGGAAGCAAGACCCGCACCCGCACCGCGACCGGAAGCAAGACCCGCACCACGGCCGGAAGCAAGACCTGCTCCTGCACCGCGGCCGGAAGCAAGACCCGCACCCGCGCCACGGCCGGAAGCAAGACCCGCACCCGCGCCTCATCCGGCTCCAGCGGCAAAACCCGCCGGACATCCTGAGGAACACAAGGAACATTGACCGGGCTTTGCCGCTCGTAATTAAAAAGCCTTCAGCAGGACAACTCGATTCTTTCGCGTCGTGTTAGTCGGGGCGGAGGCATTAAATGCAACTGAAACTGTTAGCTGTGACTCTGATACTCGCGCCCGCGATCGCAAGCGCCGACGCGCCCGGTCGTCATCCCGCCTATCTGCACGCGCGCACCGACCTGCGTACCGCGCAGGCGCTGTTACGCGTGCGCGATGAACCGAACGTCATGCGCAACCTGCGCGCGGCCGACGACGAGATAGAGGCCGCCATCCACGAAGTGGACCGCGCGGCTGTAATCGACCGCAAGGATTTGGAAGATCATCCCCGCCCCGATGCCAACCTCGATCGGCGTGGACGTTTACGCAAAGCAGTCGAACTGCTCCAGAGTTCACGCAGAGATCTCGGCCGCGAAGAGGACAATGGCGCCGCACGCGGCTGGCGCGATGCCGCTTACCGGCACATCGACGCCGCTCTCGAACACCTGCATCACGCGGCGGTCGATCTCAGAATCGATCGCGACCTCGGTTTCTGATCCCGGTTCCCAACCTATGAAAACCGCTGTCATCACCATTGGCGTCCTGGCCTCCGTCCTGTTTGTATCGGGCTGCGCAGCCCACGCGGAGGTTCGCGTTTACGACCCTTATTATTCGGATTATCACGTGTGGGGGCCCGACGAGGCGGTTTACTATAACCGCTGGATCGGCATCAATCACCGGTCTTACATCGAATACCGAAAGTTAAACAAGGCGGATCAGCGCGCTTACTGGACGTGGCGCCACGCCCAACAGCCCGAGCGGCGTTAGCGGGGCAAGCCGGCGTGACCCTACTTGTCCAACCAGACTTTCGGGTCCACGCTCATGCCCGGTCTTAACAGGTGTTCCTTGTCTTCGCCCTGCTTGAGTTGGATGCGCACAGGCAGACGCTGCACCACCTTCACGTAGTTGCCCGTGGCATTCTCGGGGGGCAGCAGGCTGAACCTGGCTCCGCTTGCCCCCGCGAGGCTCTGCACGTACCCTTCGTAATCGCGCTCGTAGGCGTCGACATGAATCGTGGCGCGCTGTCCCGTCCGCATCCTTTTCAGCTGCGTTTCCTTGAAATTCGCCGTAATCCAGATTCCGTTCAGTGGCACATCCGCCATCAACTGCTGTCCGGGCGAAACCTGCTGTCCGGGCTCCGCGTTTTTCTTCCCGATCACGCCATCCACCGGCGCGAAAATCTTCGTGTAGGAAAGGTTGAGCGCCGCCTGATCCACCAGCGCCTGTTGGCGCTCGGCCGTGGCCTGACGGCTGACGACAGTTGCGCTCTGAATCGCGATCTGCTGCGGCCGATTCCGCTGCGCTTCCGCCTGCTTCGTCTGCGCTTCCTCGAGACGCGCCTGCTGCTGTTCGACGGTGCGCGAATCCGCTTCCGCCGTGGCTCGTTTCGCATCCACGTTGGCCGCCGCCGATTTCGCCGCCGCGTCGGCCTCGTCATACTGCTGCCGGCTGATTTCGTCTTTCGCGACCAGCTGTTTGTATCGCACCAGATCCGACTGAGCCTTGACGTTATCCGCTTCCGCACTTCTGATGTCGGCGAGAGCGGACTGGTAATCTCTCTCCGCGGCAGCCACGGCGGCGCGCGCGGCGGCAATATCGCTCGCGGCAGCCGATAGCGTGCTCTCAGTGCTCACCGTCGTGATGGGAATGTTCGGCCGCGCCACCGTGACCTGAGCGCGCGATTCGTTCAGCGCCGCCTTCGCCTCTTCCAGCGAAACCTCGAAATCCCTCGGGTCGAGCTCGACCAGCAGCTGACCCTGCTTTACCGGCTGATTGTCCTGTATGTAAACAGCTTTGATCGTCCCCGCGATGCGGCTGGTGACCGGATAGATGTCGCCATCCACCTGCGCATCGTCGGTGGATTCGTACGAGTCGAGATAAATCCAGAACCGGTAGCCACCAATCGCCAGGCCGGCCAGCACGACCAGCAGTACGAAGAACTTGATCGGATGCTCGCGCACCCGGCGTCCGAACGATTTTTTCGGTTTCCGTTCAGGCTTCGGCTCCGCCCGCTGCGGTGCGGTCTTTTCGCCTTCCTGAGGTGGTGCTTCCGCGGTATCCGGCATGATCGTATTAATGGATGCTTCCGAGGGAACTCAGGCTGCCAGGAAAATGACACGCCGTTCTTTCCAGAGTACACGCTGGCGATCAGCGCCGCGTCAAACGATTGTGACCTCAATAGCGGTGAAGTGTGCAATCTGTGGCATCCTGCTCTCCTTGCCCGCCCTAGCCGTTCCGCGCGATCTCGATACCCTGCTCAAGACCATCGAAGCCCGCTACAATCGCAGCCAGTCGCTTAAGCTCGATTTTTCAGAAACTTACGCTGGAACCGCACGGCCGATGCAGCGGGAATCGGGAGTCCTTTATCTGCGCAAGCCCGGCCGGATGCTTTGGGATTATACGTCGCCCGCCGGGAAAGTCTTCCTTTCCGACGGGAAGGAGGTTTTCCAATACACGCCGGCCGATCCGCAGGCCACCCGGAGCAAACTGAAAGAATCGGACGACATGCGCGCGCCGCTGGCCTTCCTTCTCGGCAAACTGGATTTCGCCAAAGAATTCAAATCCTTCCGCACTACCCCGGATCCCGCTGGCACCTGGATCGTGGCGGAGCCGAAATCGGAGAATCTGGCCTACAGCGCGGTGGAGTTCCTCGCCGGCCCCGATGGCGAGATTCACCGGGTCGTCGTCACCGGACAGGACGGGTCAAAACTCGACTTCGCCTTTTCCCACGAGCAGCTGAACGCCGCCGTGTCTCCTGCCATGTTCACCTTTCATGCGCCTCCGGGCGTGCCGGTTGTCGAGGATGATCGCTAGGTGTCCGACTTCGTTCTGAAATACGCCGACGCGCGCGGCGAAGTGCACAGCCAGACCACCCAGGGCACCTCGGCGCAGGAGATCCGCGAGCGGTATACGCAGCAGGGATTTCTGGTTTACTCCGTCAAACCGAAGAGCGCGGGGATCAGCCTTTCGGGCGAGATCGCCATTCCGGGCCGCCGCCGGAAGCTCAATCTCGAGAAATTCCTGATCTTTAATCAGCAATTCGTCACCCTGATTCGCGCCGGCCTGCCGATTCTCAAGGCGCTCGATCTGCTGGCCGAACGATTGACGGATCCGAAGCTCACGCCTTACATCAATTCGGTGCGTGACGACGTGCGCAAAGGCGTGCTCCTTTCCGAAGCCTTCCGGCAGCAGGGCATTTTTCCGAAGATCTATGTGACGTCGGTGATGGCGGGGGAAAAATCGGGCAGCCTGGTCGAGGTGCTGGAGCGCTTCATCGTTTATCAGAAACTGGCTTTGGCGGTGCGCAAGAAGGTTCTGGTCTCGCTGATGTACCCGTGCGTTCTGATCGTGCTGGTTGTCCTGCTGATGGTCTTTCTGGTGACGTACGTGGTGCCGAGCTTTGCGTCGCTCTATTCCAGCATGTCGGCGCAGCTTCCCACGATTACGCTCTATCTGATCGCGATCGGCTCGGCGGCCCGGAACTGGGTGCTGGCCTATGCAGCGGGAATCGCGGCCGCCGTGATGCTTTTTCTGTGGTGGCGGCGCAAGGAATCGGCGCAGGAGCGGATCGACCGCGTAAAAATCAAGGTGCCCATCTTCGGCGATATCTGGATCAAATACCAGGTGGCGCAGTTTTCGCGCGTGCTCAGCACGCTGCTGACGGGCGGCATTCCACTGATGCAGGGTCTCGATACGGCTGCCGACTCGCTCGGAACGCCGCTGCTGCGCAAGACGCTCGAGAAGGCCGGACGGATGGTCCGGGAAGGACAGACGCTGTCATCGTCGTTGTCTTCCACCGGAATTTTTCCCGAGCTGGCTGTCGACATGGTTGAGGTAGGCGAATCGACGGGCGCCCTGCCGGCGATGCTGACCAGCGTGGCGGAGTTCTACGAGGACGACGTCAACACGAAGATGACGGCGGTGCTTTCATTGATCGAACCGGCCATCATGATTTTCATGGGCATCTTCGTGGCGTTTGTTTTGATCGCCCTTTACCTGCCGATTTTCTCCCTCGCGGATACGATTCGCTGAAAGCGGACAACCGCTTTCCCCGGGTGCAAAGATGCCCCAGGTGAATGCGCACCCTGCCAGAAGCGCGAAAAGCCCGATCCCCGTATAGAAACCTTTGCCGTGCGGACGGGTCATGCGGAAATCCTGACATGATCTCCGGGACCGGCCTTCAGCCCGACTTTGATACCCTACGTGTCGTGATGGTGCGCGTTCGTATTTCCTTCCTCGTGGCCGCGGCTGCGGCTTTGTCAATTCTGTATGGTCAAACCAAAACCAGGGACAATCCGAACGACTGGCCGATGTATACGCGCGATCTCGCAGGCACCCGCTATTCGCCGCTCAAGCAGATCAACAAGAGCAACGTCTCGAAAGTCGGCCTGGCCTGGAGCTATAAGTTGGTTGGCGCCGCGCCAGTCCCCGCCCCGGGCCGGGAAAACGAGGCCGCGGGTGGACGTGGGGACGCGGGTGGACGTGGAGCCGCGGGCCGCGGGGCCGGCGGTGGTGGCGGCGGAAATCCCGAAGCCACGCCGATTGTCGTGAACGGCATGATGTATCTGCCCGCGGGTAAACGCGTCCTCGCGCTGGACCCGGAGACGGGCAATGTGGTCTGGGAAGCGCCGTTGACGCTCAGCACCGGCGCGCGCGGCGTGGCTTACTGGCCGGGCGACAAGGATAATCCGCCGCGCATCATCTTTACCGCCGGCTCGAACCTGATCGCTCTGAATGCGAACACCGGCAAGCTCGATCCCGGCTTTGGCAAGGAAGGGATGGTCGATATCACGGTGCCCTGGAGCGGCGTCCCCGCAATCTACCGCAACGTAGTGATGCTGGGCGCGACGGTGGGCGAGATCCCGATCGGCCCTCCCGGGGATTCCCGCGCGTACGACGCCCGCACCGGCGCGAAGCTCTGGGAGTTCCACACCGTACCCCGGCCGGGCGAGCCCGGTTTCGGCACTTGGGAGGGAGACAGCTGGAAGGGTTTCTCCGGCGTGAACGTCTGGGGCTGGTATCTCACGGTGGACGAACAGCGCGGCATCCTCTATATGCCGCTGGGCAGTCCCGCGGGAAACTATTACGGCGGCGACCGTCCTGGCAACAACCTTTTCGGAAACTCCATCGTCGCGGTGGATGCCAACACCGGCAAATACCTCTGGCATTTCCAAACCGTGCATCACGACCTTTGGGATTCGGACCTGCCTCCGGCCCCGAGCCTGGTCGACATCGTGAAAGATGGAAAGAAAATCCCGGCGCTGGCGGCGATCGGCAAGACGGGCTGGATGTTCATTCTCGATCGCGTGACCGGCAAGCCGGTGTTCGGCGTCGAAGAACGGCCCGTGCCGAAAGGCGACGTGCCCGGCGAGTGGTATTCGCCCACGCAGCCATTCCCGCTGAAGCCGCCCGCGCTGGCGCGCACGAGCTATAAACCCGAAGATCTTGTAACGGCGGAGGACACGAGTCCCGAACACGTTGCCGCATGCAAAGCGTTCATCGAGAAAAGCGGCGGATTCTACAACGCCGGTCCGTTCACGCCGTTTCTCTATCACGAAGCCGGCACGCCGCCGAAGAGCAGCATGATCTTCCCCGGCAATGGCGGCGCGAACTGGGGCGGCACGGCAGCCGATCCGAATACCGGCTACGTCTACGTGCAGACGCACGATACGGCGCTGGTCGGGTGGATGGAGAAGAAGGACCCGAAAGGAAACTACGGCAGCGGCAACGGTTCGCCGCAACTCTACGACCGCGGCAGCGTGGACGGCCCCGGACCTTACCACGGATTCAGCGCGCAGGTGAAGGACGCCAACGGCAAAGTGATCGGCAACTGGCCCTGCCAGAAACCACCATGGGGCCGTTTGTTCGCGGTGAACGCCAACACCGGCGAGATCGCGTGGCAGGTTCCGCTCGGCATCACCGAAGCGTTGCCCGAAGCCAAACAGCACACCGGCGGCTCGGGCAGCGCAGGCCCGATCGTTACAGCCGGCGGACTGGTCTTCATCGGCGCCACCAACGACAGCCGCTTCCGCGCTTTCGATTCGAAAACCGGCAAAGAGCTGTGGGCTATCAAACTGCCGCGCAACGTCAACGCCAACCCGATCACTTATGAGGGCAAGAACGGCAAGCAGTATGTCGCGGTGATCGCGAGCGATGCCGTAACCGCCTTCGCGCTGCCACAATGACAACGATTCTCAGGACGTGCTCGGGACTTCTGCTTGCGAGCGCGGCCGCCTTCGCGCAAACGCCGGCTGCGCCGCAGTTCGAAGTCGCATCCATCAAACTGGCGCCCGACCTGATGTCGCAGATGATGGCGGGAAAGCCTCCGCATGTCGGAATGAAGGTGGATGGCGCGCGCGTCGATATCGGCGCCATGTCGCTCACCGACCTGATTCGCACCGCTTACAACGTCAAGCCCTTCCAGGTTTCCGGCCCGGCCTGGATGACGAAAGACCGGTGGGATATCATGGCCAGAATTCCGGAGGGCGTCTCGAAGGACCTGGTTCCCGAGATGCTGCAGTCGCTGCTGGCGAATCGGTTCAAACTGACCATCCATCGCGAAACCAAAGAACACGCCGAATACGCATTAATGGTCGGAAAGGGCGGATTGAAGCTCAAAGAAGCGGCGCCGGAGGACGATACACCTCCGCCCGCCGGCGGTACGACCATCGACACCGGCAACGGCCCCATGAACATCCGGAGAGATCCGAAGGGTGGTGGCGCGACCATTTCCGGCCCCATGGGCAACATCAAGGTGAGCATGGGAACCGAAGGGATGCACTACGAATTCGGCAAGCTGACGATGGCGAAGTTCGCCGAGACCTTGTCGCAGATTGCAAATCTCCCCGTGGTGGATATGACGGAGCTCAAGGGGAACTATCAGGTGGCCTTCGATATTCCGATGGCCGACCTCATGAAGGTGGCGCAGGCAGCGGGATTCGCGCTGCCTGGAGCGCCGCCCGCGGGCGATGCAGGAAATGCACCGGCGAACGCGGCGTCGGACCCATCCGGCGGCAACGCCATTTTCGAAAGCGTGCAGAAGCTCGGCCTCAAACTCGAACAGCGCAAGGCGCCGATGGAGACGATCGTAGTGGATCATCTCGAAAAAGCGCCGACCGACAATTAGGATTGCAGGCAGAGTTCGTCCAGCTTCACCCAGCGTTGCTCGCTGCAGCAGTTACCTGCAATTTCCGGCACCCGCAACACTCCGTGGCCCTGGCTGCACATAAGCTCCGTTCCATACCAGCCGAGGAAAGTCTGGGAAGCTTTGCCGAATCGAACGGGGTTGGAGAGCGGGCGGAGACACACCGGGCAGCGGCGCTGCTGGTCCGTCAATGCCCAGCGGACTGCAAGGATGCCGCCGGGCCATGCGGCCAACATGAAAATCGCTGCGAATGGCGTCTCACAGCTGAAGCCGAGCGATGCACAGGAATAAACGGTGCTCATAAGGAGCGCGATCTTGGCCAGAAGAAATGCCCACCATCGAACTCCCGCGACACCGCGAGCCGGGAAGCTCGTCGTTGCCGGCGCGATCAGACAGGCGAACAGCGCCGCCACCAGGAACATGCCGAACGCATCGAGTAACCGGCGCGGCGGAGGTCGAAGCTGCGGCTGCGCAGAGGCGGATCGCGCGGCACGCGCAACGACCGTTCCCTCCACGCCTGCCGGCATGTCGTCTTCCAGCAGCCAGGCGTCGATCTGGCCCGGAAAGGGCCAACTGTCGTCTGAAATCATTCCAGCAATCCGGATTTTTCGGCCTGCGATCTCGAGGACCTGGCCGGCGCGCGGACGGTCCCTGGCCGGGTAGCTCCGCCACGCCTCGCGGTTTAAGATCAAGACCGGCTCACGCCCGACGCGGGGCACCGGCACATTCAACACATCGAAAAGGTTGCCGCTGGCCTGGATGATCGAAAACAGCATCGGGCCGTGGGCAAGCACCACCGGTTCATTGATTCTACGAAAAAATGCGCCGCCGGCAAGCGGTCCATGAGCGTGTCCGGCGACCAGTCCGCGAGCGTCGCGAAAGGGCGATGACAACAACGTGCGGCCCGCGCCCAATGAACCGGCGGCTGCAAGAATGCCAAGCAGCAACAGACATCGCCCCGGAGATTCCAGCAATCCGAAATGGCATTGCCGCCGAAACCAGAACGCATCTTTGAAAGCGCCGAGGCAGAAGCCCAATGGGCGCGAGTCGCATCTCCGGTTGATATAGCAGAGTTCCGCGCTCCATTCCGCAAACCACTCGGCGCGTTGCGGCGCCGGCACGAACAGGCCGGCGCCGCGGAGGATGGCAAGGTGGAGGGTCATGCGTGCTCGGCTTGGTGCACCGGGATCAATCTGGCGAGCAGCGGATAACGTTTCAGCGAGGCGTCAAGCGTTGCTTTCCCGCCGCTCGTCAGCTTGTAATACTTGCGCGGAGGACGCTGCTCGGCATCCGCGATCGACTGTTTCTCCCAGTGGGATCGAATCAGATCGTCCCGCTCCAGGCGCCGCAGCGCCGGATAGACCGTACCGCTGGGCAGCCCCGTCGTTTCCATCACGCTGAAGCCGTAGCCGTAGCCCGCGCCGATGGCGTGAAGAATCATAGCGGCCGTGTGTGAAAGCTTTGGCTCGCCCGCCATCTCCGGAATTATATCTATGTAGCATGCTACTTGACAAGCGCAAGAGTAGTTTGCTACATAGGGTGCAAGCGGCGCAGGCCATATTCAGAAAATAATGCTCGAACTTCGCGGCGTGTCCAAACACTTCCTCGGCATCCCCGCCGTGAACAACGTCAGCTTCACGGCGCCTGCCGGCGAGATTACCGGCTACCTGGGTCCGAACGGCTCCGGGAAATCCACCACCATGAAGATGATCACCGGGCTCATTGAGATGACGTCGGGCGAAATTCTCTTCCGCGGCGAACCCATCCGGCGCGACCTGATCGCATGGAAGCGGCGCATGGGCTATGTGCCCGAGGACCCGCACCTCTATTCGCATCTCAGCGGCCTCGAGTACCTGGTGATGGTCGGGCAACTTCGGGATCTGCCTCGCAAGCCCACCGCGGATCGCATCGACGGTTTGCTGCGCCTGTTCTCGCTCCACCCCGACCGGCACGCGCCCATCTCCGCCTACTCGAAAGGCATGCGCCAGAAAATTCTGCTTTCCGCCGCGCTGCTGCACAATCCCGAAATCATTCTCCTCGACGAGCCATTTTCGGGACTGGACGTCGGCACCGGGCTCGTCCTGCGCAGCCTGATCGCGGAACTGGCCACGCGCGGCAAAGTGGTGCTGTTCAGTTCCCATGAACTGGAGACCGTGGAGCGCGTCTGCTCGCGCGTCGTGATCCTGCATCGCGGAAAGATCGTTGCCGACGATTCCATCGCAAGCCTGCGCACCCTGATGGCAGTGCCGACGCTCGAGGGCATTTTCTCGCAGCTTGCGGTGGAAGAGGACACAGCCGCGATTTCACGCCAGATAGCCGATCTGATTCAGGTCTGAAGTCATGACGAAGCTCCAGTTTCGCGTGCTTTACCGGCAGTTCCTGTTCCGCGTTGTGGATCCGGAATTGCTCTCGGGCCATGCTCAGGGCGACATCAATGCACTGCTCGGGCAGTTCGCCGCGCTGCTCGTTTTCGTCAGCCTCGTATTCGCCGGCTTTTCCCTGCCGTTCATGGGCAATGGCATGCCGCCATTGGTCCGGACGATCGGTCTGCTGACCCTGGAGCATCTCGTGATTGCCACCACCATGCTGGCTGTCGGCCTGTTCGCCGTGCTGGGTTGGGATTCGACGTTCCTCGACCGGCGCGACGTGCTCGTGCTCGCTCCTTTGCCGCTGCGGGCTTCGACACTGTTCCTGGCCAAAGCGGCGGCGTCCGCCACGGCGCTCCTGCTCGTCATTGGAGTGTTCAACTCGCTCTCCGGCCTTGCGTGGCCATTTGCGATGGGCCGCGGCATCCGTTCTTTCGCCGCTTATTGGATCACCATGTTCGCCGCCGGCTTGTTCATCTATTGCAGCGTGCTTTGCCTCCAGGGATTCGCTGCCCAGCTGCTGTCGCGCCGGTGGTTCCTGCGCTCCTCCGCGTTCCTGCAAATCGCGGCTTTCTGCCTGTTCATGAGCGTCTACTTCCTGCAACCGCCGTTTGAAGGTCTGAGCGAGATGGCCGATCCGAAACATCAGCGCCTGCTTTCATGGCTGCCGTCCTATTGGTTCCTGGGCGCTCTGCAGCAACTGAATGGAACGCAACTGGCCGTGCTCGCGCCGCTGGCGCGGCGGGCATGGATTGGTCTTGCGACCGTCCTGGCGGGAGCCTCGCTGGCATTTGTGCTTTCGTGGTTCCGGACACTGCGCAAGATTGCAGAGCAGCCCGACATCGTGCCCGGCAGCCGCGGCCTTCCGCTGCCGCGATTCGGCAACTCCTGGCAGACAGCGATCGTGCAATTCAGCATCCGCGGTCTGCTGCGAAGCCGCCAGCACCGCCTCATTCTTGCGTTCTATCTGGGCATCGGATTCGCGCTGGTCATCTTCTTCATGAAATCGCCGGAAGCGCGACAGCAGGTTCTCGCGGCCTCTGGCGGTGTAAACGCGCCAATGCTGGCCTCCACTATCGTGATGCTGTGTTTCTGGATGGTTGGTATTCGCGTCCTGTTTGCGAGGCCGCTCGATATCCGGGCCAATTGGATTTCTAAAAACA
>CAWBIS010000278.1:0-3265 GCA_963788485.1 Terriglobia bacterium
CCTTTGGCGCGAAGGGCCACGTGCAGGAAGGCATCGTCCAGATGATGGCCATCGACGATAAAACTGGCGCTCAGGCGATCTTCCGCGAGTTGGTCGAGTATCACGTTCGGGAATTTCGGGAGCATTCGGGGGGCTGCGTTACCAAGGTGCGTCGACAGGGTAGCGCCGGCATCCACGGCGGCCGCGATTTGATCCTTGCTCGCACTGGTGTGGCCGATGCTGACCGCGACCCCTGCGTCCTTCACAGCCGCGATGTATCGGGGCGCTTCGGCCCAATGCGGAGAGAGTGTGACGAGGCGGATTTTGCCGTCCGTCGCCTCCTGCCAGCGCTGGAATTCGTCGAGGTCAGGACGACGCACCCAACGCGCGGGATGGGCGCCGCGAGGGCCGTCTTCGGGGCCGATATGCGGTCCCTCCACATGGAATCCGGCAATCATGCGGCCGCGCGGCCAACTGATAATCGCGCGGTTGAGGTTGCGCAGGCAAGTCAGCATGTCCGCGGGCGCGCCGGTGATTATGGTCGGGAGGCACCGGGTTACGCCGGTGGCGAGCATGGCATCGATCGATCGCCCGAACTGTGCTTCCTGCGGATTGTTGAAATCGACGCCGGCAAAACCGTTGACCTGGATGTCGACAAAGCCTGCCGCGATGTACGGTGCGTCAGGCTGTGGCTCGACCCGGCGGATGGATTCGATGGTCCGGCCGAATTCGACGGCGACCGGCTCGCCGGTACCGGCACAAATACCCAAACAAATCATGCGCTTCCTGTTTTATCCACATCACGCCAACATACTTCCCTCAGCATTCCCACAGGGATGGCCCGTAACTCACAGAAATCAAATGGGAAGAAAGCTGTTGAAATGCGCGTCGGACCGTGCAAATTCTCTGGAATCGGCAAACTCTCTCACGATACAACAGAGTAACGGATTGGCTGGCGCGTGACTCCGGCGGACTTCTCTGGGGGAGATGGCCGTGGCGAGGTTGCGCGCCCAGTCGTCTGAGTACGATTGAAACGCATGGAACTGGCGATTCACGTACAGGTAGACGGTTGCTCCACTCTCTCAGCGAACTGCCTCGGAATCGAACTGCGCCACTGATTCACCATCTCCAGCGAGCGCCACCCACTGAATTTCCGGAGCCTGCGGACCGGGCTTCAGCCTGCTGGACCTGGGAAATTCGCTGGCGTTATTTGCCGCCGCACTTGCCGCCCGGACAGCGGTTGTTCTCTTCGCACACATACTCGAAAATCCCCATCTGATCCCAGTCCGGATGCAGGGTCATGGTGAAATCCTGCGACCAGGCCTTCGTAAAAATCTTCGGATCGTCGATCGTAATCCGGTACGCCAGCGTCTTCGGGTCTTTCCAGCTGATGTGCTCGATCGTTGTCAGCGCATCGCTGTGCATCCGGTATTCATTCGGGTTCGTGTAAAAGTAATCGTCGAGTCCCCAGCGCTTGAATCCGTTGGTTTCGACCACCAGGGTGTCGCCTTCCCAGTGCCCCACCGGGTCGCCGTAATAGCTGGGTTCGAGGCCCTTCCGATGCGCGCGGCCATCCAGCGGGATGAGGCGCGTCATCGCCTGGAATTCATGCGCCACCACGAGGAAATTCCGGTTCTGCACCAGCCGTACCGCGTTCGCCGACAACATCCCCGACGGAAATCCGGCGGGAAGACAGAAATCGCGCGGTTCGTCGTGACGCGGATCGCCCGTGCGCGGCTCGTAAAACGCTTCGCCGCCCGGCTTGAGCGGCGGGAATTTCGCTTTATTGAAAATCGTCGCCGAGCACCTGCATTTCTCGCCTTCGTCCGTTTTCGGCCATTCGTAAATGCCGCTGAAATCGGGCTTGCCGTCGGCCGTCCGCGGCGGAAACGCCGTCCTGGAACTCTGGGCAAAAAGCGTGGCCGCGGCCAGCGCGAGTCCTGCCAGCACCCGTTTGTCGAGAGAAATCATTTCTTGCCGCCCGGCTGTTCATTGCCCGCGGTAAAGACGCTGCGGCCGTCGGTAAAGGTCACCTTCGAGCCGTTGCCGTTGTGCGAACCATCCTTGGCCATGAAACCCTCCACGGTGACTGTCATGCCGGGCTGGATCGCGTCGTGCATGATGCCGCGGCGCATCAGTTGGCCCGGCGCCCCACCCGAGAAGGCCCAGTTGACGACCTGCCCGGTATCGTCCTTGACGTCCACATAAAACCAGATGTGCGGATTCTGCCATTCGACCTTCGTTACCACGCCGGTGACCTTAATTGGCTTCGTTTCGTCGTATTCGGCGGAAAAGGAATGGTGGGCCAGCAGGGGCAACGTCGTCGCGAAGACAGTGGCGGCGAGGGGGGTGATCCATCGAACTTTCATAGGTACTCGCGGCCAGGATAGCGCGAAGGCCTCTCCCTGTCAATGCGGGTGGGATTGACTCGGCCGCCCGAGCGCCCTATTCTCTATCTAATATGCGGAAATCCCTGTTAGCCACTTTTCTTCTGCTGGCGCCCGCGGCCTGGGCGCAATCGGCGGCCGGCCTGTGGGACGCCGTCATCCAGTACAACGGGAACGATATCCCGTTCAAATTCGAAATCTCCGGGGACGGCTCGAACGTCAAAGGCTGGTTCTTCAATGGCGACGACCGCGAGATTTCGAGTAGTGGAAAACTCGAAAACGGTGTCCTGACGCTCAACTTCGACAGCTATCTGGCGAAACTGACCGCCACCGTGAAGAATGGCACGCTCGAAGGCGAATACGGCCCCATGCTCAAGAAGATGTATACGATCCGGGCGACCAAAGCGACCAGCGCTGCGAAATCCGAGTCGGCGGGAACCGCGCCCTCGGTTGCAGGCCAATGGGATCTCGAAAACGTCAACAGCAGCAAGAAGAACGAGAAAACCTGGCGGCTGATTCTGCGCCAGTCGGGCGCGAATGTTTCCGGCGCAATCCTGCGCGTCGATGGCGATACCGGAACCCTGACCGGCAGCTATAAGGATGGTAAGTTCGTCCTGAGCCATTTCTCCGGAGCCCGTCCGGGTCTCCTGATCCTGAAGCCCGCGAGCGACGGCAGTCTGGATGTCAGCCTCGCCGGCATGCACGGTTTCAGCGAAATGAAGGCGGTGCGTCCGGCCGAGGCCCGCGCCGAGGGGCTGCCCGCACCCACCGACGCCGATCAGCATACTTCGGTGAAGGACCCGAATGCGCCATTCGCGTTCAGTTTCCCGGATCTCAACGGCCGGATCGTCTCCAACACCGATCCGCAATTCAAGGGTAAGGTCGTGCTGATCAACATC